>JAIROG010000049.1 GCA_031257675.1 Treponema sp. | reverse complement strand
TGTTTCATGCCAATTATGACCATTTTCTTCTTTACAGGTTGCGCGCCCGTTTTGCGAAATATTCAAAACATCACAACAGGCTTGATTAAGCCGGCGGAAACGGGTATAATGGTTGGCAGCTAGTCATATATAAAATCAAGCTTTTTAAGTATCATTCCTATTACTGTGTCTTGTTTAATGATTATACGCCCTTGCGCTCCTATGCCGGAGCGTAGATAGATTCTTTCCCCTTGCGCTGACGTAAGCCACGGTTCTTTTATGCTCGCTTCTACAATAAAAATTGGCTCCGATCCGCTGTATGAGGCGTAGTCCGCCGGTATCAGGCTTATCTCCGCATCCAGTTTTCCGAATCTTGAGGGTGGAAGCCCGGGAAAGCGAAGCGTTACTTTATCTCCAATTCTCACTTGCGCTATATAAGCGGGCGATACGTACAATTCCGTTTTTAAATTTGTGCCGGTGGGAATAATTGTAAGGATTTCTTCGCCGGGTAAAAGGTAATCCCTGACATTGAATTGCCTGACTTCTTTTATTTTACCGGATATGGGCGCGTAAATCGTGGCGTTTCTTATGGTCCGCTCCAGATCGGAGATATGGCGTTCTAGGGTTTCTTTATTTTGTGTTAAATTTCTTAGATTATCTATTGTTTGATTATTTTCCATAATGAGAATTGCAGTTTTGTTTGTTTAACCTCTTGTTCTTTGGTTTCAAGCTCTTGTTTTATGATCGCGCTTTCCGGCAGGGATTTCTCCCGTTCTAATCTCAATTCTAGTCCTTCTATTTGATTTATCCAACGTTGATATTCAACAAGGTATGATTGAGAGCGGATATGCGCCTCTTCATTTTGAGAGTTTGCTCTATTTTTCCCGGACTTGATCGTTTCAAGAAGCGCGTTATAGATTATAATACTGTTTTCTATCCGATCCATAAGTTTCTTTGAGTTTTCCAATTCAAGAACGTCCGCCGACGCATCTAATTGCAGAAGCAGTTCTCCTTCCATAACAAAACTATCTTGCGTATAATTTTTTTTTTAGCGCTTCTCCTCCAGAAAGCGCTTTGACGGACGAGCTCGTTTCCAGCGGACGCAGAAGAGCGTCCGCTTTTATTACATCGTCCATTTTTGCGATTGACGCCCATATAAGCGCGGCGATGACGATACCCGCGACCGTGATAATAAACAAGCTGATTGCCCGGGATAGGCGAAGCATAAAGAATTGATATCCCCGCTCAAATTCGGTCATATTGGAAAAATGTATCATAGCAGGCTGTCCCACATTGTTTTGCGCCTCTGGCGATTAACTCGTTATGGCTTCCCGATCCACAATATTTTCCTTTATCCATAACAAAAATAATATCGCATTTCCGTACCGTAGTCAGCCAGCGCGCTATCATAATAGCTGTCATTTTCCCCCGCAGTTCTTCAAAGGCTTGATAAATAAACCTCTCGCTTATGGAATCAAGGTTGCTGGTCGCCTCGTCTAAAATCAGAATATCCGGTTTTCCCAGCAAAACCCGCGCTAAAGCCAGCCTCCGCCGTTCTCCCCCGGATAGCGCAAACCCCCGCTCCCCAAGTTTTGTGTTATACCGTTCCGGCAATACGCTTATAAACTCATCCGCCCCCGCTTTTTTCGCCGCCTCTATTATTTCGTCTAATTCGGCGGACGGCTTATGAAGCGATATGTTTTCCGCTATGCTCCCTGAAAACATGAAAACCTCCTGCGGAACGTAACCGATACGCGAGCGGAGTGTCGCCGTGTCAATATCCTTTATATCGTGATCGTCAATACGGATCGTCCCTTGCTCCGCCTCATAAAACTTGAGCATCAGCTTTGCCATAGTTGATTTTCCGCAACCGGAAGCCCCCCACAAAACCAGCGCATTGCCCGCTCTCTATATGAAACGATAAATCTTTATATACCGGAGATCGGCTACCATATCGAAAGCTCACGTTAATGAACCACCCCGCCCTTCAGGGCGGGGAGTCTTAAGATTGTTGTTTGAAAGATTAGAATAATTCCAATCGCTTTTTCTGAATTTGTTTATATTCTCTTTCCGTATCTTGTGATCTCACATAATTTGATGTTACTTCCTCATTCCCATACTTGCCCGCCGCGCTTACAAAGCGCCCATCACTCCAGAATTCCCCTCCCCATAACCGCTTCTTTACTTCCGGATGTTCCTCAAACACTTTCCTTGATACAATGCCCTTTATCGCCGTCACTGTTTTTGCCGGACTATACGCGGGCGTCGATTGGACAAGAAAATGTACATGATCTCCTTCCGCCCCTATTTCAAGAAATTCTATTTCATACCTTTTACTTATCCCTTCACAAGTTTCTTTTACCGTTTTATCTATCTTTTCATTCCTAAAGGGCGGAGAGTTAAACCCCAAGAGATTAGAAAAAAGCTTGTTTTAGACAGGCATGGAAAAAACGACGGGGAGACATAATTTGCCTCTGAATTTGTAACGAATGCGGAAATCTTTGCCCTAGGAGCGTTTGACGCCTGATAAAATTGGCAAAGCCGGCGGCGCGGCGGGGCGTGGAACCATGCATCTGTTCGACGTGCTGTTTAAGCATGCGCTCAAAGAGTCGAGTCCCCAGGCTATCGCGCATTTCATCAACGGGCTGTTCGGAAAAAGCCGCCCGCCCGGTAGCGCCGTTACATTCTTGTCCGCGAAAGCGTGGCTGAGCGAGACGGCAAACTGGAAAAGATCATCTCCGATTATCCTCGCTGTGGAAACGGAGATATATTTGATGGAGGCTCAAATTGATGAGGACAAACCATAGCCATGCGGGTTTTTCAATACGGCTTCGCCGTTGCGCGACAAGGGAGGCGTGTGTCGAAAGACGGAAGCCGCATTACACTGACGATGCCCGCAACGCGGACAATTTACCGGGAAAGCACTGGCAAGACGCCTGATGTGGCGCCGCTCCGCATGGAATTTCCGGGAAATGGACATTGTGATTATGAGATGGAAGCGTTTAAAACGCTTGATCAAAGCGTTGAGTCGCTGGAAGAGCGAAATATGGCGTTGCTGTTGCCGTTTTGCCCGCTTAAATTCCGCAAGGAGATGAAAAAAGCGGCGACGACGGGAGGAAGCGCAAAGAAATAGCCGAACGGCTGGAAAGACTGTTGCTGGAACTGGAGGCGGCGATTGAGCGGAGCCGTAACAGGGAATTGTACGGCGGGCGCGCCGAATTTGAGGAGGTTTATATGAAGCTGGAGGAGCGATTAAGGCCGCGCTGGAAAAAATGTTTGACCAAGGGTCGATTAAGAAGCAATTCTCCGCGCCCATAAAGACCGGCGACAAGTATCAAATACGCCTTGCCGGCGTGGCGGACAGGGACATCCCCCTGTTGCAGGCGGCGCTGGTGGACAAAGCGGCGTCAACGCGGACTATAACCATTAAGTTCACCACAGTGACAATAAAGAAACTGTAACGCGCCCGCGCAAATAGCAAGCTTAACCCCCGCTGAAATGCGGGGCGCGAGACTACGCGGTTGTCCGGACTGCTGTTCAACTATACGCTGAAGGAGGCGGGTCCTCAGGCGGAGGCGCGCGCCTCCGCCAAACCGCAAAGTTAGCTTCAGCGCTGCTGGCGGTTCATTCTTTTGAAAAAACAGCGAAAAAATTTAAAAATAACGCTTGACAACCAACCGGAAAGGATATAGCATTTTTGGAATAATATCAAAACTGTTAAAAGGAGTGTTGCATAAAGCAAGAAATGAAAGAGACGTACTATGTGAATAGCCGCGCCGCCGCCAATGCACGTGTGTCCGGCAGATTCCCCCCCCCCCCCCATATTCTCTTAAAGTAACTTTTTACACCAGAAAGAAAAACAACCACTATACAAGCAAGCCGGCAAGCGTTGACGCAAGCGCCGGCATATTTTCGCCCGTTTCCTCAGACTCTGGGGCAGTTTTTTGCGCCGCGCCCTGTATGCGTCCGGCGCATGCGGAAAGGAGACGCCGCTAGTCAATGGCTGTGCGCGGGATTCACAGACGGATCGGGTAACATGGGAGACTTGCCCGCATGGGCGGCTAATATAGAAGTTTTATTTTGGAGGAAAAAAATGAGAAAATCATCGTTTGCCGCAGCGGCGGCTATTCTTGTCGCTGGTACGGTTTTTGCGGGATGCGGCGCCGCTGGCGGTACGCTTATTGGCATCGCTATGCCAGAAACCCATGTGATGCGCTGGATAAAGGACGGCGCTTCTCTCAAGAAGTTTGCCGAAGCGAGAGGATTCCGCGCGCAGGATCAGTATGCCAATGCGGATCAAAACATGCAGAACACGCAGATTCAGAACTTCCTTACCCAAGGCGCGAAAGCCATCGTTGTCGGTTGCGTGAATGACGGCGTGGCCGCCGCTGTTGCGGACGCCGCCCGTGACAAGGTTACGGTTATTGCGTACGACCGCATCATTCCGGAGTCCGCTGATTATGACTACTATATCACCTTTAATAATTTCAAAGTCGGTCAGCTTCAGGGGCAGGGAATTGAGAAGGGTTTGGATCTCAAGAGCGCCACCGCCGCCGCTCCCAAGTACATCACTCTTTTTGCCGGTTCTCCCACAGACGGCAACGCCTTCTTTTTCTATGACGGCGCAATGAGCGCGCTTAACCCCTATGTTGAAAGCGGCGCTCTCATTGTCGTTGGACCCTATCCCAAGACCTCAAAAGACACGGCGAATTTCCAGCGTATCGCCACTGAGAACTGGCAGGCGTCCGTTGCCAAAACCCGCATGGAAAACCTGCTGAACGGCGACGCGAAGGACGTGACGCTTGACGCGGTTCTTGCTCCGAACGATACGCTTGCCCGCGCGATCATTGAAGCCTGCAAAGCGGACGCCAAATACGCCAACAAGTTGCCGGTTGTTACCGGTCAGGACGCTGAAGCCGCTTCCACTGCGTCCATTAAAAACGGCGAGCAGTACATGACCGTATTCAAAGACACCACCAAACTTGCCGAAGCCGCGATTATTCTTGCCGAAAGTGCGGTAAAAGGGACGACGCCGAATATTCCGGGCGCGGTTCTCGCTTCTTCCATTGGGCTTGAAAGCATCGGCGACACTGGCAAGAAAGTAGTTAAAGCGTACCTTCTTGATCCGGTGATCATCTACAGGGAAAATTGGAGTGATCCGGTGAACGCCGGGTTCTATACTCAGGAAGAGATAGCTCAAAACAACCTGAAATAATCTCATAGCGATCTGGTTGTAAATCGCAGTTTACATTACAACCAGATCGCTTCTGTTTATTGCGCTTTAGTAAAGCGGATTGTTTGCGGCACTAAAATTTTTGCGGAGAGGTTGTATATGAGTGACTATATACTGGAGATAAAGAATCTTACCAAGGAATTTCCCGGCGTCCGGGCGCTTGATAGTGTCAATTTAAAGGTAAAAAAAGGGGAAATTCACTCTTTATGCGGAGAAAACGGCGCGGGAAAATCCACCCTGATGAGTGTTGTCAGCGGGGTGTATCCCAAGGGCGCGTATGAAGGCAAAGTTTTCTACAATGGCCGGGAAACCAATTATCATAGCGTTAAAGACAGCGAGAAAGAAGGGCTTGCCATTATTCATCAGGAACTCGCGCTCAGCCCGTATCTTTCTATATATGAAAATATTTTCCTTGGCCACATGAAAACCACCTGCGGCATTATCAATTGGAATCATTGCATAAAAGAATCCAAAAAATTTTTGGATAGGGTCGGTTTAAAAGAAAATCCGGTTGCGATTGTAAGCAAACTGGGTGTGGGCAAGCAGCAACTTGTAGAGATTGCGCGCGCACTTTCCAAGCGGGTTGAACTTCTCATTCTCGATGAGCCGACTTCTTCGTTAAATGACGAGGAAAGCTCAAAACTCCTTGATTTGATCCTTGAGTTCAAACGACAGGGGATCACGTCAATTATGATTTCGCATAAACTGAACGAAGCGCTGAAAATCGCCGATACGGTTACGGTGCTGCGGGACGGGAAGAGCATTTCCTCGTACGATGTTAAAAAAGACAATTTGACGGAATTGATGATCATAAGAGACATGGTTGGGCGCGATTTAACGCACCGGTTTCCGGAGCGGAAATCCCATCCTGGCGAGACGCTCATGGAGGTGAAGAATTGGTCAGTCTACCATCCAGAGTATCATAGTATGAAGGTGGCGGACGACGCCTCCTTCCATGTGCGCAAGGGCGAGATCATCGCCTTCTGCGGGCCAATGGGCGCGGGGCGCACCGAATTGATGATGAGCCTGTACGGGCAGTCTTACGGCTTCCGCAGCGAGGGTGCGTTATACCTGCATGGCAAGCGGGTTGCGCTGAAATCCGCGCGCGCGGCGCTTAACAACGGTTTGGGCTATGTCTCAGAAGATCGCAAAACCTTGGGGCTTATCCTTATTCAGAGCGTCAAGATAAACATATCCGCTTCGTCTCTGAAAAAACTGTCGAGACTAGGCGTTGTAGATGCAGCGAAGGAAATTGGGGAAGCCGAAAAATACCGGCGCGATCTCCACATTAAAACGCCGTCCATCAATCAGCTTGTCAGAAATCTTTCCGGCGGAAACCAGCAGAAAGTGGCGGTAAGCCGCGCCTTGCTTGCGGATCCGGACATCTTTATTATAGACGAGCCAACTCGCGGCATTGACGTGGGCGCCAAGTCGGAAATCTACGAGATTCTCAACAACCTCGTGGCGCAAGGCAAAAGCGTCATCATAATCAGCTCGGAACTTCCCGAAGCGCTGGGCATGGCTGACAGAATCTACGTGATGAACGAGGGGAAGATCAAAGGGGAACTGTCGTGCGATGAGGCAGACCAGGAAAAAATTATGCGGATTGCCCTTTTGGATTAGGGCCGCGCAACATCTCAGGAGAGAAATATGAGTGATATACAGAAACAGAAAACCAGCGTCGGCGGATTGATTAAGACCAATATCAGGAGCTATTCGATGTTCCTGATGCTGGCGCTGATTATGATTGTCTTTGCCGCGCTGACACGGGGAACCAATCTCAATTCCCGCAATTTTACCAATATTTTTATTCAGTACGGTTATGTGTTGATTCTTGCCACAGGCATGGTTCAGGTGATTATCATCGGCGGCATTGACCTGTCGGTCGGATCGGTGTGCGCCTTTGTCGGGGCGATAAGCGCCATGCTGTACAATACCGGCATAGGCATGGTTCCCACAGTGATTATTTCTTTGATCGCGGGCGTGGCTATCGGCGCGTTTCAGGGCTTGTGGATCGCCGTTTTGCAGATTCCCGCGTTCATCGTTACGCTGGCGGGTATGCTCCTTTTCAGAGGGTTGACGTACATCATTACCAATATCAGTCCCATCTCTCTGAAAGACGAAGGGTACAAGCAATTGGCATCCGGTTTCTTCCCGAATCTGTATGCCGGTGGTGTAGACTTGACGCCGCTTGTCATAGGGTTTTTCATTGTTGTCGTGTTCATCATCATGGAAATTATTTCACGGGGCGACAAAAAGCGCAATAACTTTGAAGTTATTCCGGCTCCACTCTTTGTGGCGAAGCTCGTTCTTATTTCCGTTCTGGTTATGGCGTTGTGCCAGCGTTTTGCCACGTACCGCGGACTCCCGATTGTCGTAGCGGCGCTGGGCATCGCCATTTTTGCGTTTAATTATATGATGAGAAACACCGTTCTGGGGCGTTACATCTATGCGGTAGGCGGCAACGCCCGTTCTGCCAAACTTTCCGGCATCAACTCGGAAATGGTTTCCTTTACCGTGTACTGTATTATGGGCGGATTGACCGGTCTTGCCGCTGTTGTTTCCACAGGCTATATGAACAGCGCCTTGCCCCAAGCCGGCAATATGTTTGAGATGGATGCCATTGCGGCCTGTTATATCGGCGGCGTTTCCGCATCCGGAGGCATCGGCACGGTGGTTGGCGTCATTGTCGGCGGCTTGGTCATGGCGGCAATCAACAACGGCATGTCATTGATGAATCTGGGGGCGCACTGGCAGTACGTCGTCAAGGCGGTCATTCTCCTTCTCGCGGTCTTCTACGATGTGTATACCCGCCGGAAAACTGGTTTGGGGTGATAGAGAGAATTGCCGGTTTTACGATCATTGGAGTTATAGCGCACTCTCTACATACTCGATGCTCAAAGGGCAAAAGAGTCTGTAATGCACGCGCAAGGCGCACAGTGCGCAATTCTAAAACCCCGCTCTGCGGCGGGGTTTTTCTTTATATATTTGAGCTTGCTCCAAAACGCGCGTTGCATTTGAGTTAATTCTGGAACAGGCTCTTGGAGAGAATTGCCAGTTCCTTGCGACATGGGGGGATCTAAAAAACATTCGCTGAATATGCTAATGGCATATAATCGCCGATACAATGACTTGAAAAAGGCGGGCTATACACGGCGGCAAGGGAAAGGGGAAATCGCGGAAGGCGGGGCGCGAGACTACGCGGTTATCCGGACTGCTGTTCAACTATACGCTGAAGGATGCGGGTCCTCAGGCGGAGGCGTATGCTATCAATGGGCTGTTTGGGAAAAGCCATTCACCTGACAGCAGCGCCGTCCATTCCTGCCGTCTGAAAGCGCGAGCGCGTGGAGCGGCAAGCTGGAGAAGATCATTTTAGATGTCATTCTTGCGGTTGGAAATGAGGCGTATTTGCTGGAGGCGCAAATCGACGAGGACAAGACGATGGCGTTGCGGCTTGAATTTTCCGTGAAAGGCTGTTATGATTATGAGATGGAAACGTTGAAAATGCTTGATCAAAGCGCTTGAAGAGCAAATGAAGCCGCGTTGGAAAGAGTGTTTGAAAGAAGTCCGGAGATGCGGAATCAGGCGTTGGCGCCCTCCTTCTCGCGGTTTCCTACGAGGCGTATACCCGCAGGAAAGTTGGTTTGGGGCGATAGGGAATATTACCGATTTTACGATAGTATGAAATTATAGTACCCTCTCTACATAATGCTCAAGGAATAAAAGTAATATGAAAACAATAGCGGGAATAGACATGGGAACTCAGAGCGTCAAGGTGGCGCTCTACGACTGGGAAGCGCATAGGATCATTTCAAGTTTTCAGGAACCTATTGATCTCATCGCCGAAAACGATGGCACACGCGAGCAGAAAACCGAGTGGTACGATGCCGCTGTGGAAAAATGTTTTGCCTCTCTTCCCATAGCTGATAAAAACAGCATAGCGGCAATTGGAATTTCAGGCCATCAGCATGGATTTGCGCCGCTTGATGGGAACGGCAAGCCGCTGTACAACGTGAAGCTGTGGAACGACACCTCCACAGTCGAAGAATGTCGCATCATCACGGAAGCGGCGGGGGGAGATGACGCCGTTATTGCCGAGGTGTGCAACCTGATGTTGCCGGGATTCACGGCGCCGAAGATCCTATGGCTCAAACGGCGCAAACCGGAAGCTTTCGCCAAGTTGCGGTATATCATGTTGCCGCACGATTACCTCAACTATATGTTCACTGGCGCATACAAGACCGAATGCGGCGACGCCTCTGGTACGGCTGTCTTTAACGGCAAGACCCGTACATGGTCAAAGAAAATGTGCGCCATTATTGACGAAAGGCTGCTTGATTTATTGCCGCCCCTTATAGCTTCCGATGAACCGAACGGCTTTGTTACGGAAAAAGCGGCGGCGCGGTTTGGAATTCCGGCGGGGATTCCCGTTTCCTCTGGCGGCGGCGACAATATGATGGGCGCTATCGGCTCCGGTACCGTGAGAGACGGCTTTCTTACCATGAGCCTCGGCACATCGGGTACGTTGTTCGGTTATTCGGATGTCCCATTGGCGGATCCTAAAAATGGGCTTTCCGGCTTCAATTCCTCGACAGGCGGTTATCTGCCTCTTTTATGTACGATGAACTGTACGGTCGCCTCGGAAGAAGCGCGGAAACTCTTCGCTCTTGACGTAAAAGAATTCGACGCATTGGCGGCGAAAGCTCCGGCTGGCGCGAACGGCGTGGTGTTCCTGCCCTTTTTTAACGGCGAGCGTACGCCCAACCTTCCGAATGCCAAGGCGAGCGTTATGGGCATAACTGCGGCGAATTGTTCACGAGAGAACATAGCCCGCGCCGCGCTTGAGTCCGCCATATTCGGCATGAGGATTGGGCTTGAGGCGTTTCAGGCGCTTGGCTTCAAGGCGCGGGAAATCAGAATCACGGGTGGCGGGAGCAAAAGCCCGCTGTGGCGGCAGATGGCTACGGACATTATGAATCTGCCCGTAAAGCGTCCCATAAGCCCGGAAGCCGCCGCAATGGGCGGCGCGATTCAGGCGTTGTGGTGCCTGCTCAAACTGGAGGGCAAGAGCGTGGGCATCGCCGAGTTAGCCGATGAGCATATCCATATTCGGGAAGATGAAAATATTGCGCCTGACGCTGGAACCGCGGCAAAGTACGACAAGGCGTACGCCGGCTACAACACGTATTTGAAAGCGCTGGCGCCGCTTTATAAATGAACAGGCTGTTTGTTTTTTGATTGCCGCTGTCCGGCGGCAGGAAGACTGGCGAGGGAGGCTTTTCGAGCGGATCGAAAGCGGCGTCTCAGGCGATAGTCATGTGAACGTGTTCCAAAACCGCCGCATCAGACGCCGCCTGATGGCGTGTTTGAAGCGGCCTTATACAGAGCTTTATTAGCAAAGGAGACCTTTTATGGCGAATTATTTTATCGGCAACAAGGAATATTTTCCCGGTATTGGGAAAATTCCATTTGAGGGAGCGGCTTCCAAAAATCCGCTTGCATTTAAATATTACGACGCGGAAAAAGTTGTGCGCGGCAAGAAAATGAAGGACTGGCTCCGGTTTGCCATCGCATACTGGCACAGCTTCTGCGGCGACGGGGCGGATCCTTTCGGCGCGGCGACCCATCTTTTCTCGTGGAATTCCAGCGATGACCCCTTGCGGAACGCGGTGAACAAGGCTGACGCGGCGTTTGAGTTCATCACCAAGATCGGCGCGGAATTTTATGCGTGGCACGACCGTGACATTGCGCCTGAAGGCAAGGACCCGGACGAGTCCGCGAAAAATCTTGCCGCTGTCATTGACGAACTGAAAAAACGTCAGGATTCGACCAGCGTGAAACTGCTCTGGGGAACCGCCAATACGTTCACCAATCCCCGCTTTATGAATGGCGCGGCAACCAATCCTGAATTTGCTGTGGTCGCCCTCGCCGCGAATCAGGTGAAGAACGCCATTGACGGAACCATTAAACTGGGAGGGCAGGGCTACACTTTCTGGGGTGGGCGTGAAGGCTACATGAGCCTGCTTAACACCGATATGAAACGCGAGAAAGAGCATCTCGCAAGGCTTCTCACCATTGCCCGCGATTATGGACGCAAACAAGGCTTTACGGGGTGTTTTTACATCGAACCGAAGCCTATGGAACCCACCAAACACCAGTACGACTTTGATTCCGAAACCGTCATCGGCTTTCTCCGCGCACACGGTCTTGACAAGGACTTTAAACTCAACATTGAAGCGAATCACGCGGAGCTTGCTGGACACGATTTCGCCCACGAACTGAACGTGTGCGTTGACAACGACATGCTCGGGTCCGTGGACGCAAACCGCGGCGAACCTCGCAACGGCTGGGACACGGATCAATTTCCGTCAAGCGCATACGAGACAACCCAGGCGATGCTTGCCATTCTTCGTATGGGCGGCTTCAAAACCGGCGGCCTCAACTTTGACGCGAAAATTCGGCGCAACTCTGTAGATCCCGAAGACTTGTTTATCGCGCACATCGGCGGTATGGACAGCTTTGCCTACGGTCTTGAAAAAGCGGTCACGATCCTTGAAGACGGGCGGCTTCCGAAACTGCTCAAGGAACGGTATGCGTCCTTTGATTCAGGCGATGGCGCGAAATTCGAGAAGGGCGAGCTTACCCTTGAAGCGATCGCGGCTCTTGCAAAGGATTACGGCAAGGTTGGGTGGACAAGCGGCAAACAGGAACTGTACGAGAACATCCTTTCTGATATTGTGTTGGGAAAATAAGATTGAAGGAGTCCGCCTGAAAAGGCGCATCCTTTATGGGCGGGGCGCAAGGCAGTCTTGCGTCATCGCCTGTTTCATGTATAGAGGCGCAATGATAGTTGGCAAAGCTGATAAAGCTGACAAATGTATAGCGCTTACCTTTGACGATGGACCCGATTCAACAACAGGCAAACTGCTTGCAATCCTGAGAGAATTGCAGGTATGCGCCACTTTTTTTCTATGCGGAGAACGCATCCGCGTTTTTCCCAATGAAGCGAAGGCTATAGCGGACGCCGGACATGAGATTGGCAATCATTCGTATGATCATGTATATATGAATGAGCTTGAGGAAGAGGCGATATACAGGAATTTCAAACAGGCGGAAGGCGCCATTGTTGAGGTCGCCGGCAAGAAGCCTCCCTTCATTCGCGTGCCGTACGTTTCCTACAGCGAGTCCGTGTTCAAGGCCGCCATGAACATGAACATGCCGGTTGTCGGGTGTGATGTCATCGGGCATGATTGGGAAGAAGCCGTGGACGAGGCGAACATAGTGGAAAACGTGCTGTCCTCGGCGAAGGACGGCGGTGTCATCCTGCTTCATGAGCCGTATGAGAAAACCCGCGCCGCCTTGCCGGTCATTGTCAATGCGCTCCGTTTGCGGGGCTACGCAATAATGAGCGTAGGCGAGTTGGCGAAACAAAGACACATGACGCTTCAAGCGGGCGTTTGCTATAACGCCCTGCAAGAGATGTAATGCAACGTGATTTCGATGAAATTAAACTGCTTTTCTGAGGGAAAAATCAAAAATATACTGGCGCGTTTTGAAACAGCCTCGCATCATTGTAAAAGAGCGGCGCGTATGATACCATACAGACATGCGTTTAATTGATATTGGCGTAAACCTTACCCATTCCTCGTTTGACAAGGACAGGGAGCGGGTGTTGCAGGACGCCGAAGCGGCCGGCGTCTCTCCGGTCGTCATCACCGGAACAACTGTGGAGGAAAGCAAAAACGCCCAAAGGTATGCGGCGTCCCACAATACGGCGGCAGTGAGACGGTGCTTTTCCACAGCGGGCGTACACCCGCATGACGCGAAAATGTGCGGCGAACACACTATTGCGGAACTGAGCGCATTGGCGCAATGCCCTGAAGTGGTCGCAATAGGGGAGTGCGGTCTTGATTATAACCGCGATTTTTCCCCGCGCGCTGAACAGAGATTGTGGTTTGAGAGGCAGGTTGAGCTTGCCGCGGCGTTGAATATGCCGCTCTTTCTCCACGAACGCGACGCATGTGATGATTTCTACGCTATTCTAAAAAAATATCCCATAGCAAAAAAAGTCGTGCATTGCTTTACCGGCGGAGAAAAAGAGCTTGACGCCTACCTTTCGCTGGGCTGTTACATTGGCATAACGGGATGGATTTGCGACGAACGCCGAGGGACGAACCTTCTTTCGTTAGTCAAGAAGATTCCATCTGACCGGCTTTTGCTTGAAACAGACGCGCCGTATCTTCTGCCGCGCAACATGGGCGACAAAAAACGGTCGGGGCGCAATGAGCCGAAACATCTGACGCATATCGCGCGGTATATTGCAGACATTGTGGGAAAAGACCCTGAGGTTCTGGCGGAAGAGACATTCAACGCCAGCGTCGCGTTCTTTTTTAATTCTTTTAATCGTTGCGGGGCTTAATTCGCCGCCTTTCAGAGAGGGGCAACTCATTATCCTTCAATAAGCCTCGTCGTAGGCGAAGAGTATGTGTCTCTTGCGGCATTACAGCTTCAGAATAACGCCCGCCGCGCCCGCAAGACCGATATAGACGGCAGGATGGAACTTCAGTTTGAGAATCAGGACGAAGAGAACGCTGAACAGGATGCATTCGCGCAGGCGGAACATCTCGTACCAAATGGAAGCCGCGTTGTTGAAGAGCGACAAGCGTATTACGCCGAAACCGGCCGCCGCGAGCAAGCCTGTCGCGCAGGGTTTAAGCCCCATAAAAACCGCCCGCGCCAACCGGTTCTCGTTGAAAGCAAGCATGTGCGCTATGATCGTGATGATGATGATCGATGGAAAGACAAGCCCCGCCGCGGCGACAAACGCGCCCGGAACACTGGCGGCGTAAAAACCGGCGTTTGCCGCCATGTTTACGCCTATCGCGCCGGGCGCGGACTGGGCTAGCGCCTGTCCGTTTCCAATGATTTCCGCCGTGAGCCATGTATAGTTTTCAGCCAAGTGAAAAAGAAAAGGCAGGGTTGCTAGCCCCCCGCCCACGGCGAACAAGCCTATTTTAGAAAATTCAAAAAACAGTAAAAAAAGGTTCACTATTCGATAAAAAATCTCAAAATGAATACCACAAACAGAATCCATGTAATAATGGATATATCCTTGAATTTAAGGGTCACCGCCTTGAGAATGACATAGGAAAGCAAACCGTACACCACGCCTTCGGAGATGCTGTAGGCGAAGGGCATCATCACGATGGAAAAGAACGCCGGTATGCCTTCGGTGGGATCCTTGAAGTTGATGCCGCCCACAGCCTGCATCATCAAGAATCCGACTACGATAAGGGCGGGCGCCGTCGCCGCGCCGGGGATCAGAAGGAAGAGCGGCGCGAAGAAAAGGGCGACTACGAATAGAAGCGCTGTGGTGAGCGCGGCAAGACCAGTGCGCCCGCCCACAGCCACGCCCGCGGTGCTTTCCACATAGCTGGTTACGGTTGAAGTTCCAAGTACGGCGCCGGCGACGGTACCTACTGCGTCAGCAAGAAGCGCCTGTTTTACGCGGGGGATTTCGCCATTCTTGTCGATGAGACCCGCTTGCGATGTGACGCCGACCAGAGTGCCAACGGTGTCAAAAACATCCACAAAGAGAAAGGTGAAAAAGACCGTAAAGAATTGGAACGTGAAAATGTTTGAAAAGTCAAACTCCCACAATAGGGGCGCGGCCGGAAGGCTAAACGGAGAGCCGAATCCGCTCACATCAGTGACGCCAAGCGGGATGCCTATGGCGGTGGTTGCGAGGATTCCAATGAGGATCGAACCGGGGATCTTCCACGCATACAGGATGATGGTGATGACAAGTCCGATGATTGCAAGCAACGCTGAACCGGACGCCAAATCGCCCAGCGCTACCAAGGTCGCCTGATCGCCTATCACAATGCCCGCGTTCTTAAAACCGATGAGCGCTATGAAAAGCCCGATCCCTACAGCGACCGCTTTCTTCAAGTTGTCGGGTATCGCCTTGATGATGGCTTCCCGAACATTGAACAATGAGAGGATAATAAACAGGATGCCTTCAAAAAACACCGCGGTCAGGGCGATTTGCCATGAATATCCCATGCCGATAACTACGGAAAAGGCGAAAAACGCATTGAGACCCATGCCGGGCGCAAGCGCTATGGGCAAGTTCGCGGCTAACGCCATAACCAGAGTCGCTATCGCGGATGCCAGCGCCGTCGCCGTAAACACGCCTTCCTTGGGCATGCCCGCGGCGCTGAGTATATCTGGATTAACCATCAAGATATACGCGAGGGTCAGAAACGTGGTGATTCCCGCGAGAATCTCCCGTCCCGCAGTCGTATTATTCGCTTGCAAGTCAAAAACGCCTTTTTTCTTTTGTATTGCCATTATAAAACCTCCTAAATATAGATGCTTTAACAGCATCATAGCGTATTATATGAAAAACTTCCTGATAGCGCAAGAGGGGCGAAGGGCGTCTAAGTTGGAAGAGACTCCCACTGTCAACACGTTAGAACGCTAAGGAGAGAAAAGGGAGCTTGCGGCAATTTGGTTGAAGATGATAAGTTAAAGGCTATTATGAGTGAAGAAGAGACAGTACATTTCACATTATGTCCATTAAATTGACGATTGCGACAAGACCAAAAACGAGGATGACACTTATATTTAATGAAGAAAAAGGAGAACGGGTTGCCGGTCAGCAAGATTATTATCAAATTATAGCGGATACACATTTTGAAAAAATATCAAAAGAAGAAGCGCAAAATATATTCCAAGATATGCCGCCCGGTGACAAGTTGAGCTTGTTTCAAACCCCGGCGCTCGCCACACCGGGATTTGAAACTGGCAGGTTGCGGCTTGAGCCGCCGGCGCAACCCCAGATGGGGCGCCGCGCCGGGATTCACTGCCGCAATTCCTTCTTTTACTCCAGCGCTTCTATCAGCTTGTCAAACCTATACGCCGATTTTTCCTCAGCTTGCCGCAATTTTTCCCGCATATCCATAATGATCTTGAGCCGGGCGCTCCACGCGGATTCGGAGGTTTGGGCGGCGTTTTTCTTGCCGCCTTTAGCTGCGGAAGTCTTGCCGTCAGATTTGGTTTTTCCTTCTTGCTGAACCGCAAGGCGCGTTGTAAAGGCGTCTTCACTCTCAAAAGTCAGGAACAACGAAGCGTACATAAGCGCAAAATCAAATTTCTCCTTGTTGAACCATGTCGCGTCGTCAAACACGTTGACACCGAGAAGCTGTCTGAAATCTTCCTTCTGGTAGTTTTCCGTTATGATTGACGCGGGCAAGCTGTCAACTGTGTGCAAAGGCTCGGCTGACGCTGCGCCCGGCGCCGTGCGGGTTATCACCGCTTTCATCAATTCAGTGGCGTTATAGGCGATGTCGCTTGGTACGCCCGCTTTGACGTAGGCGTTGCGCGCTTTGCGATCAAGTTGCCAATGGCGAATAAGGGCGGCCGCGTCCGCGCCATGCGCCTTTTTGCCCAAAATGGAGCGGAGCAGGGAGAACAGTCCGTAGCCCAATAAGAAAGCCGCCGCGTACCGCGCCTGCCCGGAATCGCCGGTTCCACTGTTTTTGCCGGTGGTTTCAGCGGTGAAAACAGCGGCGGCGTCAGCCGGGTTTCGCTCGCTTTGCGCGCTCTTTGCGCCCGGTTTTTTGCGCATAAGGGAATAGTGGAAGATTCGTTGCGCATAGGCTTCAAAGTCTTTCCATACGGTTTCAGGCGCGGGCATTTCGCTCTCTCGCGGGTAGTAAGATGCGCTTGTAAAGGCTTCGAATTTGCCGTCGGCGCCGCCGATATACTTTAGCGCCATAGTGATGAAGGCAAGAACGCCGTCTTTTATTGTGATGATGAAGCCGTCCCCCGCATCGATCTTGCCCGATGCGGCGCAATCGGCGACAGCTTGTCCAAAAGCGTTGATGTACATCTGCTCGAAGAGCGCGGCAAACGGGGCGTAAAGCTCCGCAAGGAAGATGTCCTGCATTGCCGCGCCCAAGTCTTCAATCCCCCTGCCGTTGAGTTCATTGCATATCTTGGACCAGCGTCCGTCCGTATCCCGCACCGAATGAATGTCAAGGAAAACTTGCGCTTCGTAGCCATTAAGCACGGCGAAAAAGCCCCGATCCCTGATTTCCTGAACCGAGCGTATGAACCACAACCCTGAACGCTGCTCATGGAAAAGAACGAAATCTCCGTCAAGACCGAGCGCCTGGAAAAGGCTGTCCTTGCGGAAGCCGCCGTCTTTTTGAGGGATGTTGGCGGCGCTGTTATGTATCCAGCCGGCTGTCCCGTAATAGGAGTTGTTGTAAAACACCAACGAACGCTCGCCGCCGCCGCTAACGCGGTTGGAATACGCGAACACATTTTCATCAATGAAGCCGTCTTGTTTATAAAAATCAAACAGGCAAAAATGCTCGCTGCCGGAGAAAAGAAGCCGTCTTTTCATCAAGGGGAAAATTTCCCGCTCGTGGCGCTGGATTAGCCACTCGTCGGGCGTTTCATCGCGGTAGGCGCGGCGGTACTCCATGCCGTACTTCTCTTCAAACCCGTCGATCTGCCCGTGTCCAAACATGGGCAGTCCGGGCATGGTCACCATGAGGGTACAGACGCCGAAATATTTGTCGCCCTTGCCGAACTGGGCGACCGCCGTGTCTTCGTCCGGATTGTTCATAAAGTTGACGAACCGTTTCAGAACTTCAGGGTCGAACTCCAGCGTGTTTTTTATGGTTGCGCGATATTTGGAGTTTTCCTCTTTTTTCAGCATGTTCATAAACGCCGAATTGTACACCCGGTGCATGCCCAAGGTGCGCACAAAATACCCTTCCATCATCCAAAACGCTTCCGCAAGGAGCAAGGTATGCGGCGCTTCCGCAGCGCACCGGTCGACCACCTCACGCCAAAACTCATTGGGGATGCGGCGGTTGAACTCATCGTTGGAAATGGCGTGTTCGGCGCGGCTCGCTATGTCGCCGCCCCGTCCCGGCTCAGGGTACCAGAGCCTCTGTATGTGCCGCTTCGCCAAAGTCATGGCGGCGTCAAAGCGCACAATGGGGAACTGCTGGCACACGCCGACAATAGTACGGATAACGGCTTCGCGGGCTTCCGGGTTGAGGAAGTCGATTTGCGCCGTATCGTTCCACGGCATACTAGTTCCGTCATTGCCGTGGTAAATGTAGCGCGTTTCGCCGGTACGATTGTCGATGCGCTTGAACACAACCGCAGCGTCGTTTCTGGTAAAATAATGCTCTTCTATCTGCACCGTAATATCATCCCTGCCGGACAGGTTGCCGCAATTGTAATTGTAAGAGGGGAAGGGAGGATAGGGCAGTTGCAGGAAGCGCTCCGGGTGTTCGATTATCCAGCGGGAATCAATGCCCGTATGGTTTGGCACCATGTCCGAGCCAAGCCGTATGCCGCGTTGGAAGCACCGTCCACGCAGGTTTTTCAAGCTCTCCCATCCGCCCAACTCTGCGGCAATATCGTAATCGTACAGGCTGTACGCGCTTGCTGCGGCCTCGGGGTTGCCTGTCCATTGCTTGATGGTCTTGCTGGCGTTGCTCCGCTCCCACAGACCGATAAGCCAAAGCCCCGTGAATCCGCGCCGCGCAAGCTCGTCCAATTCTTCATCGGGTATCTGATCGAGCCTCGTAATCTCACGGCGGTACTTTCTGGAAAGCTGGTACAGCCACACGAGCGTTGATTTCGCTATAAGTACGGTTCTCGGCATCCACTCCTGATCCGGGCTGTACTTTTCGTATTCAACATCGCGGTTGCCGAAGATGATGGCTTCGGTAGGTCCGGGCGCTCCTCCCCATTGGGGTTTTTCTTCCTCTTTGATAACGTCCATACCCAAAAGCATACGCGCAAGAAATTTCTTGAGGAGCAAGCCCCACTTCCGGCGCATAAACGCGAGTTGTTCGCTTAAAGAATCGGGGGCCGCGAGAGCCGGCGCGCGAAGCAAATCCCACAGGTTCTGTCCGTCCGGACCAAAAACCGGAAGCCCTTTGAGATGCTCCTGCAATTCCACAAGAGCATCGTCATAGACGGACTGCTTTGCGAGCGGTTTGTCGTCAAACATGAACAAGAACGGTTTGAATGCGGGATTGAGATTGGCAATGGCAAGCATAAGTATCTCTTCAAGGGACATCGCCTTATGGCTCACCGGGCCTTCGGCTGTTTCAAGGTACTCATCAGCCGTGGTTTCGCCCGCATACACTTTTCGGGGCGGGAAGCGTACGCAAAACCGTTGCAACAACTCCAATACGCCGGATTCCCCCAAGTTGCGATTGAGGCGGACAAGCGCGGTGTCAAACACATCGGACTGCACCTGCGTACGGTACAGACCCACGAGGTAATGCAGGATTTCATCAATAAGCCCCATAGCGTTAAGCTGTCCGGCGCTCACCTTGTAGCCCTTTTGACTCAGTTTCTGCGCCAGAGTGCGCACCGCTGGAAAATCTGTAAACACAACATTGCCGGTTATGGAAAACAGGTCTTTCTCAACGCCACATTCGCTCCGAACCTCGCCGCAAATATGAAACTCCATTTTTTGCAAAGGAACGCCCCGCGCGTCATTGCCCTCGAATGCGGTTAATGCAATCTTCAAAAACATACGTCCTCCATGTCTTATTTTTTTGCTCTGCCTTTTTTCTTTGCCGCCAGTTTCACCGTCGGTTTTACTGCGGCGATCTCTTGTACGGCGCGGATAAGCTCTTCATCTTGTTCAAGTTCCGCTATAGAGACGGGAAGCCGGTACGTCCAGTTAAAGTCCGTAACTGAACCCGGCACATTTATCCGTTCCGAAGCCGGATCGTCCGCGTAGTATTTCAGGGAAAGGTGGAGCAGGTCCTGAATTTGAAACACCCGGAAGCGGGATGCGGCCGCGGCCGTTTTCTGTAGAATTTTCTTGGCCACACCCGGATTGTACACGTTGGCAAGCGAAGGTTCGCCAATGAAACCTGAGAACATCGCCTGATTCGCTTCTTTTTCCCACCATTCACGCGCCGTAGAGCTGTCGTGAACGCCAAGCGTACAAACGCTCAATTCAGGATACTCTTCAAACGGGATATACGGCTCGCCTTCCGCGTCCCATCTCCGCGCCCAGCGCACAACGCGCAGCCCGGGAATATTGAGGTTGGCGAGAACTCTCGGCACACACGCCGGCACGTCGCCTAAATCCTCGGCGCACGGCAACATGGAGGAGGATTTTGTCAGCATGGCAAGCAACTTCTTGCCGTGGATTTCCCATACTTTCTCGGATTCAAGCTTACGCGCCTCTATAAGAGCGTCAATCCTTTCTTTTTCCTCATGCGAGAAAGACGCATACGCTCTCGCGTTTCTGTAAAACCACATGGGCGCGAACATTCCTTTTTCGTACTCCAAAAACACGCGGTTGCGCCATGCGGAGATGAGGTAGTTTTTTGCGAAAGGATGAATGTCAAGCGCTTCTATATCTTTTTCACCCTTGATCGCATCCTTAAAGAGCCACAGCTCTTCGTTGTTGAGGCGATCAAGCGCCTGCGAAAAGACTTTTCCCGCTTCCCATTGGGCGGCGGCGTGGTTCTGGCTTCCATCGGCGTTCTGTATGCCGGCAAAAGCGTCCCACACTTCATGGGTGGGGATATGGGGACAAGAAGCCCACCGGATGCGCCCGTCGCTAAACCCGATGTCTTCAAGGTCTTTCGCCGTTATGGGGGTGGAAGGGATGAATCTGCCTGACATCGATGATGAGGCGAGATCCTGCCGTGAAGCCGCCCAGATGCGGAAAAAACCCAGCACATGGTCGATGCGGTACGCCTTGTAGTATTTTTCCGCAACAACGAGCCTGTTCTTCCACCATGAGTAGTTGTCCTTTGCCAAAGCCTTCCAATTATACACCGGAAAACCCCAGTTCTGCCCCTGCGGGCTGTACATATCCGGCGGCGCGCCGGCGGATAGGTCTAAGTGGAAGAATTCGGGGTACGCCCAGACGTCGCACGAATCGTCGTTTATCAGGATGGGCAGATCGCCTTCCAGCAGTATGCCCGCGTGTGCCACAGCTTCGGCGGCTTTGCGGAATTGGCTGTCAAGCGCCTCCTGTATCCACGCCCAGAACAGATGCTCTTTCTTCAGCGCCGCATCGCCCCATAGCGCCTCTATCTCTCCTTTCGTGACATTCCGGCGATCGCCCCATTCTTGCCAACTCTTTTCCTGATTCGCCTGTTTCAGCCTGCGGAAAACGGCGTACGGCTTGACCCACGGATTTTCCTCTATCCATGCGGCGAGCGAGGGCCGCGCCGCGATGTCTTTCTCATGCGCGGCGTATATGTCCCACAGCAGGTCCAATTTAGCTTTCAGTAGAGCGTAATATGAAAAACGCGCGTTTTTGTCGAATTGTTTTGCCAGAGCGTCAATTTTTGGCGCGAATCCCTGAGCTTCGGGCAGATCCGCTATTCTTATATAAAGAGGATGCAAAGCGAACGCCGACAGCGCGCTGTAAGGAGAGCTTTCATACCCCGTGTCATTCACCGGCAAAATCTGGATAAGCCCTATGCCCATCTTGACGGCAAGCCTCGCAAATTCGGCTAAATCAGCAAATTCGCCTACGCCGCCGCTCTTTTCTCCGCGCAAGGATCCCACAGGAATGACCGCGCCTATTCTCCGTTCTCCAAAAGAATCCTTTTGAGTCATAGCAACACCTCCATACTTCGAGTACAGTATACTATGAGAGTATAAAGATGTCTAGAAGAATTTGAAAAATTTGAAGCGACGCAACCATGCGGCCTTACGCCAATACGCGGATATATGCTATCATAGCGGCATGAAACAGAGTGCGGAATTTCGTATAGGCGATAAAAGCTATGGCGCGTACCATGCGCTTGTCATAGCGGAGCTAGGCACCGGACACGGCGCGGATCGGGCGAAGGCAGTCGAACTCATAGACGCCGCGGCCCAAGCGGGCGCGGACTGCATCAAATTCCAGATGGTGTACGCCGATGAGATACTCCATCCCAATACCGGCGAAACGCCGCTTCCGGGCGGACGCATACGGCTCTACGACCGCTTCAAACAACTGGAAGCGCCGGTTGATTTTTTTGCGGAGATGAAGGAACGAGTGGAAAAAAAAGGGCTTTTGTTTCTCTGCACCCCTTTCGGCATACAGAGCGCCCGCGATGTACGCGCCTTAAAGCCCGCCGTGTTGAAAATCGCGTCCCCGGAACTCAACTACACCGCCCTTTTGCGGGAAATCGCGTCATACAACCTGCCCGTCTTCCTCTCATCAGGCGTGTCAAAATTATCTGATATAGAAGAAGCATTGTCCGCGCTTTCAAATGCGCCGGTCTGTCTTCTCCACTGCGTCACCGCTTATCCGGCACCGCCGCGTGAGTACAACCTTCGCGTATTGCGCAGCCTTTCCGCTGTGTTCGGCGTTCCATCCGGCGTGAGCGATCACAGCATGGACGCGGAGCTTGTGCCGAGCGTCGCCGTCGCCGCGGGCGCCGTCGCCGTTGAAAAGCATTTTTGCTTGTCGCGGAAAGACGCCGGACTTGACGATCCCATCGCCCTTGATCCAAAAAATTTTGCGGTCATGGTAAAAGCCATACGGGAGACGGAGTCCGCGGCGCGCTCGCGGGGAGACCACGCCGCGCTTGAAGAAATCAAACGCGAAAGGGGCGAAGAGATGGTGGAAGCGATTTTGGGAGACGGCGTAAAACGTCTCGCCTTTTCGGAAGAAGCCAACTACACGCGCACCAACCGTTCCGTCCACGCGCTTTGCGACATACGGGAAGGGGAAATTATTGCCAGAGGGATGACAGCCTGCCTTCGCTCGGAAAAAGTGTTGCGTCCGGGTTTGCCGCCCTTGTGGGAAGAAAAAATTATAGGACGCCGCGCCAGGTCGTTCATTCCGGCTGGCGAAGGCGTCAGGTTTGAAGACGTGTGAGCGTTTTTTTCCCAGCGAAGCCGCGAAGCCGCTTCACGCTGGAAGGCGCTGGCGGCGTCCGCCCGGTTCAGCCGCCCCGCGCGCTATTGGCGCGGTCAAGAAGCCGCCTCGCGCGCGCGTACGCGCCTTGCCTTGTATTCATAGCCGTTTTCCCTAAGCAACGTGTAAAATTCCCGCAGGGGCAGCCCCACCACATTGCTGAACGAGCCTTGTATGCCTGAAATAAAGCAACTCGCAATGCCTTGCGCCTTGTACGCGCCCGCAACTCCTTCCCATTCGCCCGTATCAAGGAGCCATTCAATTTCAATGGCGGACATGGGCGCAAAAGCCACCTCGCTTATAACGGTTTTGGCGCTGATGCGTCTGTCCTCCAGCCGGCACAGGACTATGCCGCTAATAACCCTATGGACGCGGTTTTGCAGGCGGACAAGCATGGTCTTCGCCTGATCGCGGTCTTTGGGTTTTCCGAGAGCGCGCCCGTCTATGGCGACAATGGTGTCAGCCCCAAAAACCCAGCGAGGACAGGCCTCCACCGTTCCAACGCCGTCCGTTTGCAACGCTTCCGCCACAGACAGCGCCTTCCGCATGGCTATCGCTTTTGGCGCCTCCTCGATCGGGAGATTTTCATCCCATGTTTCTTCTATTGTTGACGGTTTGACAATAAACGGAATCCCCAGCAACCTGAAATAATCGTGGCGTCTAGGCGAAGCCGAAGCGAGGGCTATCGTTTCCATATACACATTTCCATCAAGGCAAGGTTCCGATGAGTTTCGCCACTTTTTCAATTTCAGCGCTCATAAGCCGGGGATAGATTGGAAAAAGCGCGGTTCTCATCGAAAGGGAATGACTCTCAGGACACTGATCGCCGGCGACAAGCCCATTTCCCGCAACCGTGTCAACAAACGGGTTTTCAACCGCTATGTCTTTTTTTTTGGCGTATGCCGTCACGTCCTTCATACCGGTCTCAAGAACAAGCGGGAAAGCATAGTTGTTGTACTCCACATCGTCACGGAAGATAAACCGTTTGTGGCGGGTGCGGAGGCTCGCCTGCGCATAAGCCTGCGCGATTTCCTTCACCTTGGCAAGATTTCTGCGCATTTCCTTGAGCTGCGCGGCGGCCATCGCCGCATTCATGTCGAGCAGCGCGTATTCACCGGGCAGTTTTCCCAAATTTCGCAGAACCGCTCCATCGCGGCGTTTCATGGCAAAAAGCAACGCGCCCCCGCCTCCTGTAAGCGCATCCCGTTCTTCCAGTCCCATTATGGTGAAAACGCCTGCGGGGGTACACAGCTTGTCGCCCGAAATCGCGCCAAAACTCTGGGAACAGTCCTCAACGACCGGCAGCCCCAGTTCCGCGATGGAAGCCGCATCTGGAACGAAGCCTAATGTATGGTGTACAACAATCGCCCTTGTTTCAGGTGAAATAAAGGCGTGAACGCAATCCTTGTCAACAACCGCGCAGGAAGGAGGCGTATCACAGAAAACCGGCTTGAGCCGCAAAGATTTGATTATCCGGACATAATACACGGGCGACAGGGCGGAAATGATCACTTCCCTGCCGTCTTCAATGTCGAGCGCTTTCAGAGCGAAATACAACGCAAAGGCGGGACTGCGAAAACCAATGCAATAATCGAATCCCACCTGCTCCTTTACACTCTGAGTAAACGCCTCCAACCGCGCTCCGGAGCCGATCTTCTCTTCAACCAACACAGTCAACACGGCGTCCATTTCCTTGCGCCGGATAGTCGGAGAATAAACTTCTATCATGCCGTAAATTTAGCGCTGGAGTTCTACAATTTTCTGCAATTCTTTAGGATTAAAGAGATTGCGTATGCTCAAAATGACAAGATAGCCGCCCTGCTCCTGACGCACCACCCCATAAATATACTCGGATCCTATGCCGCTCACCATTTGAGGCGGCGGCTGAACCTGCTCGTGGTTTATGGTGACCACCCGGGAAACACGGTCAATGACCACCCCCAGCTTCATTCCGTCAATATCCAGAATGACAAAACCCGACAACAACTTGTCTTCTTCGGATGCCACGAGTTTTTTAAGATGAAACCGCTTGTGCAGATTAATGATAGGTATTATCTCGCTTCGCAGGTGGAAGATGCCTTCCACGTATGGCGGCGCGTTCGGGATAGCCCGGATTTCCTGTACCCTGACGATCTCCTTAACATCCATAATATCTATTCCATACAGTTCTTCGCCTAATTGAAATGTAACTAATTGGTGGTTTTGATCAGCCATAGCGCCCCCCTTCTGTTTACCTGCTTGTATCATACAATTGAACGTAAATTTCTGCAAGGGTGAAAATGTGAAAATCGCTGGAAAAAGGTCGCTTGGGAGTGGAGAAACACACCCGTTCTGCATCTGAGTGCGGTTCGCCTGGCGCGAGCCGCTGGCGTAGGCGCGGGAAAACGGTCCGAAGCGGTCTGATTTCGGCTAGGTCATGTTCACACAAGTGGAATATGATATACTAGGGGTATGAACATCAGCAAGCGGCGGAATGAAGCGGAATGGTTTTTTCGCCGAATAAAGGGGCCCACGCGCGTACCCGTTATGACAAACTGGATGTCATGTCTATCGCCTTTAGTTACGTGGCGGTCACCGCTGTCAGTTCGCGTTGTGTGAACACGTTTCAGCTTGGAAAGCTGGTTGATGTCATAGATGCGGACGTTTGGACAAGAGATGTTTCTTTTTTAGCGTGGTTAGCGCGTTTTTTCAAAAAAGCGTAACAATCTATAAACGCGCTATTCTTCATATACGGTTTGGCGTTCCTTATGTTTTTGATCCGCGCTTTATGGATTTCGCCGTTCCTGTCGCGGTACGCGGAACGCTTGCATTTCGCCTGAGAGATTACAAGACTTTTATAAAATTGCATCGCCTGATAGATTTCAACCTCGACACGTTCAAACGCTTCCTTCGATACCAGCATTCCGGTTGCGCAACTTGAACGGAAAACACTTGAGACAAGTCAACTCGCGGAAAACTATGTCAAGCTCCGTATGGAGGGCGAATTCGGCGTAACTGTTTCGTCGGTTGATACTGACGCAATTGAAGCAAATAGAGAGCGCGAGGGGGTATAAGAAGTTGATGTCCGTCACCCAGTATATTACCGCCCAAACAACACAGGCGCAGTCCGCCGTCAATATTCAGAACTTGCAGGACACCCGGCGGATCAACGCGCAAAATATGGAAGCGGCGCTGGGGCGGATGGTCCAGAGCGGCGCCATGAACATGGGCGCAGGCATGAATCCCGCGCCTCCCCTCTGCCTGTTGTCCAGTACAATGTGGCGGTGAACGGACAAACCACCGTCCCCTTCGCCTTGCAACAGCTCGCGCAAATGGCGCAGTCCGGGCAATTCGCCCCGCAGTCGCAGGTCTGGAAGCAGGGTGTGTCGGCTGGTGGGTTGCCGCAGGAACGGTTGCAGAACTGGCTGCGGTTTTCATACAGCCCCCCCCCCTCACTGCCGCCGTCCGCGTCATAAGGAGAAAATCTATGTACGATAAGATGAGCTTTTATTCGATAGACTGTTTGGTGGAATTTGGCATGGGCATGGCTATCGCCCGGCAAATGATGAATACGATGAATCACACTATGCGGAACATGTATATTCCCGGAGCGGGAAATCCGCCGGATCATCCACCGAAACTTGAACGGATTTACTATGCTGTCCTTGACGGCAAGCAGGCGGGTCCATTTTCCGAAACGGAGCTTGTCCGCCTTGTTAACGACAAGAAGCTGTCAAAGGAAACCTATGTCTGGCGCCCGGGACTCCATGATGGAAGACTGCGGAGAATGCGCCGGAAATTTTACGGCTGGCGGCTTTGTCTCCGCCGGAATTTAGAGATGACAAATGAAAATCAATGGGGTGTTTTTGCTTATTGCGCGGGTTTACAATTTTTCTGCCCTTGTGCGGGTCGCTTGCCTTGTCGTCTGGCGAGCGAGGCGCGCAAGGCGACATCCGCGCCCTGCCGCTTGTGTTTTTCGCGCTGGAAATAATCAGTAATGTACTGTTCAGTTTTGGGAGCATGGCAAAACCGGCCGCCTATATAATCGCCAACGGCATTTTAGCGTTGGTCTATATTTTGATCGCCTATGCGGTCAGCCGGGCGTTAAAGTAATGGCGGGTAATGGCGGCAGAGCCGAATTGAAAGTTGAGAATGGACGGCGGATTTCCGGTGACATCCGGTCAGCCGGGTGAATTCGTCGAGCAAGGTCAGCTTTCAATGAGGCAACGCTCCCTCTTGACTACGACTTCCAAAAAACGCACAATAAGACGCTGATATGAATCCTCTTTTTCAGCGTCTTGCGCTCATGGCCGGAAGTGAAGCGATTGCCGCGCTTGATCGGTTACGGGTCATTGTCTTTGGAGTTGGAAGCGTGGGCAGTTGGTCTGCCGAAGCGCTGGCGCGTTCCGGCGTGGGACTTATTGCCATTGTTGACTCGGACACGGTGTGCGGCGCCAACATAAACGGGCAGGTTCAGACTGCGCCCCCAACCATAGGGAAGCCTAAAAGTCGAAGCGTTGAGAGGCAGTCTCCTCGCCATAAACCCGAATTGTTCCGTGATATATTTGAACAGGTGTTTTCAAACTCCTCAGTGGGCATGGCGCGGAAACTCGATCCTGTCCGGTTAAAAACAGCCGATATATGGGACACGCATGGCTGTCCGTTTGCGCGGCTTGTGCGTTACGGCTTGCGGAAGCGCGGATTCGACTGGCATTTCATCGGGCGCGGCGTTACGGTGACGGCAAGCGCCGGCATGATACTGGCGGATCTGGCGGTTCAGGATGTATACGCCAAAGCCGGGAGTTGCGGGGAGCCATGAACGCGGCGCGGAGTGGCATTGTAGAAAAACTCGTAACCAAAGCCGTTATAGAGCGGAACCTCATAGAAGAAGACGACCGCATACTCGTAGCCGCGTCCGGCGGCAAAGATTCAACGGTTATGGCGTGGGCGCTTTCCCGCGTCCGTCCGGCGATACGGAAAAACTACGAGCTTGCGGCTGTCCATATAGCGAGCGATTTTTGCGCGTGTTGCAAAAAAGCCGCGCTTGAAGAACGGCTTGCCGAATGGGGCGTGTCTTTTACGGATATACCCGTGCCTATCATCGGGCGGCTCAAACCGGGACGCACGATGAACTGCTACTGGTGTTCAACCCAGAGGCGCATGGAACTGCTGAAATATGCGGGTGAGCGCGGTTTTAACAAGATCGCCCTTGGACATCATCTTGACGATATTATTGAGACGTTTTTTATGAACATGACCGCAAAGGGCCAGCTTTCCGCCATGCCGATCCTGCTCAAATACCGGAAATACCCGGTGTCCATTATACGCCCCCTCTGTTTTGTTGAGGAACGGCAGATCATAGCCTGCGCTGAAGAAAAAGGCATACTCAAAGCCGCATGCACGTGTCCTTTCGGCGTGAATTCAAGCCGGAAAATCATACGCAAGCGAATCGCCGACTTTACCGGCAATTCGGGCGCCGTAAAACGACGGATATTGCGGAGCGTTGACAGGGCGGGGTTGCTCGCCGGAGAATGATCCCATAAAGAAGAAGTCGCCTTCGGAGGCGTTGCCGGCGGCGGCGGTCCAATCGCCGCGTTCGGGTTTGCGCTTGAGAAGAAAGGTTGCCGCAAGCCATGTGAATCCCTGAGACTTATTCCGGCCATCGGCTGCCCGGTCGTGGCGGGCTGGACACTGCGGCGCCTGGTCAGCGCGGTTGCTGGAGCGGCGATGCGCTTTACGCCTGCGGATTTCGGCGCATTGTCCTCCTCTTTTGACGGCGCGACATGGACTATCACCGGGCTTGTCATCGTCTTTGCCGTTATGACAGCCGGCGTTTCAATATGTATGGCTCTCATTTGAGCAAGCGAGAAGATGTGATCGGCGCGGCGCGGAATGCGGCGTTGCTTGCCGCGCTCGCGGTTATTCCCTTGGTGTTCATCACCGTGCTGGAAGTCTTCAAAAACAAGCCGGACCGTAGAGCGTTCATAATCATTTTCTTTGCGGCGGTTATTTTCACCGCGCCTGCCTCGCTGTCGAATCCGTTTGAAAGCGCGGTCGAAGCCTTGCAGAGCAAATTCACGTTCTCCCGCGCAAAATCCGTTCCCATCATTGCCGTCATAGCGTTCGCGGCAGACGCGCGTATAGAAGGAATCGTAGGAAAATGGATGGAGGCAGTTTCCATTTACATCAACCTCCGTAGACGGCGAAGCGCAAGCGGGCCCGGTTGCGGCGTTTTGGAGAAAAAACGTCAAGCAAATCACGCGCCACTTCCTTCTATGAATATGTGGACAACTACGATTATATGAATATAGACCGGAACAGCGAAGTCCGCGATTCAAATGGAAAAGCGCCGGGACCGCTCTCGCTTCCGCTTGAATGCCGTCCAAGAGAAAAACTCATGGAACATGGACCCGCTTCGCTTTCGGACAAGGAATTGCTTGCGATTCTCCTTAACGCGGGGATAAAGGGAAAAAACGTGAGCGTCCTTGCGGCGGAGTTGCTGGAACGGCTGGACAAAGAAAAGGGCATACCCGGTGTGGATGAGCTTGCCGGGATGACCGGTCTTGGCAAGATCAAGTCTTGCTCTGTGGTTGCCATGCTGGAATTCGGGAGGAGGCGGTGGGGTATCGCCGGGACGCGAATACGCCGTCCTCAGGATGTTTTTGACTTGATACGGCACCACGCGGACAGGCGTCAGGAGCGGTTCATCTGCATTTCCCTGAACGGGGCGCATGAGGCGCTTGCGGTGCGCATCGTTACCATAGGGCTTGTAAACAAGACCATCGTCCACCCCCGTGAAGTGTTTGCGGATCCTCTGCTTGACCGCGCCAGCGCTGTGGTTTGCGCGCATAATCATCCGTCCGGGCGGCTTGCTCCTTCGCCGGAAGACGATGAAATCACCGAAAGGCTGCAACGATCCGCTGAAATTCTGGGCGTCAACTTTCTCGATCACATCATTTTTTCGGACAGAGCCTTTTTCAGCTACCGGCAGACCGGAAAGTTGCAGGGAGAAACGTAATCGGGACCCTGTATCCTGCGGCGCGAACAAGACTTGGCAACGGCAATCCTATGGCGTTCCGCAGTACACACAACCATGCGTCCAATATGCAAGAAGTTGCTTTGCCTCTTGCATATTTGCGCGACTAACAGTACCATGCACAATATGACGCTTTTTCCCCCCTTATCCGCCGATGTCCGCGCGCTTGTTGACAGTATTCCTCCGCTTGTCGACAGGGTTTTCCCGTTGCCCGGACAGTTCCGCCGCGCATTGCCGGATGACATTGCAGAGCTTTCCCGCTTGCTCACCAACAACAGAGGAAGCCGTACGGCCTCCTATCTGGGAAAACCAGCCCTGTTGTCCGCGTACCTTCGTTATTTTCTTCCGTGGAATGTGTATAGGCTTTGCCGGTTGCTCCCGTCTTTGCCCTTGCGCTTGAACCCGGATGACGTGATCGTTGATCTGGGTTCGGGGCCTCTGACGTTTGCTATCGCCCTCTGGATTGCAAAGCCGGAACTGCGGAACGCGCCGCTCGAATTCAGATGCATCGATCATACGCAAACCGTTCTTGACGCAGGGAGAAAAATATTCTTCGCGCTTGCGGGCGCCGGGACATCATGGACGATCAAAACGATTAAAGGCGATATATACACGCTGGTTTACGGCAAAAGACCCGTGTTGGCCGCCGCCGTCAATGTGTTCAACGAAACACATCAAAAACTGCCCCATACGGTTCCCTTGCAAAATGAAGCGGACAACATAGGAAAAAGGCTCGCCATGTTAGCTCCGCAGGCGTTTGTTATGGAACCCGGCGTCCCCCGATCAGGCGAATTCATCGTTGCATTGAGGAACGCCCTCATACGCAACGGTTTCGTTCCGCAATCGCCTTGCCCCCAGCAGGGCGCCTGCGCCCTTGCGCCCCACGCCCGGTCTTCCGGCGGCGCCATAGGCGCCACAAAAGCCAAATGGTGCCACTTCGCGTTCTCCACCCTCGACGCGCCGGAAGCCCTCCTCAGATTGTCTGCGGACGCCGGACTTCCCAAGGAGCGGGCAGCGTTGAGCTTCCTGCTTGCCGGCGCCGGCGCGACCAAAGCGGAGCATGAGACGGCGGCTCCCCATGCGCGCGCCGGAATTCAGGCGCGTGTACTGTCGGACGCTTTTCCACTTCCGTCTTTTGCAACGAGGCAAAAGCCTCTATCCGGCAGATACGCCTGTTCGGAGAAGGGTCTTGTGCTTATACGAGGCGGGAAAGAGGCGATTGGGCGGCTGTCCGCCGGTACGCTGGTTTCGCTTCATGTTCCAAAACCTGAAAAACGGGATAAAAAAACCAACGCCTTGCTTGTTGATAGTACAGAAATAGAATGTCATGCCAACGCAATTTTTCTGTAAAGAAGACCGGCAAGGCGCTTGACACAGATCGCGGTTTTTTCTATACTATCTCCTACAACTTGATGAGATGGGGGCCGCTAGCTCAGCTGGTAGAGCAACAGACTCTTAATCTGTGGGTCGAAGGTTCGATCCCTTCGCGGCTCATTTTGCAAGCGGGTTGTGCGAATGTGTGTATTTTCGCTTAAAACCGCTTGACACATTAGAAAAAAATTGCTATGATATAGATATGCTATGCTTGCGGGAATAGCTCAGTGGTAGAGCGCGACCTTGCCAAGGTCGATGTCGCGGGTCCGACTCCCGTTTCCCGCTCTTTGATTCCTGTATGGAATCATGATTTTTTAGTAAAATTTTATCGGGGTGGTTGACCGGTTGGTTGTTACGCATGACCAACGGGATGCCTGAGATTATACCCTTTGAACCTGATACGGATAATACCGGCGCAGGGAAAAACAAGCTTTTCTTACAAGTTTTTCGTATGATCATACTTACTCCGATAAAACGTTAAAACCATGCGTGAGGCATGGAAGAGGAGATATGTATGCTGAAAACAGCGAAAACAAGCCCTGTTCTTTCAAGGCCGCTTCTTTTATTGGCGGTTGTCTTTTCGGTTCTTGCATTCGGCTGCGCAAAGAAAAACACGGATGCGGAAGCGGACGCCAAAGAAGTGGTCATTTGGACGTACGATTCATTCAACTCGGAATGGGGTCCAGGCGCGGAGATAGGCAAACGCTTTCTTGAGCAAACGGGCGTCGCAATCAAATGGGTGAGCCACGGCGATGCGGGTTCCATGTTGTCGCGGTTGCTTCTGGAGGGGAAATCTGCGGACGCCGATATTATACTGGGCATTGATCAAAACTACGCGGAAAGGGCGTTGAATTCCGGTTTTTTGGAAGCGTATAAACCTGCGGGAGCCGGCGGCGTTCCCAATGAAATTGTTATTGACAAAACCTTCCGCCTCATTCCCTTTGATTACAGCTATTTCGCCATTGTGTACGACAGTGAAAAAATCCCCAACCCTCCCCAAAGTCTTGAGGATTTGGCTGATCCTGTATATGCGAAAAAACTCATCCTCATGGATCCGCGCACATCTTCGCCCGGTCTTGGATTTCTGACGTGGACAAAGACGGCGTACGGGGACGGCTGGAAGGAGTATTGGAAAAGGCTTTCTCCGTCCATTTTGACCATTGCGGAAGGCTGGGACACTGGTTACGGGCTTTTTACCGCAGGCGAGGCGCCGCTTGCGCTTTCCTACACGACCAGCCCGGGGTATCACCTTGAATACGAGGGAACTGAACGGTACAAAGCCGCCATTTTCACAGACGGGCATGTGATTCAGGTTGAGGTCGCGGGGCTGTTGGGCAATGCGAAAAATAAGGACAACGCCAAGCGCTTTCTGGATTTCATGCTTTCGCCTTCGTTTCAGGAAGTCATCCCGCTTACAAACTGGATGTATCCGGTTATAGACATTCCGTTGCCGCCTTCGTTCAGAATAGCTCCCAAGAGCGACAAGCCGCTCGATCATCCGGCGCCGGTTGCGCAGTCGGACATAAACGAGTGGGCGGCGCTTATGAGCGGACGGTAACGCCAAGCGCAGCCCGCAGCCCGCGCGCAATGGCGGCGCGGGTTATAGCCCTTTTCTTCTCTGCGACAGTCATATTTTTAATTTGGTTTGGCAATTTGCCATAGACGCCGTTGGATCTGTTGGCGTAGTTGCAGTCCGCCTGTCATGAAAAACCTTGACTTATAATGTATCGTATTATACTATATAGTTACAAAGAGAGTAATGCGTATAATTGAAGAAAGGAGCGGTCTGTGTCGAAAAAAAAGAGCGTCTTATTGTGTGCGGCGCTGTGGATTGGGGCGGCGGCGTACAGCCAAAGCATGGATTTTTCCTTTGCGGGAACGGATGTGGAAAAAGCCATGATACTATCTGATATGGCGATAATGAAGCTGGATGGACTCATTCCCATGCGCTTCGCCAATGCGCTGGACGGGAAGCCCATAGCGGGCGCGACAGTGGATATACCGGGAATCGGCAGTTTTGTTACGGACAGCCGGGGTGTCATCGCGTTCCCCAAGCGGGAGGATGGCGGTTTCACTATGGTCTTTGCGAAAGAAGGCTTCATCACCACATCGATTCCCTTTAGGATTCAGGTTTCCACGGTGATTAACAACTGGTTCTCCATTTCTCCGGGAATGGATGGCGATTTCCGGTTCGTGCTGGATTGGGGGGAAAAGCCCGCTGACTTGGACATTCACTTTGAGAAACAAGGGGGCTACCATATTTCATACTGGAATATGCGAACTCTGGCGGACGGGAGCGCGAAACTGGATCGGGATGATAGGAGCGGCTATGGTCCCGAAACCATCACCGTCGCCCGCGCTGAAGGCAACGGGGTCTATCACCTCTATGTGATCGACTACACCAACAGGAACGACAGATCGTCTGTAGCCCTGTCGCGTTCAGGGGCGACTATTCGGGTGTATAACAGCGAGCGGCTTTTATACACGTTCACGGTTCCGTCTTCGGGCGGCAACGGGCGCCGGTGGAACGTGTGCGATATTGTCCGGAACCGGATTGAGCCGATCAACGCCATTGAGCGGTAGCAAGAATATTCCCATGAAAAAGTGTAACATAGGTTTATTCAAAAAGGCGCCGCCACAGGATATGCATTGCGCGGCGTATACGGATATGCGGTACGGTTCCCACACGCGGAACACACTGGACATTTCAATTCCGCAAGCGGCGTCTGTAGGCGGCGTCTACAATGTCATCTTGTTCATTCACGGCGGGATATGGATGTACGGCGACAAAAAGAATCGCCCCACCTTCCTTGACACATTCAGGGACAGGCTCATTGTCGCGTCCATGAACCACCGGTATATTGACGAACATACGCACTTCCCTGATCTGGTGGATGACGTGTCCGCCGCAGTCGCCTATATACGAGAATTCTGCTCGCAACACAATGCGGGCGCCAAGAAACTGATCATTATGGGACATTCATCAGGCGGGCATCTTTCGATGTTATACGCTTATCAACACCACAAGACCGCCCCGATACCGGTGGCGTTCTGCGTAAGCATGGCCGGACCAACGGATTTGAGCGACCTTGCCTATATATATAGTTTCAAGAAGCTGGGGTGGATCAAACTATTTTATCAGACAGCCGAAAAAGCCACTGGCTATCATCCGGCGGAAGGCGACATTACGGAGGAAGGGTACAGCGAAAACGCCCTGCGCCTTATGTCCGCCATATCTCCCCTCGCTTTTGTCGCGGGCGACACCCCTCCCACCATCATCGTCCACGATGTGGTGGACAAGATAGTGCCGTACGCCAATTCCGCAGCTCTGCACAGTGTATTCGATGTGTATGGCGTTGACCATTGTTTTATCGCCCTATACTCCGGCATCGGGCATTACTTGGGGGCAAAGACGGTTAAAGGCGGGGCGGGCCGCTATGACAAGACTGTGGAGGCGCGTGTAGTCAAAGCGATGAACGAGTATATAGCAAAATATTGCGACAGTGTAGCGACAGCGTTGCGGGCGGGCGCCCTTGACAGTCGCGCCGGCGCTACATAGACTTAGGACTATGGACCATAAAAACATCCCGTTTGGACGTCCTTTTATTGGAAAAGAAGAAGAAGCCGCCTGTGTCAGAGTTCTCCGATCAGGCTGGCTGACCACAGGCGGGGAAACGCTTGCATTTGAGAACGAATTCGCGGTGTTTTTAACGTCCGGAACGCTGCGAGACACCGCTGAATTCTTACATTCCGCGAACAGTGAGCCTTTGGAACCCCCTGACAGATGCGCGGACGGCGCCGCAGTGCGGTGCCTTGCGGTGAACTCCGCGACAAGCGGGTTGCATTTGGCGCTGGAAGCCTGCGGGGTAGGAAAGGGCGACCTCGTGCTGACGCCGTCTTATACCTTCGCTTCGACTGCGGAAGTAGTCCGCTATCTGGGCGCGGAACCGGTCTTTGTTGACACGGCGCCGGGATCTTTTCATCTGGATCCCAACGCGCTGGAAGCTGTGATACAAAGGCTGTCAGCGGGTGAATACGCGTATCCGGCGCGAGGCGGCTTTGGACCTAGAGGGACGCCTAAGGCCGTGTTGCCGGTTCATTACGGAGGGCTTCCCTGTGACATGAATGCAATCAAGGCTATTGCGGCGCGGCGCGATCTCAAAGTGATTGAAGACGCCGCTCATAGTTTTCCATCAGCAATGGAAGCCGGTTTTGCGGGGACTGTCGGAGATGTGGGAGTTTTTTCTTTTTATGCGACAAAACCGCTTGCCACAGGCGAAGGCGGCATGGTGGTGACGCGCCGTAGAGAGTTGGCGGATCGCATCTCCATCATGCGTTCACACGGCATAGACAGAACTATATGGAACCGGTACACGGACACACGAGCGTCATGGCGCTACGAGGTGGTGGCTCCGGGGTATAAGTACAACCTGCCGGACGTTCTTGCCGCGCTGGGGCGGGTTCAGCTTTCGCGGTGCATGGAACTGCTGTCTATGCGAAAGCGTTTAGCCGCCCAATACGACGCGGCGTTCTCTGGCGACGAGCGTTTCATTATTCCGGCGACCGGAGAGAGCGATGCCAGACACCTGTACCCGTTGCGCCTGCGCCAGCCAATCGACAGGGATGGCTTTATCCAAACAATGCGGGATCTGGGCGTGGGCGTATCCGTGCATTTCATTCCACTCCATACCATGCCCTATTACAGAGACAGATACGGCTTTGAAGACAGCGACTTGCCCGAATCGCTCAAGATGTTTAAGCGGGAGGTTTCGCTCCCCCTATGGCCCGGCATGACGGAGGAAGACGCCGCCTCTGTAATCGCGTGTGTACGGCGGGCGTGTTCTCAGCCTTTCATAGGACGACGGTTATCCGTAAGATGACCTTCGTCCGCAAACGCGTTAGAGGCGCCGTTGACGCCACCCCAAAAGTTTAGAGCTAAACTTGACCCACAGAATAAGCGCGAGCCGCGCGAACTTTTGCTTGGGAAGCGCGGCGCATGAAGGTTGCCCCACGCCGTTCATGTGGTTTGCGGTTAAATCCTTTTCGTTTGAGAAAGTTTCCCGAAACTCTTTAGAAGCAGTCTCCACCCGTTGCGCCTGTGCAAAAAATGAGAAAAGCGGCGAAAAGCCGCTTTACACATAACGTCAGACAGACTGTTATTATATTATGCTTTGAGAAGCCCTGTGTTGTATAATATGACCCGGTAGGGATTAGAAATGGAGAGTCCTATAGAATGTAATATGAAGGTTGTATGAAGAGCTTTTTAACGCTGGCTGTTGTCGCTGTTTTTTGTCTGATTGCGAGGTCTACCATGGAACAAGAAGCCGGGGATTCGATTTTTCCGCCTATCCCGAATAATCCGGAAATCAGTCTGAATTTCACCATTTTTGCAAAAGCGGCTTTTCTTACGGTAAAGCCGGCGCGCGGCAGTTTGGAAGCGGCAAAAGGAACGGGGTTAACCTTGAAACCGACGCCGCCACGCGCGGCGCTATTGGCGAGAACACGTTGGAAACTGAATTAACCGGCATTGTCAGCGAATATGAAGGAAATATTTCTGATTTGGTTCCGTCGCCGGACGCCGTAAAAGTGAGCCTCTCGTTCTGATTCAAAAGAAAAGCGGCGTGTTAATCCATTGATTTTGGATTAGCGCGTATCATACATCCGGCGCATCTGGAAAGGAAAAAATATGAAAGACTTTAGTATATTGAGCCTTTCCCAAAACGCTGGCTGCGTTCGAGTTGGTTTTGGGAAAGGCTTTCGAAAGAGCGGTCAAAAGCCCGCTCTTTCTTTTAAATCTAATGACGCTTTCCCAAAAACTGCCGATCCGCGCGTTTTGGGAAAGCATCTATTTATATTTCTTTTTGTAATTGTTTCACACGCCTTTTCATTTGAAGAAAATGACGCTTTTCTAGGGTTCTCGTATGGGGTGTTTTTGATTTAAATGAAAATACGGCGAAACCAGCCGGAAGATCCTCAAGAGCCTTGGGGATTAATCTGATTACATACGGATTTTGGGACAACAAACAGCCGGGTCTTTTTTTTTATTTCAGCGGATTGTCGCCTTCGTCAAAAACATTGCGTGACGCTGTCTTTGATTATCAAAGGGCGATGCTGGAATTGACGGCAGGCGCCGGATTTAAATGTGAACCAAACCGATCCGTAACGTTTGAATACGGCGTTGGATTTAACTTTTTGTCAGAAGGTTCGGAGTACCGTAAGAGCGGCGGTGAAAAATATTCCCTGTTGTCTGTAGATTTAGGAATCGGCGGAAACGTCCATGTGAAGCTGAATATAACGGACGCTTTTCATATAGCGGCGGGCGTACATATAGCATGGACATGTATAGATTGGATGCTCGTTGAGTCCCCGTCAAACGATTCGTCTCGCTGGACATTCAACTCTTGTATTGGTATAAAACCATATATAGGATTCGGGTGGAATATGTATCGAGAATGGGCGGGGTTGGGCAAACCGAAGCAAAAAAGAACATAAAACAATTTTTTATGTCATGCGCATGAGCCGCGTTGTTTTTCTCGCGCGAGAACGAGGAGCGATGGCATTCCGCTTGCAAGCGCAACCCTTCTTTTTCAACGCTTTCCCGCTTCACAGTGGTCTTATGACACTCTCAATGACACTTTTTGACACCCAAATTTTATTGACAAGGCGCTCTAAATCGGATATATAGATCAAGTTTCGTGGACGCGCCCTTTTGGACGCAAAGCGGAATACATCTTATTGCAGGAGGAGCTTTATGAAAAAGATTATCGCGCTCTTTGCGGACGTTGACGCGCCCCAACTCTCTGATGCCGAAGCGGAACCCGTTGAAGGCGAGGGGTCATACTTGGAGCAATTTTGCTTGGATCGGGTATAGGAACGGGGGTTGCTGTATTGGGTATAAGCTTAATACCAGATAGTCCATAGCATTTGCTTGCCGCTTTACCCTCAATTTGAGGGTAAAGCGAGGAGGTTGTGTGAGCAGTAGAATCCATATAAAATACATGCAAATTTTTATCTGTTTTAGCGTCCCGTGGCTGTTATTTTTTTTGCTTCTCTTTTTGGGGAAAGAAATATATTACTTTTGGGGCGGCGCTTTTTGGCAAAGACTGGCGCTGTATCTTCAGAGTCCGTGGTTTTGGCGCAACTTTCTGCCTGCCGCCGCGCTCTTCTGTATTGGAGCGCTTATAAATTTATGCGTTGTCAATAAAAAACACGTCCCCTGGCTTAAATTTATAGTGATGACGGCGATTCTTATTGCCATAGATCAAACAATACAATTTTTAGTGGTACAGCGCCATGAGACAATAGAGTGTCAATTATAGAAGGCTGGCTCGAAATATCTCCAAAGTCTATAAAGTCTATGCCGCAGTATTATAAAGGAGTTTACCTGTCGAAAGGAGAATTAGACATATCCATTCACTTGCTTGTTTGTTTCTTGGGAATATCGGTTGGTTATTATGTGGCGCGGATTCTTTATTTTTTTGAGCGGAAACGGACGCTTCTCGTAATGTCCGCTTTCTTTTATATCGCGGGATTTGTTTGTTCGGCGCTTAACACGCTTATTTATGAGTATGGTTATGATTATATAGAGATATACGCGCTCTGTATTTTTGATATAAAAGATGCCTATATACTGATAGGATTCTCTTGTTTACTGCAATCTGTTATGCAAAACATGGATGTTTTAAATAAATTTTCCGTTAAAAAAGACATGAAGAGATATCTTAAATGGGAATATTCAACATGGCAGGCGCGGCTTGTCAAATTGAGGCGTTTCTTCCGCGCAAATAAAGAGATATAGAACAAAAATTGGGGTGAAACGGGCAAAGACCCCGTTCTTTATGGCGCTGTCTATTGGGCTGTAGGCATGGGAGCTTTTTTTATTTTATTTATGACGGCGGCAACCGGGTCTTTCGCTAATTTTCCGCTTATACCGAATATGATTATTAAGGCCTATACATTCTCCTTGATCGGCGGATTTATGTTTAGAAACATTACGTATCTTTTGCGAGAAAAATAATCCGGCGGGAGCATGCGCCGCTTTGCCCGCATTAGCTGGCGCGGGCGCTGGAATATGCATCGAGAATTGGCGGAGTTTGACAAACGGGAGCAAAAAAAGAAATGAAACGGCTTTTTGTCTTATTCGCATTGGCCGCTTTGTTTTTCTCGCGCGAGAACGAGGAGCGGAGGCATCCCGATTGCAAGCGCAAACCCTCTTTTTCAACGCCTTCCCGCTTCACAGTGGTTTTATGACACTCTCAATGACACCCAATGACACTTTTTGACACTCAAATTTTATTGACAAAGGCGCTCTAAATTGGATATGATATAGATCAAGTTTTGTGGACGCGCTCTTTTGGGCGCGAAACGGAATATATCTTATTTTAGGAGGATCTTTATGAACAAGATCATCGCTCTCTTTGTGGCGCTGGCGGTCTTTTCTTCCGCCGCGCTCTTCGCGGCTCCGGTTTCTGGCGCGCCCGGCGCGGCCCCCGCTTCCCAGACCGGAGAATCCTTCGATCTCGACGCGCTCTTCGCGGATGTCGATGCGCCCCAACTCTCTGACACCGAAGCGGAGACTATTGAAGGCGAGGGCTGGTTTAACGCTCTCATTAGCGGTATAATCGGAGCTGTTGTTGGAGGCGCTACTGGAGCTGCTTTTGGGGGAGGCGTATCATTGGGAGTTTTGACAATTCCTGGTTGGATTGCCGGAGCTATAGCAGGCGGCGCTTCATCCGCCTTCGCCGCATACCCAACAGATAATATTGTCATAAAGGGAAGCGTCACTTTCAAGTAAACTCTTTACAGGCTGCAACCAGCGGTTGCGGCCTAAAAAGGCGGATGTTATGAATAGCGCTAAATTACTAATTATTCTTTTTATACTCCCGGCATGTGTTTTTGCGGAAGATGTTTCAGGGGCTTTTGGCGGCGAAAAGCCGCCGCCTCCATTCGATGCCGCGGAGAGCCTCCCTATCGTGGTACGCCAAAACAGCATGATGTTTTTCCCTTTCAATTATCAATTTCTTGACGGAACCCCGCTGATATTCAGGGATAAATTGCGTCAAATACTGGGCGCAGTTCCTGAGAATAAAAAGCTGCTCAGGCAGGAGAAGGGATGGCGGACGATGGCGTATATTTTCGGCGCGCTGTGTATGGCATCGACCGCAGCGCATTCCGCCTATCTTTTTTCAGATTATCCCAACAGGGACGCCATAATGCTGGTTGCGTATTTCGGAGAAGTGGCGGGATTCGGTCTTACATTTTGGGCTGGAATGACCGCGAATAATAAAATAGCGCGGGCGGTTGACAATTACAATCTTTCCATAATGGGGATTCCGATCAGGTGATTGGATTGAGGCGCCCCAACTCTCTGACGCCGAAGCGGAACCCGTTGAAGGCGAGGGGTGGCGGGGAGCATTGCTTGGCGCTTGTTGGTTTGTGCGCGCCTCCTCTTGGCCCCGCTCTTGTTATAACTTGCGCGGCTGGAGGCAGTACATTAGGGATGAATTTACTTCCCTTCTAAATCAAATCTAAGTCAACGCCCTTGTCTAATTATGAGCAAGAGCGTTCTTAACAGCAGGAGAGAATAGACATGAATAGAATTGTCTTGTTTTTTTTACTTTTACCGGCTTTTAATCTTTGCGTGTTTTCAGAGGAGGACGGCGGAAACGCCCCTCAGGAAAAAGCGGAAATTCAACGGTTCGATTTCGGAGCCCATTTCAATTTCGGAGGGGCGCTGGATATGGGGGCGGGGTTTGAATTTGGATTTTTAATAGTCCACGCCAACAGATGGGATGTTAGAAATTATATTTTGTTGAATGGTTATAAAATAACCGATGAAAAAAGAACAATAATTCTACCCTAAATCTATGGGACAAACTTACTTTTGGACAGACGAATGATTCCGGCTTCGCGCGTTCTTATGGTTTTTTGGAAGGCGGCGTCGGATTGTTCGCCAATGATTCAAAAGATATTTGGAAAACGCCTTTGGCATATTCAGCTGGTTTTGGATGCGGCTTTGAATTTCTCGTGGATCGCAGGAGCGTATGCTTCTTTGAAGCTGGGGTGTTGTTTCAGTTTTTAGGAGACGAGCAGTTTATGGTACAGAAGTTTGGAATGGGTTCTAGATGGCATCTGTAACGGAATACATCTTATTTTAGGAGGATATTTATGAAAAAGATCATCGCTTTCTTTGTCGCGCTGGCGGTCTTTTCATCCGCCGCGCTCTTCGCGGTTCCGGTTTCTGGCGCGCCCGGCGCGGCCGCCCGCTTTCCAAACCGGAGAATCCTTCGAGGCCGACGCCCTCTTTGCGGACGTTGACGCGCCCCAACTCTCTGAGGCCGAAGCGGAAGCCGTTGAAGGCGGGTTAGTGTCTGGAGCTATTGGAGGCGCATTAGTTGGCTCGGGTTTTGGAGGATATGTCGGACTGGGAATCGGCGCCATGGTTGGCAATCTAAATGGAGGCATGCAAGTCGGCGCGGCAATAGGCGCTGTCCTTGGAGGCATTGTGGGGGCGTTGTCTCCGTTCTAGAGCAAATTTGTTATAGAATAGTTTTCCTTTAATAGGAAAACTATTCTTCAAAGTAAGGGTGTGATGGGTAAAAAAGAAGTGAAACAATGGTCATTAGAGAAATGGCTTGTCGTTGGAATGTTCGGGTGGGGATTGCCTGTTGTAATTATACTGAGCATACTATTTTGGGAGGATCTGGCGCAATCAGAAATGATAATAAACCTGACGCCTCTAGGAGCCGTAGTTTTTATGGTTTTTTTCGGCATGTCGGCTGGTTGTTTGGCTGGATATACTATGTATCTATATACCCGTATTGTTCTAAAACTACGGAATAAATTAAAACGCCGCAACTCAACTCTCTGACGCCGAAGCGGAAACCGTTGAAGGCGAGGGCTGGTTTAACGCTCTCATTAGCGGTATAATCGGAGCTGTTGTTGGAGGCGTTACTGGAGCTACTTCCGGCGGCGCTATACTTGGCGCGATTTACGGTCCATAACCGCGATTGAGGAGGGAAGCGCCCCGCAACGGGTGATCTTAAAATCCGTTGCAGGGCATTTAGACGCTATGCGTAAATTTGTTGTTATGACTTTAATCATGTCTTTAGCCATTGGAACGCAATCAATAGGCAAACTGGCGATTGACGCTATAACCGGGAAATTTTCTGTGAAAAGCGCCGTTTTTTACTGCGGAATAGCGACGGCGGCGGCTTTCTTGCTTGTTGTATACATATTTGTGTTGCGTAAACGCATTGCATTGAAAAATATCAATAAAATAATAAAGGACGGATTCCTAAAATGTCTCGCATATTCTTTTTTAGGCGTTCTCTATATGGGAATACCCCTGCTTTTTTTCTTCCTGCCCATAACGGCGTCTCTTTTGGAAATTTATAAAACTGATTTAGTCATAAAGTTTTGTATATTTTATTTGCTGTATGGGTTTGCCTTCGGAATCATTCTCTATTTTTATCGCAACAATAAAATAAGCTCTTATTTATCAGAAGCGATACATACACGTATGCCAGATAAATACAAACGCTTTTTAAGTCTTCTGGGGATAGAGAAATGAAACGGATTTTTATCGTATGCGCATTAGGCGCGTTGTTTTTCTCATGCGAAAACGAGGGGCGATGGTATCCCGAAGCGGATGTGGAGGTGTTCAACTGCTACGAATACACGGCGCAGACAGGAGGAACAGCGCTGGCGATAACGCTGACTGTTCACAACACGAGCGGCGCGTCAATAACAAGCGGCGTTATAACGGTCAAAGCGGTCACAGACAAACATGAATACCTGCAAACAATGGGGTTGCCCGTTAAAATAAACCCGGGCGGGAAGATGGCGATAACCGTTACGGTCGCGTATCTTGAAAGCGGCGAGTGGGTTCTTGACAACGGCGCAAGCGTTTATGCCGCCTATTTTGATTAGAATGGCGCTATGACTGTGTTTTTGTTCAGCCTTTTGACAACGGCGCTTCTTTCCGAAGAGGAGTTGCGGTTCGCGTACAACAGCAAGCAGGGCGCCGACACGTCTTGCGGCATAGCGGCGACCGCCTCTCTGCTTCAATACTGGAACATGCCGGTCAGCGAAGCCGGCTTGTATCAAGGCATGATTTTCAACAACGCCCGGGAAGGGGATGTCAGTTACAGCATAAGTTTCAAAACCATTATAGACTGCCTCTCGCAATACGATCTGGCGGCGCGTGCGTATATCTTCCTGTAATGAATCCTTGACTATGGCGACACTAAAAAATTTCCGCGCCCCTTGCGGCATTTGTTTCTGTTCGCGTGTCTCGTAGGCTTGCGAGTGTCG
>JAIROG010000048.1 GCA_031257675.1 Treponema sp. | reverse complement strand
ATGCCCGCGATTATGCCGCTTGTTGACACCGTAATCCTGCGTTTGGAGAGCCTTTCCCCCGCCGCGCCAATCCCGCCGCCAACGAAACCCAGCGCCTCCCGCAAGGCGCTCAAGTTGAGTAGCGGCTCTCCCATGCCCATGATCGCCACATTGGAAAACGCCGCTATAGAGCGCAGATGCAGAAACTGCTCGATAATCTCACCGGCGGTTACATTGCGCCTAAAGCCGATGGCGCCCGTTTTACAGAACACACAGCCCATCGCGCACCCGGCTTGCGTTGAAATGCAGACCGTCTTCCGATTTTTGCCGTCAGACAACAGCGCCGCTTCTATCGTACAGCCGTCTTCCAGCGCAAGCTGAATCTTCACCGTACCGTCGTCGCTGGAAAGTTGTTGCGAAATAACGCTCGAATACAGGGAAAACCGTTTTTCCAACGCTTCCCGTACGACAAAAGACATGTCCGTCATATCGTTAAAAGACCGGACGCCTCGCATCAGCCATCTGAAAATCTGTTTTGCGCGGAACGCAGGCAATGGTTTTAGCGCCTCTTTCAGTTCCTCAAGAGACAGACCCGCCAATACGGTTTTTTTTATTTCAAAGCAATGCGCAAATTTACTTTCCAACCTGTATGCGCTCCTTATCGCTTCTGCGCCCGCCGATTCGCCTTATGAATATTCCGCGATCCGGTAAATGGGCGTATTCTGACATGCCAGCGGCTTTTGGCGAGAGAAAAACAACTCGCCTGAAACCGGCGCGGTGATTTCGCTTGATGTCGAACCCTCGTAAGGATACATGATTTTTGCGATGAGATCGCCCTGTTTCATATCGTCTCCGACGCGGCGCCGCTGGTACAAAGCCGCCGCGGGCTGACGTGACGCCGCGCAGGTCTTTCTCTTTTATTACCATTGAACGGAGGATAGCCTTCCACGACTGTTTCGCCGAATCTTTGTTGATGGAATTCGTATAACCCGAATACACGGAATATGCCTGTGTATAGACCCGACATAAACGATGTTGCCGAAACTGCCGGTTCCCCTGCCCGGCGGACTGCCGGAAGCCGGTGAGACAAGGCGTTGTTCTTTGACTGCCTTTTGATAGGCGTTTTGCGGCGGCGTACACCGCAGGATGAAGAAATGCGATTGACAGGACGGGAAAACGTCACGCTTGTCTGATAGGCATAGGCTGCGTACTTCATGCATACAGTATACCATAAGGCGCCGGACGAGTAAAGTGGGGCGGAACATGCGCCACCTTTGTCCCAATCGGTTTCAATCCCCCCTGACATTATTGCAATTTCTATGTTATAATCTTATCCTCGTTTACGAGGAAACAGAGACTGGAACGCAAAGGAAACCGGAAATGTCCGAAAAATTCGACCGATTGATAGAACTTTTGCAAGGCGTATTTGAACTCGACAAGGCCGGACTTGACTTCGGCATCTACCGGATCATAAATATTCGCAAGGCGGAAATCCAAAAATTTCTTACGGAAAAGCTGCCCAAAATGATGACCGGCGCCCTTTCGCCCTTAGCCGTAGACAACCATGAACTGTGCGCGCGCAAAGCGGAGATAGAAAAAATATGCGCGGAAGCTGGCGTTCCCATTGAAAAAAGCAAATTGTCCGGGGAATACGCCGCAATCGGGAAGACGCTCGCTTTGCCCTGGGATATTTCGTCTTTGGAAGCCGAGTCATACTCCCACCTTTACCATTTTTTTAGCCGCTATTACGAAGAAGGCGATTTTATTTCCAAACGCCGCTATAAAGAAGGCGTCTATGCCATCCCCTATGGGGGAGAGGAAGTCAAACTCTATTGGGCAAATCAAGATCAGTATTATATCAAAACCTCCGAAAATTTTAAGGACTATAGTTTTAAGGACGGGGGCAAGACCGTTCATTTTCGTATTATGGAGGCCAGTTCCGAACAGAACAACAACAAGGAAACCGGGAATGCCAAACGGGAATTCATGCTGTGGCGGCCGACTCAAGAAAGGCCGGATATCAAACCCATTGAGGAAAACGCCGGCGGCGCCGAATTGACCATTCGTTTTGTGTATGACATTCCTCCTGAAAAAAAGAAGTGGTCCGAGGAAAACTACAAAACCATTTCCGATGTGATAAACGCGCATTTTACCCGCTGGCTTTCTCTCCTTGCCCCCCCCCCCCCCCGACCTCTGCCGATCCCAAAAAGTCAAAAACCCAGCTCCAAAAACATCTTGAAGCCTATACCGCCAAAAACACCTTTGATTATTTTATCCACAAGGACCTAAAAGGCTTTTTAAGCCGGGAACTGGATTTTTATATTAAGAACGAGATAATTCATCTGGACGACATTGACACGGAAGATGAAAAGGACATGGAGCGGAACTTTGGGAAGGTAAAGGCGGTGAAACAGGCGGGGGAAATCATCATTGATTTTCTCTCCCAAATAGAAAATTTCCAGAAGAAACTCTGGCTCAAAAAGAAGTTTGTGACAAGTTGCGGCTGGTGTATAACTCTGGACAGGATTCCCCCTGCCTTTTACGAGGAAATCCGCGCCAACAAAGCCCAGATGCAGGAATGGATAGACCTGTACGCCATTGACGAAGCGGTTCACGGCGAAGAGTTGGAACTTGCCGAAAAATGGACCAATCCGCCCGGTGTCGCGTTCCTCAAAGCCAATCAAAACCTTGTGGTGGACACCAAGCATTTTTCTCAAGCCTTCAAGGAAAAACTCATCGCCGGGATTGACGATCTGGATGAGCGGACAAACGGGGCGCTGATACACAGCGAAAATTTTCAGGCTTTGAATTTGCTGCGGAATAAATATGCGGGGAAGATTGATTGTATTTATATTGATCCGCCGTATAATACAGATGCGAGTAAGATTGCCTACAAAAATAATTATGAACATTCATCATGGCTGTCCCTTATGAATGACAGAATAATATTAGGCAAATCATTTCTGAAAGAAACGGGGTTGCAATCTACCGCTATAGATGAATACGAGTTAAAAGAACTGCTTGCTGTTCTTCAAGATATTTTTTCAAAAAATCTGACAGCCGGCATAATAGCGGTCAGAAGCAATCCATCGGGACGGCCCCGGGACGGCGGACTGGCTTTATCTCACGAATATATAATTGTAAATAAAAACACCGTCAACTCAAAAATTACTAAATTTGGACACAGTGACGCGCAATTAGAACGTTATGACAAGAAAGACGAAAATGGCTTTTATGAACAGAGAAACTTCCGCAGGGAAGGGTCTAATTCTGACCGGAGAGACGGCATACGCCAGTGGTATCCTATTTATGTTGACCGTAATACCTTGAGAATACGTATACCTGATATGATTTGGAATACAAATACCGGGCTATGGATCATAAATGATCCTCATATAAAAAACGAAGAGGTTATTTACCCTATCAATGATGATGGTAAAGAAAAGAACTGGCGATGGAGCTGGGAAAATGTCAAGAAGGACTACACACAATTTTATGCAAAAAGACAAAAAAACGGAATACAGATATATTATAAATTTCGTCCCAATGATGAAGGCGTCACTCCCCTAACATTTTGGGATGATGCTAAATATTCCGCGGTTGAACACGGAACAAAATTATTGAAAGAACTATTTTCCAATAATATCTTTCCATATCCAAAATCTGTATATGCCGTAAGCGACATTTTGTCAATAACCGGATTAAAAGACAATTCCGCCACGCTGCTCGACTACTTCGCCGGTTCCGGAGGCGCAGGACATGCGGTCATTAACCTGAACCGTGAGGACGGCGGCGACCGCAAATACATACTCGTTGAAATGGGCGAGTATTTTAATACGGTAACAAAGCCCCGCATACAGAAAGTCATCTACGCGAAGGACTGGAAAAATGGCAAACCGGAAAGCCGCCATTCAGGTGTTTCCCACATAGTCAAATACTTCCGCTTGGAAAGCTACGAAGACACCCTTGCCAATATCAGCCTTTCCGCTGAAGCTCACGATTATGCCAAAAACCTTCAATTTGACGATTACCTTGTCAATTATATGCTCGATGTCGAGGCGTCAGGCAGTCTGCTGAATCTTGAGCGGTTCAAAACCCCTTTTGATTACACGCTCAAAATCACCGAAAAAAACGAAACAAAGGAGAAAATCATAGATCTGGTGGAGACCTTTAACTATCTTCTTGGTCTAGCGGTAAAAAAATTCAGAACGGCGCCGGGCTTTAAAAGCGTCGAAGGATTCCTTCCTGACGGCAAGAAGGCCGTGGTCATTTGGCGCGGCGTTACCGGAGAAACGGACAAGGACGAAGCGGACTTGGAAAAGCACCTTGACGGACTTCGCAAAGAAATAGACTTTTCCGCCGTAAACGAAGTGTATATCAACGGCGAAACCGCCATAGCCAACAAAAAGACCGAGAGAGAAAGCTTCGAGGTCTTTATGATTGAAAGCGTGTTCAATCAAAGGATGTTTGACGAATAATTATGGCTCAACAATGGAGGTCTCGCATGGAAGCCAGCTTCGACAAAAAACTTATACTCTTCAATTATCTCCTTGAAACATTCGGCATTGCCAGTATAAGCGGTTTGGGAGATCAGTTTCAGGGTGAAAACGCGGAAGAAACCTATGACGGACAATCGGGTTTTGTCCAACGGTTCCTTGAAATTTGTCCGAACCGCCGTGTTGGCCGCGATACGGTACTGGCTTACGACCTTAACATCGTAAAACATCTTGCCGTCATAAACCGTGTCCGGCAGGGCGGCGAAAAGATAAAACTCAAGTACTTTCAGTATTTTACCCTGCTGTTCATAGAATACTATCTTGACTGCTACGCGAATGATCGCGCAAAACTTTGCGCGGAGCTTAACCGTCATGCCTCCCGGTTTCAGTATAAAATTAAACAGGCGGGGTATCAGATAGAACTTTTTCAATATGCCGAAGACGATCTGAATAAAATCGCCGTATGGAACGCCACCGGCAGCGGAAAAACCCTCCTACTGCACATCAATTTTTTACAGGCGAAACACTATCTCAACAGGAAAAACAGGGGAACGCCCCTCCTTCTCACCCCAAACGAGGGACTCTCGGAACAGCACCTTGCGGAGTTTGGCAAAGCCGGGATAAACGCCGCCCGGTTTGATAAAAACGGCAACCTGTTTTCCGCCCAGATCAGCGTTATAGAGGTGACAAAATTGGCCGAACAAAACGGCGAGGAGACCGTGGCGGCAGAAAGTTTTGGGGATGCAAATATTCTTTTTGTTGATGAAGGTCATACCGGCGCTTCCGGGGAAAAATGGATGGACTACCGCCGCCGCCTCTGCGCTTCCGGTTTTTCTTTCGAATATTCCGCTACATTTGGACAGGCCGTCGCCGGCAAGAACAAAGCCGCGATGCAAACTGAATACGCCAAATGCATTGTTTTTGACTATTCTTATAAATACTTTTACGCTGACGGTTACGGCAAGGACTACAATATACTGAATCTTCCCGACGCGGCCGACGAAAAGACTTTGTACCACTATTTAATCGCCTGTCTTCTGGTGTTCTACCAGCAAAAACTGCTTTTTGCCGATCTGTCCGGGCAGATCGGTTTCCATGAATTTTTTATTGAAAACCCCCTGCTGGTATTTGTCGGGTCTACCGTAAACGCGGTACGCACCGAAAACCGGGAAAAAGTGTCCGATGTGGCGAGCGTCCTTCTGTTCCTTAAACGTTTTATCGAAAATTCAGGCGACCAGTCCGTAGAAGCGATACACGCCGTCCTGTCCGGCAGGGCTGGTCTGCGGCATAACAACACGGAAGCCTTTGCCGAATCTTTTCCTTATCTTAAGGATATATACGGATTCACCATTACTCAGGAAGCCGCCATGACTATCTACGGCGATGTTTTGAAAAAAATCTTCGGAAACGCCCTCTCCGGCTCCGCCTTGCGTGTCGTCAACTTGAAAATAGAAGGTGAAATCGCCCTTATTCCGGGGAATTCGGAAATTCCCTTCGGCTTAATCAATGTCGGCGACTCAAGAGAACTGATGAATCTGTGCGCGCGCAGCGGCATTGAAACCGGGGAAAATCCCTTTGCCGATTCTCTTTTCGCCGGACTTCAGAAACGGGATTCAAGCGTCAATATACTTATCGGTTCAAAAAAATTTACCACCGGCTGGAATTGTTACCGCGTCTCCACTATGGGGCTTATGTATGTAGGACAGAGCGAGGGATCGGATATCATTCAGCTTTTTGGCCGGGGGGTGCGGCTTTGGGGTTATAAAAAATCTTTAAAGCGCAGTTTGGTTATGCAAAAAGACATCATGGGTCTCACTCCTCCGCTTTATCTTCCCTATATCGAGACCTTGAATATTTTTGGCGTTAAGGCAAATTATATGCAGCAGTTTAACGAATTCCTCCAAAACGAGGGTCTGCCCCCGACAAAAACGGTTTTCCCGCCCCGGTTTATTCCGGCGCTTAAAAACATCCAATTCAAAAACAAAAAACTGCAAAAACTTTCCCTTCCCGCCGGGGCAAGCTACCTGAAACAGGGGGGAACATTCGTTTGGAGGGAGACCGCCGGGAGCAAAAAAACAGTAACATTGGATTGCTATACGAGTCTGGCGACCAAAAAATCTCTCGCCTCAAGCGGAAAAGACCAACCTGTTTTTGAAAAACACAAGAGTAAGGCGCTGCAAAAATGCGCTGTTTTCTTTAATTACGAGTCCCTGTTCGCCGAACTGGTGGAGTACAAATATCAGCGTGAATACTTTAACGCTATTGTTTCCAAAGATCATATAAAAAACCTTCTGTTCCGCGCGGACTGGTACGAATTGTACCTTCCTCCTTCCCTCGCGGAACCCCAATCATTTGCGGATATAAAACGTTTTCGGGAATACGCCGTCCATTTGCTCAAAAAAGAATTCGACAAGCAGTATGCGGCCGCCCGCAACGCTTGGGAAGCCGCGCGCCTATGCTATGTCCCGCTTGATGAGAATGATCCCAACTTCGTTGAAAACTACGAAGTCTTTCTGGGAGACCGGGAAAATGACAAAGCTTATACCAAGGAATTTGAAGAGCTGCTCAAAACCTTGCAAGAGGCGCACAAGAACGGAACGTTTTTGCCGCTTGCTTTTTCCCGATGCGGCGTTGAAATCTATGATATGTCCTGCGGACTCTACCGTCCTTTCCTCAAAATCGCCAAAAACATGGAAATAGTGGTGAAGCCCCTGCCTCTCAACGACAGTGAAAGCGGCTTTGTGAAAAAACTCAATGAATACCGCGTCAACCATCCTGAAATCACCTCTTCCTACGAAATGCATCTTATCCGAAACAAGTCCCGTTCCGGCATCGGTTTTTTTGAAAACTCAGGTTTTTATCCCGATTTCATCCTCTGGCTGATTGACAGCGCCGCTTCCGTCCAGCATATCGTCTTCATCGAACCCCACGGCATGGGCCATGAACGTTTCAGAAG
>JAIROG010000046.1 GCA_031257675.1 Treponema sp. | reverse complement strand
TTAATACCCCGCAGCTTGCTGCGGAAAACTGGGGGCGTGGGGGATTTGTTCCCCCACCATACGAAAAGATTTCAAAGTGCAATCTTTGATACCCAGGAGCTTGCTCCTGGGTTCTTCATTGGACTTGTTCAACAACCCGGTTGGTTGTCTCACAAGTCTCGCGGATTTTGCGTATTTTTTTCAAAAAAAAGCCAAAAACGCCCATTTTTTAGCGGAAGTTGTTCAATAACTGAAGTTACTGAACAACTCTATTTATCCTTTCCTCCCGCATTCGCGCCATTCCCTCCAGTATTGCGGAATCCCCCAATGGGAAAAAAGCTCGCTTCGAAGCGGCTGGCAAGGAGCGCCGGCCTCGGAAAGAGACCTGTCCAGAGGAAGGCGCGCGCGGGCGGAACGCGCTGTTTTATGGTTAAGCGGAAGAGGCTTTTCAGCGGCTTTCCAAAAGAAAAAGAGGGCGTTTACCCCGCGGCGCAAAAAGTTTTGTCCATTCTCTCATGTCCCCGAATACGAATGGAAAATAACAGACGGAGCTTTTTGACTTGCCTTGAATACGCAAAGATATTGCGCATAGCCCGCTCAAGCGAGGCTTCCATCTTTTCCGGCTTAACCGCCGGGAGTTGAGGATGAACCGCAAAATTACTGTACGATGTTTTTTCATTGCGTCTTGCGCCGCGTCTCACGCCGCCAAACGCGCAAACTGCCCGTGGAATTCAAATTTTATTTTGTTCCATGCGCTTGCGGCGTACAGTACGGGCAAGGCGAAAACCACCATGTTTTTCCTTTTTCCGTCATCATAGGAGCGGTGGAAGTCATTTATATAAGATAAATATATGGCAATGGGCGTCTGTCAGCATTATGCTCCTCCCGGCGCAAATCTTTCTTCGGGGTTTTCCCTAAAAAAGCCTTCAAGAACGTTCCGCATTGCGGAAAGCCCGGCTTCCCGTCCTAGCAGCGTCCGTACATAGTTCGCCCATTTGAAATTGGAACAAAAATAGGTGAAGAAACGGCGCGCCCGGCTTTTGTGGAATTCGTGAGGCTGGCATTTTGCCAGCATATCAAGAAAGCGGGCGGCGACATCTTCAAGATCGATCATGCCGGGAAGTGGAAGTCCGCGAGCCTGCGCGAACGCCCATGGTTTCTGTACCGCGAGCCTTCCTATCATAATGGCGTCGCACCCAAGAGAACGCCTGTTCATTTCCGCCGCCGACCGTATGTCCCCATTTCCGACGACCGGTATTCGCAGTTGTTTCCGAAGCATGCCGGTATATTCCCAATTCGCTCCCTTCTTGAATTTTTCCCGCGCAATTCGGGGGTGTAGGGTGACGCGCTCAACGCCCTCATCTTCAAGCCGTTTGCAAAACGAGACAAGGTAGTCAAAGTCATAGGCAAAACCAATGCGGAGTTTAACGCTCAAGCGCCGTTTTGTGCGTTTCCGTACGCGGGCAATCATATCGCCAGCCGTGTCGATGGAACTCATCCACTGCGCTCCGCCGCCCGTTCTGATAATAGGCGGCGCGGAACACCCCATGTTAATATCAAAACCCGCGCATTCATAGGGTTCCAAAAAGGACACGGCGTTTGCGAGGCGCTCAGCGTTTCCGCTGACCAATTGGTACACGAATTTTTCCGGTTCCGGCTCATTGTCCATGTACCACGATTCGTACCGCCCTCCGCTTATAAGTGCGCCTGCGCTGATCATTTCGGAGAAGTACTCATCGCAACCGCCGAAACCGGCGATAAGCTCCCTCAGCGCCCTGTGGCTTATCTCAGCCATAGGCGCAAGCAAAAATGGTTTTCCCATCATAAGAAACCAACCTCCAAAAACAAACGGCAAGCCGCGCAGAGCGGCGCAGAGCGGCGCAGAGCGGGGATGCGCTGCGTGTACATTTGTGTACATTTCATATTTTCTAAAAAAAAGCCGATAGTGAAAAGATGGCGTTTTGCCACTTGACACTAAACCGTCTATATTGTACAATGGCAGACATAGAGGAGTACCGCATGATAGCAAAGAGTGATGTCCCCGTCAATGAGAAAGAACCAGAAGGTTTTAAAGAAGACGGAACGGCATATCGTGTTCTTGTTGTGGATGATTCCATGTTTATCGCAAAACAGCTTGGTCAAATTTTCACGTCGGAAGGTTTTGAACTCGCTGGAACTGCCGCGGACGGCGCGCAGGGCGTAGAACGGTACAAAGAAATGTATCCTAATATTGATTTGGTGACTATGGATATTACTATGCCGGTTATGGACGGCGTTACCGCTTTGGAGAAAATACTTGAATTTGATAAAAATGCAGTGGTAATTATGGTAAGCGCCTTGGGGAAAGAAGATGTGGTTAAGAAATCGTTGCTTATGGGCGCTAAGAGCTACATTGTAAAACCTCTTGACCGAAAAAAAGTATTAGAGCGCGTTGTATCGATTCTAAAGCGTTAGGCTTGGTCTTCTAATCCATATATTTGCCGGGAGGCATTTCCCGGCGCGTCTTTTTTTTTATTTCTAGCTCTTTAGAAGAGCGGGAGGTTATAAGTATTATTTATGTGTACATTCGCTATTTCTGATGTTGTTTATTGTGTTCACGCCGACATTCGAACAGCCGATCTTTTCGAGGGTTTGTGGTCCATCAAAGATGGCGTATCCCTTAACTCATATATTGTAAAAGGTGAGAAGATTGCGCTTGTCGATCTGGTGAAGGATTGGAACCAGGCGCCGGAACAGGTTGCGGAAGCTTTAACGTCCATCGGCATACATTTTGCGTCCATCGACTATCTTATTTTAAACCATATTGAACCGGATCACACGGGGTGGCTCAGAGAATTTCGCGCTTTGAACCCTCGGTGTGAAATCTTGTCTACAGACAAGGGTTGCAAGCTGATTAAGTCTTTTTACAAAATAGAGGCTGGAGTTCGCGCCGTTAAAGACGGCGATACGCTTGATTTGGGAAACGGACAGACGCTTGCCTTTATTGAGGCGCCGAATGTCCATTGGCCCGATACCATGTTCACGTGGCATGAGGCTTCCGGTACGCTTTTTTCCTGCGACGCATTTGGATCTTTCGGCGCCCTTGGCGATAGGGTCTTTGACGATGCGTTCGCTGATAAAGAACTCGCCTTTTTTGAGAAAGAAACGCTCAGATACTACGCGAATATCGTCTCTTCATTCTCACTTTTCGTGGAAAAAGCGATTCAAAAGACGCGGCATTTGGCGATAAAGATCATCGCTCCGAGTCACGGTGTGGTATGGCGGAAAAATCCACAGAAGATCATCGGCTTGTACAGCAAATACGCTTCATATTTGAATGGTCCTGCGGAGAAAGAAATCACCATTGTCTGGGGTTCCATGTACGGCAGCACCAAGGCGGGTCTTGACGCGGTGATACGCGGCATTGAGGCGGAAGGCGCGCCGTACGCCATTCACCGTACGCCTGGCGAAGACGCCTCCTATGTGTTGGCCGATGCATGGAAGAGTTCCGCCCTTGTGATCGCCGCGCCGACGTACGAGTATGCGATGTTCCCGCCTATGGCGCGCATCATTGACCTTTTCAAACGCAAGCGTCTGTTCGGCAAGACCGTACTGCGCATAGGATCATTCGGATGGATCGGCGGCGCTAAAAAAGAATACGAAGCGGCGATTGAACCCTTGAAATGGAACAACCTTAAAAGCTATGAATGGGAGGGATTCCCCTCTCATGAAGACCTCGTTGCATTGGAAAGATGCGGCGGGGAATTGGCGCGAAGCGTACATGGAGCGTGAGCGTGGTTTCGCGCAGAGGCGGCGGCGTTTCGGTCACGCTTTTCCCCACAACCGCGCCAGTTCTATGACAACCTTGCAGGCCGCCGTCATTTCCGGCACGGACGCCCATTCGAGCGTACCGTGCCAGTTGCGCCCGCCGGTAAAGATGTTGGGCGTGGGAACGCCCATTTCCGTAAGGCGGGATCCGTCCGTGCCGCCGCGTATGGGTTTGATGCGGATGTCAACGCCGGTATTTGAGAGAGCCTGCTTGAGCATGTCAAACGCTTCAGGATGGGCGTCTATTTTTTCTTTCATATTGCGGTATTGATCCGTAATCTCAACGCTGACCGCGCCTTCTGGAAACTGGGCTTCAACCGCTTTTGCAAAGAATTCCAGACGTTCAAGCCTTTTTTTCATAGCATCCGAGTCAAAATCCCTCACCAAGACATCTAACCGCGCTTTTTCAGTCGTTCCGCTCATTTCCGAGGGGTAAAAGTAGCCGAAATAGCCGTCGGTTGCTTCCGGGCTTTCGGAACGGGGCAACATGGTCACAAAATTCGCCGCCATGGTTACGGCATTCGCCATTTTTCCTCGCGCATATCCCGGATGTATGCTCTTTCCCGTAAAAGTGATCGTCGCTTCAGCGGCGTTGAAGCATTCAACCTCAATCTCGCCGAGCGCTCCCCCGTCAAGCGTGTAACACACCGCCGCCTCGCTCCTTTCATAAGGAAAATCCGGCAGCCCTTTGCCGGTCTCCTCATCAGGGGAAAAGATGATTTCCACTTTTCCATGCGCTATTTCAGGATGTTGAACGAGCCATTCCACCGCGCTCATTATTTCCGCAATGCCTGCTTTATCATCCGCGCCGAGCAGAGTCGTACCGTCCGTATGAATGATGGACTTGCCTTTCTGCGCGGCGAGATCGGGATCAAGCGCCGGATCGAGGCGGCGGTTGCCGGCAAGATATATGACGCCGCCGTCATAGCGTTCTACGAGGCGGGGTTTCACGTCCTTGCCGGACACTTCGTCTGATGTGTCGATATGCGCCAAAAATCCCACGCTCGGGACGGTTTGTTTCCCCTCGCTTGCCGGAAGATGCGCAATCACATAACACGAATCTGTAAGCGTAACATCTTTAACGCCCAACGCTTGCAGTTCTTCTACAAGCAGTTTCGCCAAATCCCATTGCCCCGGCGTAGAAGGCGTTTGCTCAACATGACGGCAACTCGTCGTCCACACCTGAACATAACGAAGAAAGCGGGAAACAATGGAAGCGGTGATATTTTTTTCGTCTATTTCTTTAAAACGCATGGCATAGTATAAGCGGTTTTGGGAAACATGTAAAGGAAGCGAAGCGGGCGTTTTATGTGTTGCGCCTGACGTTCCGGTTGTATATGACGGTTTTGCGGCGGAGTTGAGCGTAGGACGCGCAGCCAACCTAGCCGCACGGAACCCAGCCGCCTACTGGCGGCGAAGCGTAAACAGCCCTTTACGCGCCGTTTGGATTTTTTATTTTAATCATATAAATAACTTGCATATGCCGCCAATACACATAATATGATTTTATCATATGTATTATCACCAGTTTTATTATCAGCATTTCTTCTATAAAATAGCAGTGGATAAAATGCGAGAATCCCATATTCCATATCATTAATGGATATGTTAAATCCCGTATTATACAGCCAAGCGCGTTCGAGAGCATCTTTATTTTTTAATTGATAATAATTAATAATATTTATTGAACCAACAATATCATCATGATATGTCAAATATGATTTTTCATCCATGTTTATGGCATACTCTTTTTTCGAGCGGTCGTTTTCAATAATACGAATATATCTTTCTTCATCAAAAATAATAGCGCCGCCGCTATCACTGCCTATTTTGTTTTCCCGCTTTACTATTTCAATTCTACATAAAATAGTTTTATCTTTAAGGAAATTATATTTTCTAATTGTTGTTTTTTTTGTAACGAAAAACCCTGACGCGCTTGATTCATTTCCTTTGTAATCCAATGAATAATTTTCTATTGTAAATGTCTCGCCAAAAATCAAAGGATGTTTTCTGATCAATGGTACGGCTGTATATTCATTTCCAACATTTTCTATATATGTCTCTAATGTTGTACAACCAGATAGAAAAATACTAGCTAAAAGAATATTAATATATTTTTTCATCATTTTTCTCTCTTTATAGTATATTTTTCCAATAATGTCAAGTCCAAGCGGCGCATAACCGCAGACTGCGGGGCTTGTCTAAAAAGAAGCCGGCGCCGCGCGATGTTGAGGGTTGCGGCAAACGCCGGATGTATGCAACCGCGACAAGAGAACGAGAGTCCGCTTAAATCCGCTGTTCGCGCCATAGTGTTTTATACCCCTTTCTTTTGACCGCGCTTGCTTTTACGCAATATCGTTCTTGAAATTATTTTGAAACATTATTATTTTACATTGTTCTGAAAAAATATGCAAGCTCTATTTTTCAAATTTTTCAAACCCACGCTTCTTTTGATCCGCCGGAAGCGGCTTTCAGCCCCTTCCCAAAAAGCGCCATGCAGCCGCTTGTTTCTTTGCTGAACAACCCTAATGAAAAATCGTATAAAAGATATCCGCGGCGGGGCATTTAAGATTGTCGTCTGAAACATCAACCAAACAACGCAGGCCGCTTCCCATCTCTTATCTTGCGCAGACGTTTGTAATGCCCTTCTGTTCCCTTGATTTTACATAATTTGCCATCGCCTCTTCGTTCCCATGTTCGCTTGCCGTACTTACAAAACATCCGTCTGCCCAGAATCTTTCACCTCATAGTTGTCTCTTTACTTCGAGACGCCTCTCAAATGTTTTCTTGGCTATTATACTTTTTAGCGCCCGCACTATTTTCGCGCGCATCCATGCTGGCGCCGACTGGATTAGAAAATGCGCGCGCGCTCCTTCCTCTCCTATCTCTAAAAATTTTATTTCATATCTTTTCTCCATATCCTCGCAGGCTCCTTTCAATGCGCCATCCACTTTCTCTCTGATTCCCACTCTCCGGCGCTTTGCAGGAGATGCCATGCGATATGACGATACGGATGCATTATACGCTCTATGTATAGTATATATCCTCTCATTCTCTCATATCTTTGCCTTTTTAACCGCCGCGGAGCGGCGGGGCATTGCACCACAAGGACATAAACACGAAAGGCTTTTTAGAATAGAACAAACGATACAACCGTGAGATACGAGATTCAAATGGCGGAAGGTGAATATGTAATAGAAATTCATCAAGATGGCAATGGGAATGAGGAAATGAATTATGGCATATTTGGCATGCCAAAAGAACCATAGGGTTATCAAATATGACAGGCAAGATTCCTTGAAATTATAACACATTGAAATTTAGGGCAAATGGCGATTAATGAAAGAATGGCGGCTTTTTTGTGAGATTTTAAAGATAAAGCAAGCGCAACGGCGCATAACAGGTCCATGTATCGGCTTCGGGACTAGAAGAAAATTGTAATGCGCGGACGCAATACGCTTTAGAACATCCCTTTGGGCGCGGGATCATCCAGCGTCTCCTGATGACAGCAGCGTCCTTTCTATTTCGTCAATAACCTCATCCGGCGTGGATGCGCCGGCGGATAAGCCGACGGCGGCGTATGCCCCCCGTAAAAACGCCTCCGGCATCTCGCGGGCGTTTTCAACAAGAACAACAGGCTTGCCGGCGCCAGCGGCTCCACCTGTGGCTTCGCCAGACATGGAACACGCCGCCCTTGCGACCGCAACCAGACGCTGCGTATTTGCGGAGTTTCTCCCGCCCGCAATGATGATCGCATCCACTTTTTCGCATAGCGCCCTCAGCGCGTTTTGCCGCTCTCTCGTTGCGGAACATATTGTGTTGTATATTGTTATACGTGGAAAGACCATTTGCAACGCGCCGCATATCGCCGCATAATCCTCAGCGGCCAGAGTTGTCTGCGCAATCACGGCTGTTTCCGCCGCTGGATATTCGGCGAAGAGGATGCGGGCGCCTTCCAGCGCGTCATGGGCGCTCTCCACCACGATGCCGCCTGATGCGTACCCCTGTATGCCGACGATTTCCGCATGACGCTTTTCGCCGGCAAGAAAGACGCGGACGCCCGCTTCGGAAAGCTTTCGCGCAAGCGTCTGGCTTCTCTTCACTTTGGGGCAGGACGCATCCGCAATGCGGAAGCCCCTGTCCCTAAGCCGCGAATCGGTCCGGGGCGTGACGCCGTGGGCGCGTATAACGACAACCGCGCCCTGCGCGGCGCGGGGCGCGTCCGCATCTTCTTCTAAAATCTCGATGCCGCGCATTTTCAAGGTCTCAAGCGCCACGGGATTGTGAATAAGCGGGCCAGCCGTGTACACCTTCTGAGGAGCGGCGGCTTCACGCAGGGCGATGTCAACCGCCCTGCGCACGCCCGCGCAATAGCCTAAGGCGGAAGCCCGAATGACGTTCACGGCTTTCAGGCTGTAGCGGCAACCGCGCCTTTTCGTTTCTTCTCGTTCTTTTTTGCGGTGATATCCCAAAAGTTCACAAAACCGCACGCGATGAAAATGGTTGAATACACGCCGCTTGTCATGCCGATGAGCAGGGCAAGGGCAAAATCTTTCATGGAGCCTGTCGTAAAGATGTACAGGGAGACGACGGCGAGCATGGTCGTCACGGTCGTGATGACAGTGCGTCCAAGGGTTTCGGTGATGGATCGGTCAAGCGCATCGACAAAGGAATCTTCGGGATAGAGACGCCGGCTTTCACGAATACGGTCGAAGATAACAATGGTGTCGTTGATAGAGTAGCCTAGAATGGTGAGGATCGCCGCGATGGTGGTGGTGTTGAACTCCATGCGCGTCCATGTAATAAACGCCACCATGATGAGCGCGTCGTGGACGATGGCAAGCACGGCTCCAATCGCGTACTGGGGCTTGAACCGGATGGATGCGTACGCCAAAATAAGCAGCAAGGTCAACGCCATAAGAATAGCCGCCTGATGGGAAAGGGCTTTCGAGAAGCGCGAACCGACATAGTTGGAGCTTGTCACCGCTACGCCGTCAATTCCCGCGTTCAGATCCGGGCTGGTCTCCAACGCCGTTATGATCGCTTCAGCAGGCGCCCCGCCCTCCATCCCGCTGTCCTCCATACGGATCATAAACCGGCGCTCTTCGGAACGCCCCAGCACCTGCACCGAAACCTCGCCCAGGGAGGAGAGGCTTTCGCGCACTTGTTCAATTGAGATGAGAGCGGCGTTCAGGGGAAGGTAGTGAACCACAAAAGGTTCGGCGCTGAGTTGCGGGTTGCCCGCCGCGCTTTGCACAAAGAGCGAAGTCTGGACATCCGAAGAAGTGGCTGCCGACACGCCGATCCCATTTACGCCGGAAAGGGCGGACATCATGGAACCGACGGTAGTATATTCAGCGTAGGGAAAGGCATGAGTTTTTCCTTCAACCCCCGACCCTGATATAACGATATACAAGGTGTTTCTATCAAATGAAATGGATGCGTTGCCCGCTCCATTGTACGTCAGACGGAGCGCAGGGGGCGCAAACTGCACTTCCTGAATGAGACCAGCTTGAAAGTCAACGCCCAGATTGAAGCCGCCCTTCAAAATATAGCCCGCAAGACCCGCGCCAATCAGTACAACCGAAGCAATTGCGCACGCCAAAAACGTTTTTGAGAAACGTATGATTTTTTTCATTACTTAATCCTCCAACTCACGGAGACCTTTTTGTTGCCGAGAACATCCGTGCCAAAGTCGAAGATGAAGCGGGACACGAAGAGCGCGGTGAACACCGATGAGACAACGCCTATCGCCAAGCTGACCGCAAAGCCCTGTATGGGTCCCGAACCGAGTTGCGAGAGGAAAAGCGCCGCGATAAAGGTGGTGATGTTTGAGTCCATGATCGCCCAGAACGCCTTGTTGAAGCCCGCGTCGACCACAGCTTTTCTGCTTTTTCCAAGCCGCATCTCATCTTTTATGCGCTCAAATATAATGACATTCGCATCAACCGCCATACCGATAGTCAAAATGAATCCTGCGATGCTCGGCAGAGTAAGGGTGAAATTGAACGCGGAAAGGATGCTGAACATGAGGAAGATATTCAAGACTTGGGCTACCACCGCGTTGACGCCGGAGATTTTGTAGAAGAGCAGCATAAAGATCATGACCGCGCCCAATCCGCCTGAGAGGGCGTACAACCCTTGCCGGATCGTATCTTCGCCCATGCTCGCCCCTATATTCTGTTGATTGACAACCTCCAACTGCACGGGCAGAGCCGCCGTTCTCAGGGTGAGCGCTATGTTGTTCGCCTCGTCAAGTCCAAAGCCGGTCAAACGCACGGACTCATGAATGCCGCTCTGAATGGTCGCTTGGGATTTCACGCGGTCGTCAAGCACAATGGCGAGCGGCTTCCCCACATTCGCGGACGTGAGCTTGTAGAATATCTCGCCGCCTTCGCTGTCAAGGACAAAGGTGACTTCCGGCTTGCCGTCAATATCGCCGCGGTCGACGACCGCGCTCTTGATGTGGTTGCCGTCCAAGCCGACTTCTTTTTTGACTGCGGTATAGCTGACGAACTCATCAAGCCCGTAGCGGTCCTTGGTATAAACGCCTAAAATCATAACGTCATCGGGAATGATCGTAGGATCGATGAGGTTGCCCGCGCCGTCAAATGTGGTTGCAGGATGTTCAGCGTAGTATGTGTTGAACTTTTCAAGCGCCTCTGTGTCGACCATGCGGAAGGTAAGGCTTCCCTTTCCCATGATGATGTCGTTGATGCGCTCAGGGTCAGCGGTTCCGGGGATTTCCACATATATTTGATCCGTCCCCTGCCGCCTGATAACCGGCTCGGTGAGACCAAAACGGTCGATGCGGCTGTTAAGCACCTCAAGCGCCCTGTTCATGGCGTCTTCACGGTCAGCTTCTGTCAGCGGATGATCCGTTATCTCCTGGAGCGCGTCCATGTTGGTCTGAAGCACGATGCTCAACCCGCCGGAAAGGTCCAGCCCCAGTTGCACCGCGCTTTTCTGAAGGTTTTTCAGGGCGAATATCCTGTCGCGATATTTGGTTTCTATTACGTCAAGAGCCTCCCGCCTGCTGGCGAAAGCTGAAAGCGTGGTTCTCGCGTTCCACTTTTCAGGAGCGGGGGCGCGGGATTCTTTTAAAATTTTCTTCGCCTGTTTTTGCAAGAAGAGAAGTTTTTCAGGCACATCGCCGCCCGTCTTCGCGTTGTCAAGCAGAAGCTGTAAATCGGCTTGCGCTGTCTGGGATGCGTATATTTTTATCTGCTCTCTTGAGCTTAACGCCAACGCCTGTTCATCTTTGGGAATCATAAAATACCAGCGGATAGTTGGATACAGAAAAACTAAACAAAGCGCAACTACCGCCAGAATAATGAAGAAACGGTAGCGTTTGCTCATGACTTCTCCCCGCCGCCCTTCTCATCTTTTTTTTCTTCGATCTTTTTTTCTTCTCCGTCTTCGTCGTCCGTTTCTTTAGCCGCCGCCTCTACGCTGGACACAGCCGAGCGGCTAAACTCCATCTTGGTGTTCTCATCAACCTTCACAATGACGGAAGCCTCTTTGACTTTCTGAATAGTCCCATGAATGCCGCCTATAGTGACAATCCTGTCGCCCTTTTTAAGCGCGCCGAGCATTTTCTGAGTCTCTTTCTGTTTTTTGTTTTGCGGTCTGATGATGAGAAAATAAAATATCCCTATGATTAAGATGAAGGGAACGAAGGAAACAAGTGCGTTTCCGCCTGCGGCGCCACCGGCTGCGGCGTCAGGCGCGGCCATAAGCAAGGCGCGGGGAAATGAAAATACTGAAAAAAGCGCTGAATTCATACTGTAACTTCCTTATTATAGAAAAATATGGAATATACGGTACCATAAAAAAGAAGAACTATCAAGAGGGAAACGCTTATAAGAGACGCGCGTCTGGAGCGCGGTTGCGGTGTGGTTGACTAATGCATTTCATATATTATATGATAAGAGGATTTTAAAATAGGGCGTTTAAGGTTTGTTTGAAGAATTCCCTCCAGGGGACATTAAAAATTCAAAAAAAGCTTTTCATAAGGAGAACATGATGCATATTCTTGCGCAGGAACTCAACGGCGTACTGGAAGGTACGGTCGCTTCGCGGTTGCTGTCCCCATTGGGGAGCCGCCTCTACTTTCCCAAGGGCATCATCGCCCAGTCCGCGGAAGCGCGAATATCCGCCCATAAAGCGAATGGCACACTTGGCATGGCGTACAGCAAAGGAAGTCCGTTGCTCATGTCCGCCATTGCGGATGCTATGCCTGTTTTCAAACCCGAAGAAATCGTGGCGTACGCGCCGACTGCGGGCGTGGAAAAGGCGCGGCAGGCGTGGAAAGACATGCTCATTCAGAAAAATCCTTCCATAAACCCGGAGCATATATCGTTGCCGGTAGTTGTGCCGGGCATCACCGCAGGCATTTCCTACATGTCCGATCTTTTCCTCAACGAGGGGGATGTCATTATAGCAAGCGATCCGTGCTGGGACAATTACGAACTCGTGTTTCAAGAGCGGAGCGGCTCGGTTATAAAAGAAATCCCCTTTTTCAACGGAGGACCCGGGCTCGCTATGGAATCAATTGAGCGAGGCATACGGGAAGCGGCGAAAACCGGAACGGCGCGCGTCATTCTCAACTTCCCAAACAACCCTTCCGGCTATTCGCCCACTATAGATGAGGCGGAAAAGATATTCTGTCTGCTAGAGGATGTCGCGGAACAGGGGGCGGATGTACTTGTCTTCTGTGACGACGCCTATTTTGGGCTTTTCTACGAGGATCACATCATTCAGGAATCCATTTTTTGCAGGCTCACAAACCTCCATGAGCGGATTTTGGCCGTAAAGATCGATGGTCCCACTAAAGAAGACTACGCTTGGGGTTTGCGCATGGGCTTTGTCACCTTCGGCTGCAAGGGCATGGACGCCCGTCATTACGACGCGTTGGTGAAGAAGCTCATGGGGTGCATCCGCTCATCGGTTTCCTGCGCCAACACGCCCGCGCAATACCTTATGCTGAAAACTATGAACGATCCCAGAACCGGCGCTGAAAAAGACAGGCTCTTCGAATTGTTGCGAAGCCGCTACCGTACGGTGAAACGCTTCATAGCGGACCACCCGGGATATAAGGCGTTGCAACCTCTGCCCTTCAATTCAGGGTATTTTATGAGTTTCAGATGCAACGGGCTTGACGCTGAAACATTGCGGCAGACGTTGCTCACAAAACACGGCATTGGTACGATAGCATTGGGCGGCGTGTACCTCCGCGTGGCGTTCTCCAGCATTGAAGAAAAAGACATACCGGCTGTATATCAGGCTGTCTATGATACGGCGAAAGAATTGACAGAGTAATCCGCATGGCGGCTGTTTGCAAATTTTTTAGTATTCGCAAGCGGGGTGTAATGCCCCGCCGCAAACTTGTTTGCGCCCCTATGGTGAGGCGTCTCACCTTTCTAAGAACGACTAAAATGACATGGCGGCCGTCCCCGCGCGGGTTGGCGTTGAAAGCAGGCGTTTTTATCGCCGCTTTTTTTCTTGCCCTTCAAACTACGCAAACAGCCGCGGCCCAGGAATCCGGCGAACGGGATGTCGAGACCGAACAATCCTATTCCCCGGATATGGCGAATCTTATTCTTATCGCGGAACAGAGCAGAGCGCCCGAATTGAAACTAAAAAACAACGCGCTCGCTCTTATCGCCAGACTGCTTGCGCAAAACAAGAAAAATCCTGAAATACTGGAATCCCTGGAATTTCTGGCTCTTGAAGGAACCGTCAACATGAGGCGCATAAACGGAAAAATCACCAATAATTACCCGAACATACGGGTAAAAGCCGCGACTTGTTTAGGCGATTACGGCGGGGACGACGCCAAGAAAATCCTTATACAGATGCTTAAAGTCGAGTCCGACAGTATGACGCTGATACCGGCGTTATACGCCCTTTCAAAAATCGGCGTAACTGCGGAGGATGAAATCGTTCTTAACGACATGTTGCGCCGTATCGAAGCCCGCCGCCCTGACAACCTCCTTGCAATAGCGTATTTGGACGCGCTCGAAAAATACAGTGAAGAACAGGACGGCGCGATAAACCTCGCCACCCGGCTCGTCATCTCCCAAATTTCACGAGGATCGTATACAACACAGGTGAAAAAGAAGGCGCGGCTATTGCTGGAAAAACTCAATTCGTATAAGGAGCGATAATCCGCCTTTCTACGGAAGCGGGATACGCCGCCCGCGATTCCAACGCGCGGCTAACTGCGCGGCTGTGGACAGACTCGGTTTCTGCCATGTCGTTTCGCTTCGTATAGGCGCTTGTCGGCGGCGCTTACAAGATTTTCCGCCTTCCTCCGCAAGGTCGGGATCATGCAGGCGACGCCGATGCTGATCGTTATTGAGGTTGTCTCTTCCCTGTTGGCAAGGGGAACGCGGGACCTTTCCACCTCACGCCGGATGTGTCCGGCGATTTCCAGCGCTCCGGAGCGTCTTGTGTTTGGCAATAACAGTCCGAATTCCTCGCCGCCCATTCTCACCGCAAGATCAGCCGGACGTTTTGCGGCTCTCGTAATAATGTCCGCCACCACTTTGAGCATCTGGTCGCCTTGCGGATGCCCGTACGTGTCGTTGTAGCGTTTGAACATATCCAAATCCATCATCAGAAACGAGAGCGGCAGCCGTTCCCGTGTCGCGCGCTTCCATTCATCTTGCAGACATTGATCGAAATTCCGTCTGTTCGCAAGACCAGTCAACGGGTCGGTGAACCCATACATCATCATCGCCGTAACATTGACGAGAAGAAGAAATTTCCCCTGAAAAGTCGAATCTATGTCATTTGCCAAAACTTTGAAAAACTGGCGCTTGTCGCCTATCATCACTTTATAGATGGTTTCAAAACATCCGCCCTGTTGAATCGCTTCATCGAGCATTGATTTCATATCTTCATTATTAAATAAATCGAGAATCGGCTTGCCCTCGCAGTCTTTCGCATTATAGAAGCCCGTCATGTCGCGCATCGCCTTGCCCATATAGATGACGCGGCTTTTTTCGTCAACCACGGCGACCAGATTGGGAGTAATAGAAAGAATTATATCCATGATTCCGGTAAGGGCGATCACCGGCTTGATGAGACTGACAATATAAGCGGTGAAGATGACGAACGCCAAAAAAATCGCTCCCATCATCGCGGCGAATACTATGGTCACCGGATTGTCTAAAATCAGAGAAAAGGCGAGAGGCCTGACCACAACCATGCGCCAGTTCAGCGAAGGTATAGGCATGACTGTGTATTGGATGTTGTTGTCAACGAGAGAGAAGGATGAATCAGGCGCGATCCGCTGGATTTCGGACAATATCTTCTCGCCGGCTTTTGCAAAGCAATCGGACAGCAGCGCCTTTTTAGACATGCTGGCGACGAGAGCGGAATCACGGGCCGCGGTTATTTCGCCGCCGCTGTTGAACAGGTACAGATCCGCCTTTGGCAGGGATGCGTAATCGGCGCCATACAGGAAAGAGAGAAATGCGGTCAGGGCTATCCGGTTGCCCACAACGCCGATTCCTTTGGCATTCTCAGATTCGTGTTCCCGCACCGGCGCGTTGATAAACAAAAACCAGTCCTCTACCGCAAAGTAGTCATAGTATATGTTCAGACTGAAAGACTCTTTTTGGTCGCGGACAGCCGGATACCATTGATGATAGGCGTCGTCAGGATCATAGCTCGTAAGATGGGCGTCGCCTTCATAGTACCGCCCGTCCGCGTCGCAAGCCCACGAAACGACGCCGCTGGAGAAAGCCTTTCCGTATGAGAGGACTTCCTTGACGCCGAGCGGCCGTATCACAGGGTCGTTAGGATTGAGGAATAAAAGGCGGACAAGAGGAGACTCCGCAAGCCTTACAGTCAGTTCAATTTCCCGGTTGAGCCGCGATTCCAACAGCAGCCGTTTGTTTTCGGCAAACTGCATCGCTTCCTTCGCTGACTGCGCGATGATAAAATGCCGCATTACTTGAGAAAAAATAACGCTCCCGCTTGTCAGAATGAAAAAAAAGAAGCGCGCCGAAAAGACAACTACTTTGTGTTTAATCGTGCTGTTGGGGCGGGGCATCTTTAGCAATCCTTCCTATAATTAATTTGCGCATAATTTATTTTCGCATCATACAGCTTGCGCTTTTTTAATACGGCGCCGTAAGGACAGATTTTTTTCCTCTTGCAAAGACTTCTTGAGATTATACGTTCCCGCACGGGGGGGGGGGGGGGGCATGCCACAAAAAACGCCCCTGACATGGCCCCCCCGTTTTTTCTTTAAATAAAAAATGAAACCTTTAATTTTATTTAAAAAAATTTATGCAGTTGGTTTTTTT
>JAIROG010000037.1 GCA_031257675.1 Treponema sp. | reverse complement strand
AACGCCTTTCTCCATCATATATATGACTTCGCAGTTCTTTACCGTAGTGATGCGGTGCGCCACTATGATGATGGTTTTCTTATGCCCAATCCGTTTGATGGACTCCATGATCGCCCCTTCCGTAACCCCGTCCAACGCGCTTGTCGCCTCGTCGAGTATCAGTACCGAGGGGTTGTGGTACACGGCGCGGGCGATGCCAATACGTTGCCGCTGTCCGCCTGAAAGACGGATTCCCCTCTCTCCAATAAGGGTTTCATATTTTTGCTCCAGCTCATTCTGCACAAAATCATGGATGTTCGCAATCTTCGCCGCATTAATGACATCCTTGTCATGTATCTTGTCCGGCGCGATGCCGAACGCGATGTTGTTCCGTATGGTGTCATCCGTCAAAAAAATGGTTTGCGGCACATAACCCAGGTTCATCTGCCAGTTTTTCCGGTTTTCATTGGTTATTTCAACATCATCAATAAAAATAGCGCCCTCTTGGGGTTCCAGAAGCCCCAGTATTATATCAATGAATGTTGTTTTTCCGCATCCTGTCGAGCCGACCAGCGCCACCGAAGTGTTTGCTTTTATATGCAGGCTTTGGTTTTTAATCACTCTTTTTTCAACTTTTTCAGTATTCGGGTAAGAAAAATTGATGTTCTCGAGTCTTATGCTATTGTGAAAATCCAATCTTGAGGCGTCGCTGGAAAACGGGATCCCTTCGGGGATCTCGACCAAGGTGCGGTGCAGCTTGTCCAGCGTCGCCCGGTGATAGCGCAACCCGGTGAAACAACGGTAAATTTTTTGTAAATTCGGCAGCAACCGATACGCGCCGAAGGCGTAAACAGTCAATGACGGCAAGAAATCTTCTATACGTTGCCCCATAGCTATCATAATGACAATAATGCCGACAATACTGCCAAACGCGACCGTCTCCAACAGGAATTTTGGAAGCTCGGCGACCGTGTCGCTTGCCGCGTTGTTCCTCGCCACTTTTTTTGACGGTGCGCTGAAAAGGTCAAGAAAAACCTTTTCTTTTCCCAATATTTTTACATCTTTTATCCCGCCGAATGTCTCAAGAACGTATTTGTTCCTGAGAACGCTCAAGGCGTAGCGTTCTTTTCCTTTCCGGTCGAGGAATCTCCTTATTGTATAGAAAATAAAAATATACAATAACGAAAAAATAGCGCTGATGGACAGCGCGAGAATGGGGTTCACCATAATCAGCAAGAGGACAACCGCGGCGGAAATCACCAAACTTGCGATGAGATCTAAAACATTCAGCAGAATGTTGGAGATGAAATTGGTCACTTCGGTTAAGATTTGCTGGGTTATTGACGCGGTGTTTGTGTTCAGGAAAAAGATGTAGGGCTGCTTCAGGTACCGCTCAAAAAGCCTCATTGAAATAGAATAATTTCTCTTCCCCGTATATGAATAGAGGATATAGTGAATAAAGGCGAGAGACAGGTTGCTTAAAGCCAGAATGATCACAACGGCGACGCCGAAAGCGATAATAAACTGGGAGTCCGAAGAAAAATTTAAAAAAACATATATTTTTTCCAAAAAAATATTGCTGTGGATCATGCCGGCGTTTGACAACATAGACATAAACGGACCGATAGAGCCTACCCCAATTATTTCGATAAACCCCATGACAAGAATCAAGAAAAAAATAAAAACAAGCTGTTTTTTTTCACGGCTGTCAAGAATATCAAAAATGAGTTTAAAATCAGGCATGTTGTCCCCTAATAGTGGTGTCCTACGCCGATGAACACTTCATCGTAGCCCGGCATTCTTCCGGTTTCAATTATTTTATTTATATTGTAACCGACGCTTGCGCGCAAATAAAAACTGCGCCATGCGAGCGGAAAGACAATAATTTCCAAACCGGCCGCGCAGACCGGCCCCGATGAAAAATAGTTGTCCTGCTCGTCCACATATCTTCCTTTGCTCCATGAAACATCTCTTTTCCCCTGCAAAAGGGCCGCGTCAATAAACGGCGATACATGCATATCAAAATTAAAGAACCGTAAAGCCCTCGCGCCGAACCATTCGGAAGGCGTGAAATGCAGAATTTGCAAAGGAAAATCAGCGTTTAACAGGAGCATAAAGCCGGCGTTTTCCGCTATGAGCGTATTGTCCCGTATGCCGCGGAGATTCTCTCCAACTTCGGTATACGCGGGATACAATCCGTCCTTGAAATTATTGGTAAAAAACCACTGGTTAAACGACAACCGCCCGGAAACGCCGAAAAAAGAAGCGATTTTCTTATGAGCGCGCGCACTGACGCTGTAATTGACAGACCAATCGTTTCTATACATGTTATAAGTGTTTGAGTTGTCAATGGAAGCGTCCAATCCATTCCTGAAATTTTCAAACCAATTTATTCTTCCAAAGCCAAGATTCTGGGAGAATGTCAGTTCCGGACCTTTCCTCAACTCGTCCTGCTCCGTGAAATTGTACTTGATTTCTCCGGTAATTTTTGGAGTGTACGTTATTTCTCCGAAACCGCCCGCTTCCATGCCCAAAGGTATTTTCCACGAGGCGTTCAACGCGCTTGACGTATAAAACGGAACAAATTCGCCGAATTCATCCTGATACACGGCGTCGTTATTTTCGTTAAAAATAAGACTTTGTTCAAAACCAACTGTAATTGTTGTTTTCCCCCAAGTAATATCCATTGAAACGCCTGTAGTATTTCTATAGTACAGCGGCTCTTCAAATGTGTATGCAAAATTATGATCAAAATTGAAATTCCAGTGAAAACCCATGAGTTTAAATGGCGTGTCAGAATCAATGCCGAACGTTATGGAGCCTTCTTCCCATGATTGCCGCAGCCCCTTGCCGCCATCCCAGTGATCCGCGTCAAGCATATAGCCGATATCCAGACGCAACGGATACATAGTGCCGAAAAAATTGAAGTCCCTGATTTTTAACTTCAGATCAAACCCTTCGCTGGTGCTGTACTTTGGCTCAGGCAACATGATAAAATTTATCGTGTCAACGAGATGCACCACAAGATGCGCCGGAATTTCGCCATTCTCTTCAGGCTCCCCCACAGTGTAGGTGATGCGCGCGGATTCCAGCGTCCGCGTATTTAAAAGGATTTGCTCTTTGTCCCTGATATATTTTTCCAGCTTTGTTTTGCCTATGATCTTTTCCCCTTCATTGAGTTGCGCGGCATAGGAGGCGGCCCACGGCTTGGTGCGCCCGGTTATTTGAAACGCTATGCCGCTGATATAAAAAACCGTCTGCTCCTCATCCCCGCCTTCCTCCTCCTGAGCGTACAGCGGCGCCGCCATCAGAAGAAAAGCTAAAAAACATAAAAACCTGTCTTTTCTCTTCATGCATCTTCTCCATTGATGATATGGAGGATTCTTTCTATTGTTTTTTCTATAAAAATAACGCCGCAGCCGCGTTGTTCGGGTACGATAAACGCGAGCTTGCCCGCCTTTTTCTTCTTGTCGTTAAACAGAGCGTCCATGAAACGCCCTGTTTCTTTCAGGCGGGGGTGCGGCGCCCGCGTCTCATACCCGAATGAGTCCAAAAGCCCTGTGATCTTTTCAGCGCGGTCGCGCCCGGTTGCGCCGAGCGCCCGCCCCAGATCGCAGGCGCGCGCTATCCCCCATGCCACCGCTTCCCCATGGGCGAGGATCCCAAGTCCGACTGACGACTCCAAGGCATGCCCAAAGGTGTGTCCAAGGTTCAAAAGCCTGCGCCGGGTTCCCATCTCTCCTGGATCCTCTTCAACGATGCGCCCTTTTATTTCAACGGATCGCGCTATACACGCGAGCAATTCTTTTCGCAGAACGCTGTCTTGCAACATGCTCGCCGGAAAATCCGGCGAGGAGAATGCGTCTTTTAGCCGCCCTACGCGGTCGAGAAAATCATCGCTGTCATCCAAAACAGCGGTTTTTAAAAGCTCGGCGAATCCGGATCTCCATTCCCGTATGGGCAGTGTTGACAAACTTTCCAGAGGCATGATGATGAGCGGGCTTGGGTAAAAAGTTCCGATAAAATTTTTTATGCCGAAAAGGTCAAAGCCTGTTTTTCCTCCCACAGCGGCGTCAACCATGCCAAGCAATGTGGTGGGTATGAGCGCGAGTTTTGCGCCCCGCATGTACACCGAAGCCGCGAACGCCGTCATGTCGGTTATTACGCCGCCTCCTACGCCTATAAAAACGCCGTCTCTTCCGAGCCCCGCGTCTCTCGCTGTTTTAAGGATTTTTTCGACATTCGTCCAATTTTTGGCGCTTTCCCCCGCTGGCAGCACACATAGTCCGCCTGTCTGCGACATGGCTTGATCGCCGCCGAAGGCGCCACTGGCGGCGATTCTGTTTGCAATGCCGGCGGTGTTCTCATCGCACACAAGCAAACGCGCGCCGCCGAAGGCGCCGCCATCGGCATTGATTATGGCGCGAATATCATGAAGGGATTCTTCTATATAAATCTCTGACGAAACGCCGCCAAAGGTGAAGGCTAAATTCATATATTATACAATATAGCATATTTTAAGGTCGAATACTAGGAGAAATTGAGTGAGCGGGCGATTTTGATCGCGCCTGTGGATGCCGGACTCACGCCACCAGCGCCTCCAGGCTTGATGTAATAAATGTGAGCAGAGTCGACCGGAACAAGGCGTCCTGATTCCCAACGCCTTCAAGATAGGCGTTCCAGCGTTCAGTAAAACCAGCCGCGTCTTTCCTGTCAAGGGGCAGCCGTTTCCCTATAAGGATGCTTTCGCTGTTTTTATCCCGCAAAACTACATCGCCCGCAAACACAACGCGCAAACTGGCAAGCGTATTCTTCTCGCTGCGGACAAGGAAGACCGCGCCGCCGGCGGACTCGCCGGTTTCATGGCGTTTGAATTTTTTGTATGCGGAATAATCCCACAGCTCAAGGGGGATGCGGATGCGGGTGAGCAGTTCCTGTTCGTTTAGGGCAAGGGATTCAGAGAGGGAAGAGAAGCGGGAAGCGGCGATCCAGCGGGCGGACGAGGCGCAGCGGAGTTCGTAGAGCGCGTCAAGCCCGATTAGCGGCGCGGAAGCGTCGAGTCTCCGCTCCTTATAACACAGATTGCCGCCTATGGTCGCAATGTTGCGTACCTGGGGACCCGCAATGAGTTCAAGGCAACGGATAAACACCTCTGGCACGGCTTTTCCAAGATGGATGATCTCGTTTAAGGTGACCATGGCTCCCAATTCAAGGTAGCGTTCCGTACGGGTAATGCGCCGCAGGTCGGCAAGTTTGTCAAGGCATAGAATGTCGCGCGGCAGGCGGGGAACCCGCCCTCCCTGACGCCGCATGATTTCAGCGCCGCCGGCAAATGGCGCCGCATCCGGAAATTTGCTCCACGCGGAAAAAAGTTCTCCGAAACTGGCGGGGAAAAACACCTGGTTGTTACGTGAAGCGTCCATAGAGCCTTCTTTGCCGTATGTCGGCAGTCGCTGACACCGCGTTTATCAGCGCTTCGGGGTCAGTACACCGGCATTTCAACCCGTGAAACCCACTCAAGATTTCCTTGTGCGAGGGGCGGGGGGTTTTCGAGAGAATCATCTCAACAGCCAGAATTTTGCCGGTTTCACAGTACCCGCAGGTTTCCACACCGGCTTGAGAAAATCCTGCGATAATGTCCTCATATTCGATGTTTTGCGAGAATCCTTCTATGGTGATGACTTCGCTTCCATGCGCGCGGAACGCGGGTATCAGGCACGATTTGACAACTTCTCCGTTAAAGATGATCGAACACGCATCGCACCTTCCGCAGAGGCAGCCGGCTTTCGCGCCCATCAGAGAAAAATCTCTGCGCAAAATGTCGATGAGCCTGATGTTCGCATCGACACGGACGGAGACGTCTTCGCCGTTCAAAATGAAACCTATGGTCACTTCTTTTCTCCGTGGACAGCAACCCAAATGTCTTCCGGGCGCAATGGAATGTTTTCAAACGCATGATCCAACGATTGAGAAACAGCCTGCGCGTATGCCGCGGGAATCACGCAAAAAGGAAGTTCTCCTATGCCCTTGGGTCCGCTCGTTTTCTCCGCGCATTCCAGAAAGCGCACTTCTATAGGCGGTATGTCTATGGGAGAAGGGATGTCATAGTTGTAAATGAATTTGTCCATAATCTTGCCGTCTATGTAAGAGAGTTTTTCCCGCGAAGCCCAACCAAGCGCATGAATCGCGGATACGACGACGGTTCTGCGGGCGTGTCGTTCAGATAAGATGCGCCCTCCATCAATACAGAGCCAAATTCCTCGTATTTTTGGGACGGTCGCCGCCTGTTCCATCTCAATTTCCACCACAGCGGCGCCCCAGCTTATGGGTGAAAAGGCGTTTTTATCAACCGCAGAGCTACGGACGGGTTGCGCGCTTTCATTCCATGCGCGGACATCGGACGGTTTGACGCTCCGGCTTACGGCAAATGGAAGCGCCGCGTGATTTCGCTCTTTTTTGAGCGCAAGGCAACAACGCGCCACGAGCCGTGTTATGACCGCAATCGTTCGGGAATTGCTTGAGGGACCCGAATCAGGCGCGGCGGCGCCGGCGCTTTCGTTGTTCACGGTTACGGACTGTTCGTCTAAAGCCAGTATCTTTGCGGCAAGAAGCCGCGCAATCCGCTCCCATGACGCGTTTGGCGCCACGGCGGTACGGATTTCCAAGCCGCCATCTTCTTTAAGGATCGCTTCGACGGTATAGTTCCCCTTATCCGCTCTTGAAGCGTGAAGAAACCCGTTTCCCTGATACGCTGCGGCTATGCCTATGCCGCGGAACGGCATGGCGTTGCGTTCCCGCGCCCGTTGTCTTAACAGTTCATAGGACGCCCATTTCCGCTTGTAATCGCTCATCGCTTCAACCATTTCCATGACCGCATCCATGTTGCCCGGGTCATGAATAGGGACGCCGATGGCGAGGCTCTTGCTCTTTCTTAAAAAGCGCCGCTTGCGCCATTCGGCGGGGTCTATGCGGAGCGTGTCCGCCACACGGGAAGCGTGACGTTCCGCGGCAAAGAATCCCTGGGCCAAACCGAAGCCCGCAAAAGGACCCTGTACCGGCACATTGGTTTGAACGCATTGCGCCTTCATTGAAACAAACGGCGTATGATAAAATCCCAATGCGCCGAGACAGGTGGCGTCCAGAATTTCGTCGGTAAAAACGCCAGCCGCGCCCAAGTCGGCGGCCACAGATATGTCATGTCCCAAAAGCTCGCCATTCTCATCCAAAGCGCTGGTTATCCTGATTTCCGAAGCGTTGCGTTTAGGCGAAAAACGAAAATCTTCTTCGCGGGTAAGGTGGAGACGCGCCGGCTTGCCGGTGACAAACGCCGCAAGCGCCGCGTGGCAGCTTATCAGAGACGGGTACCAGAGCTTCCCGTCAAGATGTACGCCGGTATTGTGGATCACAACCGTAATCATCTCAAGCGGGACTCTCAACATCTTGCCCACCGAGCGTCTGACATGAAACGCCCATTGTGTTGCGGTATGGATGGTTATCATGCCCTGCGAGTCAATGGATGCGACTGCGGCATGGGGTTCCGCGTACCAATGCTCCTGGATGCCGGTGCTGTACACGCCCTGTACGGTTGTTTTCACCGCATCCTTTTCAAACGGGGCGCCCAAGACGATGGTTCTTTCCGCAATGACCTCAAACGCATTGGCGTTGCTGTTTGCAGAGAGATGTGAAAACGCGGGCGCTTCTCTTTCACAGACGACTTCGCATTGGGAGGCGTATTTCCCTAATTCCACCTCATGCGGGCCCACAAGCAGGGCGACAGGCTCCCCTATATAGGAAACTTTCTCCGCGAGAACCGGCGCCGGAAAACCGTCAATTTCGTTTACGCCGGGTATGTCGCGCGCGGTGACAAGCGTATAGCTGGGGGGCATATTCGACGGGCAGGTTATGCTTTTCACCGTTCCTTTTGCGACAGGTGAACGAAGGGTGACGGCAAACCAACCGCCCTGGTGATAGATGTCGGTGACGAATTTTTGCGCCATTTTATTTTACCGGCGCCGCGTGACGGTCTATTCCAAGCGCGTCAAGGGCTGTCATTCTCAATGTTCTTGCTGATTCGGGATTTCCCGCTCCCTCCGGAAATGCGCTTCCACAGAGTCGCCACAGAGAAGACGATAATAGCGGAACCCGCCGCTTCAAGTCCGCCGTTTGCTATGGCCACCGGAATTATCACTTTCCATGTGAAAATCCGCAAAATCCCAAACCCGAAAAGAACCAGCGTCGTATTGACGAGGCTTCCCACTATTGCGGCGGCGATTATTGCGGCGCGCTCCGCCAGCGGTTTAATGGTTGCCGGTGAAACCGCCAAAGGCTTCTTCAATTGCCCGCTGATAAGCGCATACACCAACCATGCCGCGGGACCAATCAGAATGCGAGGGAGTATCGCAATATAGGGATAGGTGACAAACGCCATGTCCATGGGCGTCGCCCCCATAAGCGCGGATTGAATGATGCTGAACACACCGAACAAGAGTCCTATGAAAAAACCGCAGACTGGTCCCTCCATGATCGCGCCTATAATGACCGGCGTCTGTAAGATCGTGATTGCCACTCCAAAGGGAAAGACAATGAAGCCCAGCCCCGTAACGCCGAGGACAATCACAACCGCCGAGAGAACTCCGGTGACCGCCATGCTTTTTACCGTAATAGCCATAGCGTGACACGAGGGACTCGAACCCCCTACCTGCTGCTTAGAAGGCAGCCGCTCTATCCGGGTGAGCTAGTGTCACAGGGCGAAGTCGTCATCAGCTTCGCCTTCATTTACCAAACCGTCCATAGGGCGCGGCGCGTTCCACATGACGTTTAACCTTACTCTCTTAATAACCGGCGCTGAACGGGCGTTTTTTCACCCGTACAATTACGCCTTGCCGCCTCGAAAATAAGCCCGCTGCTTATAAGCGCCTTCGTCTCCGTTTTTGGCGCCCCGGAAATAAACCCGCACCTGCTTGTAGGCGCCTTCACCCTCGCTCTTTGTTTCAATATCGGCGATATCGTTGAGCGTGGTGTGAATAAGGCGGCGGTCGAACGGGTTCATGGGTTCAAGCAGAATGGAGCTTCTCGTTGCCCGCACCCGATCCGCAACGGTGTAGGCAAGGCGCACCAGCGATTCCTCCCTGCGGATGCGGTAGTTTTCAGCGTCGAGAATCACCCTAATGTCTTCTCTGCCAAGCTTGCCGGCGTAAATATTCGCCAAAAGCTGCAAAGCGTCCAGACTTTTGCCTTTTTTCCCGATTAAAATAGACGAATTCTCCGACTCAATTTTAAGTCCGATTTTACGGTCTTCACGGAATTGAACGCTTGCTTTTCCCAAATACCCCATTTTTTCAATAAGAGTCTCCAAGAATCCGATCAGCTTTCGCTCAAATTCATTTTGAGCGGCGGGATCGTTGAAACCAGTTTGACGCTTTCTTTCGCCTTCTGTTTCCCCCATGCCGGCGGTGGAAGTCTCCGTATTCCGCGCTGCCGCCGGCTGTCTCCCATGCAGAGCGCCGCGCCTTGCGTCACGTTGCGCATCCGCCGCCTGATTTGTATGGATTTTGATTTTTACAAATCCTCTTTTGAACAAACCGCCGCGTTGAGCTTCGACAATCTCAACATCAAACGCATCTTTTTCAAGTCCCAACTCCGCCGCGGCCCGATCTATAGCCTCTTTTTCAGTGCGGCCTTCAAATTCATAAACCATATATTTTCTCCCGTGGGGCGTTTCCCAACGCGCGGATCCAAAACGTCCGTTTTGGGAAAGCGTCCCGCATATTAAAACTTTTCTAAAAAACAGGCCGCTCACCGCTTTTTTTTCTTCTTGGGCGGCAGTTTAAGCGATTCTTCGGCTTTAGCCGCAAGCGCGGCGCGTTGGGGCGCAAGGTACTTATTTATCGCCAACTGCTGAATCAAGGTCAATACGTTGGACATGATCCAATAGATGAGCAACCCGGAAGGCACATCGTACAAAATAAAAAAGAAAAACACCGGCATACCGTACATCATTATTTTCATTTGTGCGCCTCCCGCTTGACCAGGCGTTTCAGTAATTTTGCCGTAGAGAAGCTGGGAAGCCACATAGATAAAGGGCAGAGCGCGGATGGCTGTCCAGCCGAGCAGCGGCAGACTGAAATTATTCGGGAACGAGAACACGGCTTCGGGCAGGGACAGGTCCGGTATCCAGCCCGGAATGAACATCGCCCCGCGCAGATCGAAGTGCGTGTTAAACAAATTGTACATCGCAAAGAAAATGGGAATCTGAATCAGCATGGGAAGACACCCCGCCATGGGGTTGTACCCTTCCTTTTTGTAGAATTCCGCCATTTCCTGATTCAGCTTCTGGGGATTGTCTTTGTACTTGGCTTGGAGGTCTTTGATTCTCGGAGACAGCGCCTGCATACGCAGGGTGGACTCCGAGCTTTTGCGGGTCAACGGGAACATGAGCGCTTTTACCAGCAGGGTGAGAAGAATAATGGCGACCCCGTAGTTAGGTATAATTTTGTAAAAAAGCATGAGCAGCCATTTCAGCCCGGTCTCAAGCGGGGCGAGTATGCCGGAGGTGTTCGCCACCTTGATAAGCTCCGTGTTGGTAAGGTTGAAGCTGTTTTTGCCGTTGTTGTAGACCGCAAGGGCATCCGGCGATTTTGGTCCCAGGTAGAAGCGGTAGGTGTCTTCGGTTCGGGACCCGCTCAGGCTTGGACGGACGATGTACAGACGGGATGCGCCGGGGATTCCCGGCTCCGGTGTGGTGGAAAACGCTATGTCAAACTGGGACGGATAGGGGATGGCGATGAATGTGAAGTACTTTCCCGCGACGCCCGCCCATGACGGCCTGTTGCCAATAATGACGGGTCCGCTGTCAGTCACTTTTTCCTGTTTCAGCTTGCCGTTTGTATACGTGTAATAATGCCGGTACTCATAGCGCTGATCGAGCTTGTCAAAAGCGGGTCCGAATTGCGGCGCGGATCCCAGCGTATAGGCCACGCCGGAAAAGTTAAAGCCCATTCCTTGAGCGCCCTCCAGCGTAACGGTAAGTTCAAACATATACTCATGCGGCTTGAATTCGTAGCGTTTTACCAACCGGAACGTGTTGTTTCCGGAATCGCCGGTTACAACAAAGCCGCGGGAAAATTCAACAATGTAATTGGAAACACGGCATATATTGAAGAATGATGTTACCGGCGCGGCGTTAATGTCGCCGAACGCGATGGCAAACGCATGGGATTCGCGGCCGCCGCTTAACACCATTTCCACAGAATCTTCTCTATCGCGGTGTTCTTTGAGTTTGTAAGAAACTATGTCGCCGCCGGCGTTGCTTAACGAAACCACAACAAGTCCGTTGTCTATGGTTATCCGCTCTTCACGGTCAGCCGCCTCCACGGAAGCCCCAGCGTCAGCCGCGACAACCGGCGCCGCGTCTGACGGCTGAACTGCGGCCGGCGAAACGGGCGAAGCGGGCGAAACGCTGGACGTTCCGCCGCCGGTCGCGCCGTCCGTCCGTTCCACCGGAACGGGCGCGGCGGGCTGTTGTATGGGATAAAAAGAACCCTGAATAACATAAAACCCTACGATGACAATAATCGAAAGAACCACCGCTAATATTGTATTTTTCTCCACAAAGAGCCTCTTGTTTTTTCTAAGTTTTAATGAAGGAATTCGTCACAACGGCGCTTTCTTTCCCAATCTGTTTTGCGGAAACACGCTTACGGCGCCGGATCATAGCCGCCCGCATGAAAAGGGTGGCAACGGAGCAACCGTTTGAGCGCCATGAAACCGCCGCGGAAGAAACCATATTTTTCTATCGCCGTGAACGCATACGCGGAACATGACGGAACATACCGGCAACAGGGGCCAATATAGGGTGAAATTGCATATTGATAAAACCGTATTAAAAGGAGCGCGCCTTTCTGCAACGGCGATCTCAATGTCTTGCCCTCACGGCTCAAACCCGATCCTCCAGTATATTCACCGCAAACAGGTTCGCTTTGGAAAACAACCGCCGCAACTGCTCCATGCGGTCGGAAAAAGTGTCCTTGCCAACCGGATACACCAACAACGCCAAATCAAATCCCTGCCTAACATCGCTCTGCAAATGACGGTACGCTTCTCTTCCCACCCTGCGGCACCGGTTCCGTTCCACGGCGCCGCCGAATTTACGCGAAAAAGTGAACGCTATCCTGTTATGCCCCACAGTATTTTTCAATACAAACAATTTTGCGCCAAAACAGGAGCTAATCCTGCCCTCTTTAAATACCGCTCTGATTTCTCCGCGTTTTCTCAGCCGGCGATCCCGCCCGAACCGCAGATCCCTTTCATTTCGTCTTGTTTCTGAATTCCCCGAATCGTCCACGTCTAGTACGGCTTCTTCTCATCGGAAACCGTCAGTTTAAAGCGTCCCTTTGCCCGGCGTCTTTTCAAAATCAGCCTGCCTCCTCGCGTCTTCATCCGCGCCCGAAATCCGAATTTCCGGTTGCGCTTAACCTTACTGGGCTGATACGTCCTTTTCATGTGTTCTCCTTATACTAGTGGGTCTTTCCCAAAACTTCAATGCCACCCGTTTGCGGGCGACCGCCAGAGACAAGCCGCCGGGAAAACCTCTCTTGAATTATATCGCTCAAATTGAGATATTACTATAATAAAGATACTCAAAAAGGTCAAGGAGGGAAAGCATAATTTACGTACTAAAAAATTTTCATCTGGTTGATGAGCGTATTGACATGACAGGCTGCGTTGTGGTTGAAAACGGCGTCATAAAGAAAGTTATCCCGCGTGGCGGACGGACGCCGGCGCATGCTGACGCGGTCATTGACGGGAAAGGGCTGACGCTGCTCCCCGCGTTTATCGATCTGCACGCGCATTTTCGGGATCCGGGCTTTCCCGGCAAGGAAACCCTTGAATCCGCAAGCCTTGCCGCCCGGGCGGGCGGTTACGCCACCGTAGTCTGCATGGCGAACACCAAGCCGCCGCTTGACACCTTTGAAGCGGCGCGCTCGCTTAGAGAGCGTTCCGCCGCATTGGGGCTTATTGATTTGCATCCCGCTGTGGCGCTGACAAAAGGCATGGAAGGGAAAGAGTTGTCCGGCATTAAGCGGGGATTGATGAAACAGGGAAACCACGCGCTCTCTATTCCAGACCCGCCGCTCTTGTTTTCCGAAGACGGCAAAGACGTTCTTGACGACGCCCTCTTTCTTGAGGCGCTCGCCGCAGCCGCGCAGCTCGGCTCGCCGGTGTCCTGCCACTGCGACAATGGCGGCGTTGAGGCGGAAAAGGCGAAACAGTCCGGAGAACCGCGTGAAGTCTGGAGCCGCATTGAAGAAAACAACGCCACGGAACGGGCGATCCGGCTTGGAAGCCAGGCGGGATGCGCCCTTCACATCGCCCATGTGTCGACAAAGGAGGCTGTGGCTATGATTCGGGACGCAAAGCGGAAAAACCCGCGCGTCACCTGCGAGGCGACTCCGCACCACATCGCGCTTGCCGAAAAAACCGCCGCGTTACTGGGAGCGGAGTCTTTCGGACGGGTGAATCCGCCGTTGCGTACTGAGGAAGACCGCCGCGCGATTATCGCCGGCGTCGCCGGCGGCGTGATTGACGCGATAGCCACGGATCACGCGCCGCACGCCGCGCAAGACAAGGCTGGCGGCGCCCCCGGATTCTCCGGTCTTGAGACGGCTTTCGCGGTATGTTGCACGGAACTGGTACGAAACGGCGTTGTCAGCCTTCAAAAGCTGTCTTCGCTTATGAGCGCGGCGCCGGCGCGTATACTGGGGTTGAAGGACAGAGGCGTCATACGGGAAGGCTTGCGCGCGGATCTCGTTTTTGTCGACACGGAAGCGGAGTGGATCGTGGAGCCGTCCGCGTTCAAGTCCAGAGGGAAAAATTCGGCGTTTGCCGGCAGGAAGGTTTTTGGCAAAACGCTTGCGACAATGCGGGCGCAGGCGATGCGGGTGGTGACCGTGTAGCAATCGGCGCCAGCCGGCGCGGCGCCCAAGGCGCGTTGCGGAATGCGGATTATCCGCATCCATATATTGGACTTGTTCAACAACCCGGTTGGTTGTCTCACAAGTCTCGCGGATCCGGCGTATTTTTTGCGAAAATACGCCAAATCCGCCCGTTTTTTAGCGGAAGTTGTTCAATAACTTCAGTTATTGAACAACTCTATTTTACGGGAGCCATGCCGAGTCATGGGATCCTACAAAAGAGAGGAAACTTATGAAGAAGCCTTTTGCCTTTTGGCGGCGGCAGTTGCGCTGTTCGCCATGATTCTTGCCGGCTGTGATGCGGGAGATCAGAAAACCTTGAATGAACAGGAACAAACATACCCCCGCTTTTCCCGCGCCGAAAAACCTGAAGCGGCGGCGGTTCTGGTCGCCGTTGTGATTGGCTGGAACGTATGGAAGACGCCGCGCAACTGCTTCAACGGGCGCCGATTCCGGGACTTATGGAGCGCTGGCGGGGTGTTGGACACTCACTGGGATTCCTATGTAAAAGGACATAAATAAACAAGTAAAAATCCGGGCGTCGTCCACAAGGCGATCCGGTTTTTTTATAGACGGACGCATGCTGCGGTGGGGCGCGGTTCGGCGCCATGGCTGTTCACACAAAGAAAACATGATATACGCGGATCCGTGGACATAACATGGGAGCGGCGGGGATAACAGCGTCCGGCTCTTCCCAAAACAGCGGGTGTTTTTCACGCGCTTCAGGAAGGGCGCATGACGAACAAACGGATAACTGTGGGTTCCCTGAATTCAGGTTCGGGGAAAGTCCGTCCCGGCGCCGCAGGAGCGGATCACGCCGCCGTTTTTGGGGCGCGAAGCCTTCCGGCCGGGGGACAAGCCGGACGGACTCGCCGGCAAGCTCGCGCGCGAAAAAGCCGGATGCGTAGGCGCAATCTTTTACGCCGGGATCGGCGGCGCCCCCGGACATAGACGGGAAACTTTTCTCACAGGCGGGCGACTGCAAGCGTTTCGATCAATTCCTCCATGGATCGCTTCAGACCGCCGGCGTTGTTGGTCTCCCTGTCCACAGTCCGCTTCGCTTCCGCCAGTCGCTTGGCGTTTTCCGCGAATTGCTTGCGATCTTCCATGAGGGCGTCCCGGACTTTTTTAAAACCAAGGGTTTCCCTCATTCCGCAGCCTCTTTCACTGTCATTTCTGGCATGGTTTACCCTCTATTCGAAAACCGCGCCTTATCTCATCGCTTTTGTAAAGCGAACGTCGGCGCCGGTTAATTTTTCCGTCCGCGCGTTTCAGATCGAATATTCTCTGGCGCTAGGTCTTTTTCCCTATTTTTCGCCTGATGTTTATATGGCAATATACAATTCAATATTCATAAAGATGAAAAGCATGAATTTCTCAGACGCAAACCATATTTTGAGAAAGTGTTGTGACAAGACCTGTTAACCTATTAATTAAGAGGAGGATGGATGTCTTGATGTGGAGAAGGCATAAAGAGGCGCTGATTACCATAGGCATTATTGCCTCATTGCTGACGGTTTTTCTTGCGACCCGAAGCAGAGATGTGAACTACAGCGCCAAATATACGGGCTTTGATTTGAAAACGGGCGAATCAGGCAGGCAAAATACCTACGCAAAATATCTGGATCGCTATGCGGGCGCGGCGGTGGTGGGCGCGAAGGACATTCCGGTTGATATTTTTTCCTATACAGCGGCGGACGGCGTGTCGGAGCTTGTTGATTTCAATGGGGAGTCCAGGGCGCTGAGAACAGAGGAACATGGATTCGTTGAATACAATGTTTTTGTTGAAAAAGCCGGATTGTACAACATCTATCTTGAATATTTTCCTGTTGAGGCGCGCGGCATTTCTATTGAGCGGAGCCTCTTGATTAACGGCGAAACGCCCTTTTTGGGCGCTGAACAACTCGCGTTCCAGAGAGTGTGGGGCGACGCGCCCTCTGGCGTAAAAACTGACAACCAAGGCAATGAGATCAGGCCGTCGCAGGTTGAAAAACCGCGCTGGGAAAAGGCGCGCCTTAAAGATTACCTTGGCTATTTTATCACCCCCTATCAGTTTTATTTTAACGCGGGCGACAACACCATCCGGTTTGAAGGCAGAAACGAGCCCTTGGTGATCCGCGCGATACGCGTAACGGGCGTTGCGATCACGCCGGCGTATGCGGACTACATAAAAAACGCCAATGTCGGCAGGTTTCAGAACACCAATCAAGCGTTTATAGAAAAAATACAGGGTGAAACCGCGTTGTACCGCTCCGATCCCTCCCTTTACGCGGTGTACGACCGGTCTTCCGGCGCCACGGAGCCGGCGAGCGTCGCAAAAATCAAGCTGAACATGATAGGCGGACAAAGCTGGCGCGTTTCGGGACAGTGGATAGAATGGGAATTTGAGGCGCCGGAAGACGGCATGTACCGCATTTCCGTTAAGGCGCGGCAGAACTACAACCGCGGCTTCGTGTCAAACCGCACCCTGTTGATTGACGGTGAAATCCCCTGTCAGGAAGTCGCGGCTGTACCGTTCAAGTATGACAACAAGTGGAGGCTGGTTACATTCCAGGACAAAGACGGAAACGATCTGTACTTCCCGCTCGCCAAAGGCAAGCATACGATCCGGTTTGACATAACGCTTGGGGAATTGGGCGGCATGTTGAATGTTATGGAAGAAAGCGTATTCCGTCTGAACGAGATTTACCGTAAAATTCTGGTCTTGACCGGTCCGGAGCCTGATCCCTACCGCGATTACCGCGTGGATTACGTGTATCCAGACGTCATCGCGGCGATGGCGAAGGAAAGCAAAATTTTATACAAGCTGGTTGACGATTTGACCGCCTATTCGGGCGAGCGCGGATCGCAGGCCGCTTCGGCGCTTACTTTGGCGCGGCAGCTTGAACTGTTTGTGAAAAAGCCGCATAAAATCCCGCAGATGCTCATAAACTTCAAAGGCAACATAAGCGGGCTGGGCGACAGCTTAAACAGCTTGGGCCAATCGCAACTTGACATAGATTATCTGGTGGTAAGCGCGAAAGACGGGAAACTGCCGGTTGTTCATGAAAACTTTTTCGTGACTGCGGCGCACGAATTGCGGTCGTTTTTCGTGTCGTTTTTTGTCGACTATAACAACCTTGGCGACGTACACAGAGGCGAAGATGTTGTCGACGTGTGGATGTTAAGCGGACGCGACCAAAGTACTATTCTGAAAGCGATGATTGACGACACGTTCACGCCCCTGACGGGCATTAAGATAAATGTCAAGCTTGTCGCCCCGGACGCGGTTATGCCCGCAGTAGTCGCGGGAACCGGGCCTGACGCGGCGCTTTCGATACCGCAAGCCGATCCGGTGAACTACGCGATCCGCAGCGCGGCTATGGATCTGTCGCGGTTCGAGGGCTTTGACCGCATGAAAGCCGAGTTCTATGACAGCGTATTCGTGCCGTTCCGCTACAACGGCGGCACGTACGGTTTGCCGGAGGCGCAGTACTTCAATGTCATGTTCTACCGGACGGACATCATGGCGGAACTCGGCGTCGACCCTCCCGAAACATGGGAGGACATGATAAACATACTGCCGGTCATTCAGAAAAGCAATATGAATGTCGGCATTCCGTCTGTGGCGACGACAAGCGATTTCTCGAACTTCCTCGCCCAGCTTTACCAGCGGCATGGAACGCTTTACAATGAAGACGGCTCAAGAACCTTGCTTGACAGCGAGATATCGGTTGACGCCTTTGACGCATACACGAAGTTCTTCACCCATTACAAAGCGCCGGCGGTCTACGACTTTGTGAACCGCTTCCGCACCGGGGAAATGCCGCTTGGCTTTGCGGATTACACGACATTCAACACGCTGGAAGTGTTTGCGCCGGAAATCCGGGGCTTGTGGAATTTCGGGCTTATGCCCGGCAGGAGGCAACCCAACGGCGAGATTGACCGTTCCGCGCCTACCGGTTCGATCGCCTCAATGATCTTCTCCAACGCGAAGAATCCAGAAAGCGCGTGGGAGTTTTTGAAGTGGTGGGTGAGCGCGGATACGCAGGTGCGGTTTGGACGCGAGCTTGAGAGCGTCATGGGCGCGGCGGCGCGTTATCCGACCGGAAATGTCAAAGCCTTCGAGCGGCTTTCATGGGGTTCCCGCGAAATGGCGGTTCTAAGCGAGCAGCGCTCGTGGACGGTCGGCACCCCGGAAGTGCCGGGCGGTTATTACGTCAACCGCCATATAGTAAACGCGGTGCGCCGCGTGCTGAACGAAGGCGAGGACACCCGTGAAACTCTGCTTGATTACAGCCGCACCATAAACGATGAGTTGATAAAAAAACGAAAGGAATTCGGGCTTGAGTAGAGCCGTCAAGGAGAGATGATAAATGAGTTTTAAATCTTATGTGGCAAAGAGAAAGAACCGGTTCCACGAACTTCTGCAACAAATCAAGAGGTCCAGGACGTGTTATCTTTTTTTATTGCCGTATGCGGTTGTATTCGCGCTTTTCGTTGTGGCGCCGCTGATTGTTTCGATTTTTTACAGCTTTACGTATTACAACATCCTTGAAGCGCCCCAATTTATTGGACTGCGCAACTACATCAACCTGCTTTTGGGCGACGACGTATTTTTGACTGCGGTGAAAAACACGTTTATACTTGCCGCGATTACCGGTCCAATCGGCTACCTCGCGTCCTTCCTGTTCGCGTGGTTCATCTATGAGTTGCCGCGCTATATTCGCGCTTTTGTAACGCTGGTCTTCTATGCGCCTTCCATCTCAGGGTCTGTGTACATAATCTGGGCGATCATTTTTTCCGGCGACGCCTACGGCTACATAAACGGTCTGTTGATGCAGCTCGGCATAATCGATCAGCCGGTGTTGTGGCTGACGGATCCAAACTACATGATGCCGGTTATGATCGTCGTCGTCTTGTGGATGAGCTTGGGTACGGGCTTCCTTGCGTTTATCGCGGGGCTTTCCACCATTGACGAAAGCCAGTATGAGGCGGGCATCATGGACGGCATAACGAATCGCTGGCAGGAACTGTGGTACATCACGTTGCCGAACATGAAAGGCATGTTGCTGTTCGGCGCGGTCATGGCGATCACCCAATCTTTCGGCGTCGCGGATGTAACGACCGCGTTGTGTGGTTTCCCAAGCACCGACTATGCGGTGCATACGGTGGTGAACCACCTTGTCGACTATGGTTCAATCCGGTTTGAAATGGGCTACGCTTCCGCCATTGCGACGTTGCTGTTTCTCGCCATGATTTTGTGCAATAAAGCGGTTCAGAAAATGTTGAGCCGGGTCGGAACATGAGGGAGGGAAAACAGTGAAAAAGTCCTCTAAGAGAAAATTAATGAAGAGAATGCATAGCAGAAGGCCGAACCGGTCACTGGGAGGCGATATCTTTATCGGCGTCATCCTCGTGATTTTCGGGATGTTTTTTGCATATCCGCTCCTGTACGCGATCAACAACGCCTTCAAGCCGTTGAACGAGATATTTCTCTTTCCGCCCAAGCTTTTTGTCCAGCAGCCCACCATGAACAACTTCCAGGATCTGTTCATCATAATGAGCAAATCTTGGGTGACGTTCTCCCGGTACATCTTCAACACCGTGTTTATCACCTTCGGCGGGACGCTTGGACTTGTCATTCTCGCTTCAATGGGCGCGTTTGTTGTCTCAAAATATGTGTTTCCGGGGGGCAAATTCTTTTTCTCCATTGTCATTACTACGCTCATGTTTTCCGGGTACGTAACGGCGATTCCAAACTACTTGATTATGACGAAGCTCGGTTGGGTGGACACCTACCTTGCGGTAATCATTCCCGCTTTCGCCATGCCTATGGGCTTCTTCCTGCTCAAACAGTTTATTGACACCATACCGAACACGCTCATTGAGGCGGCGAAAGTCGACGGCGCGGGCGAGGCGCGGATATTCGCGCAAGTCATCATGCCGATGATTAAACCGGCGTGGCTGACGGTTATGATATTTTCCGTTCAGAACCTTTGGAACGCCCGCGCTTCAAACTTCATCTATTCGGAGCAGTTGAAGACCCTGCCATACGCGCTGGGGCAGATTATCACCGCAGGCGTGGCGAGAGCTGGCGTCGGCGCCGCGGTAACTTTGTTTGTTATGATAGTTCCTCTAGTCATGTTCGTCTTGTGCCAGAGCAATGTCATTCAAACAATGGCGAATTCCGGCATTAAAGAATAAGGAGGGGTACCGGCATGAAGGTTCCATTATTTTCAAGATTGATGGATGCGTCAAAAATGCATGAACCGTTAGCGAAGCCATTGGTTGAGCCAAAGCCGTTCTTTTTATGCGGATCCGCAAAAATCATAATCGCGGCCGTTTTTATCCCGCTTTTTCTCCCTCTCGCATCGCCCCTCTTTGCGGACGTGGCGACGAACTATTCGTATAACTACGATTATTGGAACGAACAGGTCGCTTCGCCTGATCCGTACCATGTGAGCGCCTACCTTGTGGGGGATGATTTTGGCGTCGGGAATTTCCGCGATCCGCAGGGTTTGTTCATCAAGGACAACCGCATCTACATCTGCGATTCCGGCAACAACCGGATAGTGCAGCTTGAGGCGAAACCGGACGGCTCCTATGATCTTACACGGATCATCAGCTCATTCTGGATTGGCGAAGAGGAAAGCGCGTTTAATTTCCCTTCCGATCTGTTTGAAACCAGTGAAGGCGAGATTTTTATCTGCGATACGAACAACCACAGGGTCGTCCGGCTTGACAAGGACGCGAACTACGTCGCTTCAATAATAAAACCGGTTGATGAAAGTTTTGACGTGAATGCGGAATTCCTGCCGCTGAAATTAGTCGTTGATCATGCGGGGCGCATATTCCTCCAGGCGAGGAACATCAACAAAGGGCTTATGGAATTTGACAAGAACGGCGTTTTTGTGGGGTTCATGGGAGCGAACAAGGTGTGGGTCAACCCTGTTGACTATATATGGAAGTTGATTTCCACGCAGGCGCAGCGGGAGCGGATGGATCTGTTCATCCCCACGGAATACAACAACCTCTGCCTTGACAACGACGGATTCATCTACGTGACGAATAGCAGCAGTTGGTACATAGCGTCAATACGCAGGCTTAACGCAATGGGGCAGGACATTTTGATACGGAACGGGTACGAAGACCCGGTGGGCGATCTTTCGTTTGGCAACGCGGGCGGCGTCAGCGGGTCGTCCAAGTTTATTGACGCGGCGGCGCTGGACAACGACAGTTACGCCTGCTTTGACCGCACCCGGGGACGCATTTTCATGTACGACTTTCAGGGAAATCTGCTGTATGCGTTCGGCGGGCTCGGCAATTACAAAGGCTATTTTTTGCTTCCGGCCGCCATTGACAAAATGGGCTATTCTCTTTTCGCTCTTGATTCACGCGCCGCGACGCTCACCCGGTTTGACTTGACTACGTACGGCCTGCTTATTAATGAGGCGTTGGATGAATATAAAGCGGGGCGGTACGAATCGTCCGCGGGGAAATGGGATCAGGTGCTGAAAATGAATGGCAACTATGATCTTGCCTATATTGGCATCGGGCGCGCCGCGCTCCGGCAGGGCGACTACGTGAAGGCGATGGAATACTACAAGTTGAAGCGGGATGATAAGGGCTATGGCAAGGCGTTTCAATTCTACCGCAAGCAATGGATGGAAGAAAATTTGTGGAAAATCCTGCTTGTCCTTGCCATTGTCATTATTGTTCCTAAATTGGTTAAAGGTATACTGAAATTCCGCAAGGAGGTCATGGAAGAATGAATGAAGGGATTCAACCCATAATGGACAAGCCAAAGTGGGCGCGTTTGGGAACAACACTCAGATACGCGCTGTATGTTATAACGCATCCATTTGACGGGTTTTGGGATTTGACGCATGAAAAACGGGGTTCTCTTGCGGCCGCGAATGTTATCACTGCGGCGATAGTGGTGGTTGAAGTGTTGCGTCTCACCTTAACCAATTTTCAGTTTGTTTCTATAAATATGGAATATTTTAACATCATCACCGTGGCGCTCCGCATCCTTCTGCCGCTTTTCTTGTGGACGGTCGCAAATTGGAGCCTTACGACCTTGATGGACGGCAAGGGGCGCCTGCTTGAAATCTATATGGCCACCGCGTACGCATTCACCCCGTATATTATCATCAATGCGGCTATGATAGTATTAAGCCAGTTTATTACGGAGCAGGAAGGCTCCGTCTATTATATCTTAACCAACTTTTCGCTTGTGTGGTCGGTTCTGCTGGTGTTGGTGGCGATGATGATGGTTCATAGTTACAGCGCCACGAAAGCGATCGTTTCCAGCCTGCTTTCTATAGTGGCGATGGGCGTTATGGTGTTTATCTTTCTTATGTTTTTTAGTCTTATCAGTGATGCGATAGCCTATTTCATATCGCTGTACAAAGAAATTGCTTTCAGGCTGACTTAGGAGAAGGACATGAAAAAGAAATTTACGCCGGTCTTGCCGCCGGTTTTACGGGTTTTGCTGGCGCCTGTCATAGTGGGAGCGGTTTTCATTTTAATCTCCTGCAACAAGGTGAAAACAGAGGATAAAAGGACTCAGTGGTACGAATGGGACGGCAACGAACAGGAAGTGACGCTTCAAAACAATCAGCTTGAACTGCGTTTTTTCCCCAAGACCGCTGGCTTCACACTGACAGACAAGTCCACCGGCGCGGTGTGGCGCTCCACTCCGGAAGATGCGGCGGACGATCCGCTCGCCGACGGTTTGACAAAACAGATATTGCAATCGCAGTTTGCGTTGGTTTACCAGGATGATGCGGGCGTGGGAGTGACGCTGCCGAATTCCAGATACAGCGTTGAAAAAGGCATGTTCGAATACGCTCTAGTTGACGGCGGGCTTGAGGTGAACTATACGACCGGCAATGTGGCGCGTGTTTTCTACATTCCGAAAGCGATTCGGGAAGAGCGCTTCGTTGACTTCCTTGAGAAAATGGAGAAATCGGATTATGACAAGGTTGAAGGAAGCTACCGTCTGTACGACATCAACAAGCTTCGCGCCAACGACAACAAAGACGCGCTTCTTGCGGCGTACCCGGATTTAGAGCAAGAAAGAGTGTACGTGCTGAGGGACAGCACGCAGGATTTTATGAAGGCGCAAATCGACGACTTGCTCGCCTCGGTTGGGTATACTATGGAAGATTACGAGGAAGACGCGGCGCGGTACAATGCGCCGCCTGAGCCTGAAAAACCAATGTTTAACGTAACCATCCGCTACGAATTAGACGGCAATGCCCTTGTGGTGAGCGTCCCGTTTGATAAATTGACGTTCAGACCTTCGTTCCCCATAACCCAGTTGAGCCTTCTGCCGTATTTTGGCGCGGGCGGCGTTCAGGATGAGGGGTATCTGTTTGTGCCGGATGGAAGCGGCGCGCTTATCAATTTCAACAACGGCAAACAGGGGCAGCTTGCGTACAACAACTACGTGTATGGCTGGGACGCGGGCATGTTCCGCGAGGCGATCATCCACGACAACAAGGGTCCGTTTCCGGCGTTTGGCGTCCAGAAAAACGGCGCCGCGCTTCTGTGCGTGATCGAAGAGGGCGCCTCCTACGCGAGCGTCAGGGCGGATGTTTCCGGCAGAAACAGCTCCTACAACAACGTATACGCGCAGTACGCCGTCATACATGGAGCGAGTCTGGATATTTCGGCGAAATCCGACAAAGCCGTGTATATGTACCAGACTCAGCTTCCCCCGGAAGAACGGATCGTTCAGCGGTATATGGTCTGCGCCGAAGACACCTATGCCGGAATGGCAAAAGAATTCAGAAAACGCCTGCTTGCGAAAGAGAAGGGGCTGAACGACAATATTGACGGCGGCGTACCTATCGCGGTGGAGATCATCGGCGCGGTGAACAAGACTCAGCATCGAGCCGGCGTTCCTTTTGATCTGCCGTTAAAGCTCACTTCATACGAAGAGGCGGAAGGAATGGTGAAAGATTTCGCCGCTCTCGGCTGGAAAAACGTGAATGTCAAGATGATCGGCTGGTTTAATGGCAGCGTCGATCATTCGGCGCCGTCGGATGTGCGCCTGATTTCCGAGTTGGGTCGCAAAAATACATTCAGGAGACTTGTTTCCACGGCGCGCGACTTTGGTTTTAAATTATACGCTGAAGGCGACTTCCTTCACATGCGCGACAACGGACTTTTCGACACGTTCAGTCTGTATACGGACGCGGCGCGGTACGTTACCCGCAAGCGGATAGAGAGCTATCCTTACAGCTTTGTCTGGTTCGGCGAGCGGAAAAACTGGGGCAAGATCAATTATATGGCGACGCCTTTTTATATGAAAGAACTCATCAAGGGTTTTGATGAAAAGGTCAAAAAACTGGGCGTAACAAACATCGCGTTCAGAACAATCGGCGCGAAACTCGGCGGCGATTACTATGAAAAGCGGTTTGTAAGCCGCGAGGCGTCCATGAACATGCAAAAAGGAACGCTCGCCGAATTAAAGCGAGAGGGGAGGGGACTCCTTGTGAATACGGGCTTTCTGTACGCCGCGCCCTACGCCGATTTCATCACCGATATCCCTCTTGCGGATCAGGCGTTTGGCATCACCGACATATCGGTGCCTTTCTACCAAATCGTTCTGCATGGGATCGTGCCTTTTGCGGGACGGGCGATCAATCTCGCCGAGGATTACCGGCTTAATGTGCTGAAATCCATTGAGGGCGGCGCTGGTTTGTACTTCAGTTTTATGACCGAGGACAGTGCCATCCTTCAGGAAACAAAATTCAGACAATTTTACGCCAATGAGTATGACAAATGGGTGGGCGACGCGGATGCCATCTACCAGCGGTTTGCGCGTGATTTTGACGGTTTGTTCAATCAAAAGATTGATAACCATGAAGCGCTCGCGCCGAATGTAACGTTGACTGTATACGAAAATGGCGTCAAGGTTCTGGTGAACACAAGCAAAACGAGTTACAACTATGAGGGCAAAAGCGTAGCCTCGTATGATTATGCGGTAATAAAGCAGGAGGAATAGATGAAAGAAAATAATCTGACGCTTGAAGACAAAAACGCCATAGCGGGCTATCTTTTCATATCGCCGTTTATTATTGGATTTGTGGCGTTTATAGTGTTTCCTATTATAGAGTCGCTGAGGATGATATTCAGCGATGTCAGAATCGATACGGCGAAGCAAGGGTTTTCCATGACCTTTATAGGCTTGACAAACCTGAACAAGGTCTTCTTTATTGACGCGGAATTCAACCGGATGTTGGTCGAAGAATTGGGGCGCATGGTGTTGATTGTGCCGGCGGAACTCATTTTCAGCCTTTTTGTGGCGCTGATTCTGAATCAGGAGTTTAAGGCGAGGGGGGTTGTGCGCGCGGTGTTCTTCCTGCCGGTTATTTTGTCATCGGGCGTTATGATTGGACTTGAGACGAACAATACGCTCTTAAACGGCATGGCTGAAATGATACGGAGCAGCAACACGATGAAGGCGTCTGTCACCGGCGTACTGGAGGATATTCTTGTCGTTTCCGAAGGATCGGGGGATAACGCGGTGGCCGATTTTATGGGTTATATTTTTGCGGTCGTCAATCAGGTGTACGATATTGCGATGGCGTCCGGCATACAGATCATCATCTTCCTGTCGGCGTTGCAGTCAATTTCGCCAAGCGTGTATGAAGCGGCGGATATTGAAGGCGCGACTAAATGGGAAAGTTTCTGGAAGGTGACTTTTCCCATGGTAAGCCCGTTGATACTGGTCAATGTCATCTATAGCGTGGTTGACTATTTCATAAGAACCGATAACACGGTGATGACAAAAATACGTACGACACTTATGCAGCGTCTGGAATATGGCTTTGCGACGGCGATGGCGTGGGTGTACTTTCTGGCTGTCGCCGTCATTCTCGGCATCGTGGCGTTTATTATTTCAAAGAAGGTGTACTACTATGAGTAAGATATCCACTATGGACATATTGGAAAAAATCAAGCGGTTTTTGGAGCAGAACCGCGCTTCAAAGGGAGTCCTTCTTAAAAAGACGACAGGAGACATTTTATTCAAAGTATGCCGCGCTCTGTTGCTGTTCGGGCTGTGTTTTCTTATCCTACAGCCGTTGCTGGACAAATTGAGCATCTCCTTTATGGAGAGGGATGACCTCTACGATCCGACCGTAATAAGCATACCGCGGCGCTTCACGCTGGAGAATTTCGTCTTGGCGGGCCAATTGATGAGTTTCCTCCCTTCGCTTCTCAGGACGCTTCTGCTGGTTGTCATCAGCGCGACATTGCAAATCGCCGCATGTACGCTCGCCGGCTATGGATTTGCGCGTTTCAAATTCCCCCTGAAAAATTTCTGGTTCGCCTGCGTCATGCTTATCATTGTGGTTCCGCCGCAGACAATAATGGCGCCGCTGTACCTGAATTTCCGGTTTTTCGACATATTCGGACTTATTCGCGGCTTGACCGGCAAACCGATCAACATGTTGGACAGCGTGGCGGGATACTTGTTGCTGTCGAGTACGGGAATGGGCTTGAAGAGCGGTTTGTATATCTTTATGCTCAGACAGTTCTTCCGCAATATGCCGAAAGAGCTTGAAGAAGCCGCGTGCATAGATGGTTGCAACAAACTCAAGACATTTGGCGAGATTATTCTCCCCGACGCCGCGCCTATGGTTACGTCATGCTTCTTGTTCTCTTTTGTATGGCAATGGACGGACTCCTTTTACTCCAGCCTCTTCCTGACGACGTATAGGGTGCTTGCCGCCCAACTCGGCGCGGTTTCCGACCGTCTGCGTGAATGGTGGGAGTTAAGCGTTGGTTACGCAAGCGGCGCGTTGCCGCCGGTTGGCTATATGCAGGCGATCATAGCCACCAGCATGTTGATGACCCTTATACCGCTTATCATCCTGTACCTTCTTGCCCAAAAAGCGTTTGTTCAGAGTTTGAGCCGGACGGGCATTGCCGGCATGTAGCCTGTATGCAAGAAATTTCACTGAACTCTCTTGCATGTAAATATAAAGAAAGAGTTTAATCCCCCCCCCCCCCCATTGGGGCGGAAAAACTGGGGTGGGGGGATTTGTTCCCCCGCATACGCAAAGATTTCAAGGAGAAATCTTCAACGCCCCGCGGCTTGCCGCGGGGATTCTTTATTTAATGAGCGTGTTCCAGAACGAGAGCTATGGCCGGGCTGATTTTGGAACACGCTCAAATATACAAGAAAAAATATTACGTAGGGAAAAAACCGGATGTTTTTTATATAAAATCACTTTTATTGTAAGTGATCAGGAGGAAAGATATGTCAAGAAAAGTAAAACAGATTGGTGTTGTGTCACTCTCTCTTATAATCGCGGTAGTATGTATGGGATGTCAGAAGAAACCGGCTGCCGGTGAAACCGCTCCGGTTGCGCAAGTTGCGGAACGCGATCTCGGCGGAATGGAAATCATTTACGGGAATTGGTGGGCTGATTGGGATACGGACACCTACGAACCGGATAACCCCGCCGATGAAAGGACGCTTGAATGGCGCAAGGAAATTCAGGAAAAGTACAACTTCAAGATGCGGGAGGCGAATGTAGCCACATGGGAACTTATGCTGGAAGAAAGCGCGTCTTCCATCATGGCGGGTTCGCCTTTCGCGCAGATTATTCAACTTCAGCCGAACTGGGCGATGGCGCTGTATGGTCAGAAATTGCTTGCGCCGTTGAATGTGCCGAGCGTCGATTTTAATCAGGAAAAACCTATACAATGGAATAGATCTGTTAGGGACGCTTTTAATTTTAATGGAAATACGTATGCCATGACCGTTGGGTATGGCGGATCGCAACATGGAGGCGGGGTGTTTTTCAATAAAAGGCTCTTTGAAGAAGCTGGTTTGGACCCAAATCTGCCTTATGATTTGCAGAAGTCAGGAGAATGGACGTGGGAAAAATTCCGCGAAATCTGCGGAAAGGTGCAGCGCGACGTTGACAACGACGGCGTGGTTGATGTGTATGCCACCGCGTCAATATCCACCGACGCGCTTGATTTTATTATTGCCAGCAACGGCGCCCGTATCATTGACAAAGATTCCACAGGTAAATTTGTCCTCGCCATCAATAAGCCCGAATTCCTTGAAGCGCTTCAGTTCTCTTGCCAGTTGTTCTTGGACGGCTATGTCAGAACCCAACGCGCTGACGAGAACTGGAACTATTTCGAGCCGCTGTTCCATGACGGAAAGATCGCCATGCGTATAGCTCAGCAGTACGTGGCCCAACAACTTGCTGAAATGCCGGATGACTGGGGATTTGTACTGTTTCCCAAGGGGCCAAAACTTTCCAACTACCTGTTCAGCCAAGATGAGAATGTATGTGTAATTCCCTCAACCTATACGCCGGAGGAGGTTGACAATATTATGTTCGCTTATAGATTGTGGCAGACTCCCGCTCCGGGAAACGATGATGACAACGCATGGAAAGCCGCTCAGTATAACATCTACCGCGACACCCGCGCTGTTGATGAAACGGTCGCTATGATTCGTGATCCCGATTTCAGCATCTTCAAATATGAAAACCTGCTGAGTGGGTTTACCAACGCTGCGAGAGGTCAAATGGCGTGGAATATGTGGGTTGACGGCGTAGCCCAGAACCCCGCGCAACTTATTGAACAAGTCACCCCGTCATGGCAAGCTATTGTTGAAGACGCCAATGCGGAAATGTAAGCCATAATCCGGCGCATTGAGCATTATCGCCCGCCGCATGAAAGCGGCGGGTTTTTTGTTTGCGCTCCGCCGCTTTCATTCCTGCGCCAACCCTTGACGCTATTCCGTTCCCGTTTTATACTCTCAACTTAAGAGTTATGATCACTACTACCAATAAAACTGCCCGCCGCGTTCTTGTCATGGCGATAGTCAACTGCAACAACGACTCCTTTTTTCCGCAAAGCAGGGCGGCTGACGCGGATACGGCGGTGGAAAAGGCGTTGCTTGCCGTGAAAGACGGCGCGGATATTATCGACATCGGAGGGGAATCGACAAGACCCGGCGCGGCGTACATAGACGAGGAAGAGGAGGGCAGGCGGGTGCTGCCGGTCATTCGGGGCGTCAGGCGCCAGTCTACTGTACCCATATCGGTGGACACGCGGAAAGCTGCGATTGCGGACGCCGCGTTGGAAGCCGGGGCGAACATCATCAACGATATTTCCGCGCTGGAAGACGATCCCAACATGGGAAAGGTCTGCGCGGCGCATGGCGCCAAAGTCGCGCTTATGCACAAGAAAGGCGCGCCTGAAACAATGCAAAAGGAACCGTTCTATCAAGACGTTGTGGCGGAAGTCGCCGCTTACTTGCAAGACGCGGCGCAGAGGGCGTTGGACGCGGGCGTTGCGCGGGAGAACATCATACTGGATCCGGGCATTGGGTTTGGAAAGCGTCTGGAAGACAACACGGCGCTCATCAGGCGCCTTGCAACAATCTGCGCTTTAGGCTATCCTGTGCTGGCGGGGCTTTCGCGGAAGACCTTCATTGGAGAACTGACTGGCAGGGGCGTGGCGCATAGGCTCGCCGGCTCCCTTGCGGCTAACGCCGCCGCCATTATTGCCGGCGCGGATATTATCAGGGTACACGATGTTAAAGAATCGGTTGACATGGTAAAGGTGTTGAATGGAGTGGTTGCAGAAACTCTCGGCAATATATGACGTGATACGTCCGGCGCTGGATATAACGATCCTCGCGTTGCTTCTGTACATGACGTATGGTCTTTTGGTGAAAACGCAAGCCGTACAGATGATAAAGGGCGCGGGGTTCCTCGCCTTGGTGTATGGACTTGCGACCTTGCTGAAACTCACCACGTTGCTGTGGATACTCAAGGCGCTCGCTCCTGGACTGCTTATCGCGGTCGCCATTGTGTTTCAACCTGAATTGCGCAAAATTATCCTCCGGCTTGGGCAAAGCGAGTTTTTCAGACCAAACGCGAAGCCGAATCCGGGTCATTTGGAAGCCGTCATCACGGCTGTGGAAATTCTTTCCCAAAAACGGCGCGGTGTGCTTGTCGTATTTCCCCGAAAAATCAACATCAAGAATATCATTGATACGGGAACAAAGCTCAACGCGGAAATTTCTTCAAGCCTCATCGTCGCCATTTTTGAGTTTGACGGCCCCCTTCATGATGGGGCGATGATCATTCAAAATGAGCGGATCGCGGCGGCCGGATGCTTTCTTCCCCTGTCCGAGCAACAGGACATTAAAAAGAGTTTCGGCACCCGCCATAGAGCGTCTTTGGGCATGTCCGAGCAATCGGACGCGGTGATTCTGATTGTTTCCGAAGAAACCGGGTCTATCAGCCTCGCTTTTGACGGAAAATTGTACTACGATCTTTCGCCCATAGAGTCCTCCCGAAAACTGCGGGACCTGCTTGAGCATGGGAAACGCAGCGCCGGTGTTGAAGAAACAAGCGTGGATGCCGGCGATACAAACTCGTTTGCAAACGGCTCGTTTGACAGCGTTAATGCGGAAGCCGCCCATTCAAGAAATAAGAGAGGCTTCTGATATGAAAACATTGGACTATAGAAAAATGCTCTTGAAAATCGCCGAAAACTGGACGGCAAAGGTGATTTCCGTTGTTCTGGCGATCCTGTTGTTTGCGTTTCACAAGGCGTCTTCTATGGAGGAGCGTTTTTTTTCGGCGCCATTGCGTCTGGAAATTGACGGAAGCTATACGCCTTCCAGCCCGTATGACCAGACGATCCGTGTGGGACTGCGTGGAGAAGCGAACAGCGTCTACCCTATTCTGGAAGATGACATTATCGCTTATATTGATCTTAAAGGGAAAACCAAAGGCACATACCACGCGCCGGTACAGATACGGAAAAAAGGAACCGCATTAGGCGTTGAGCCTCTTGAAATAAAGGTTGAGCCCGGAGAAATATCGTTGACCATAGATCATAAGGCGAGCAAAACTGTGCCGCTTAAAACAAATGTCAGGGGCAGCCTGCGCAACGGCTACCACCTCGCCGACTGGAGTCTTTCGCCGGAACAAGCCGTTATTGATGGTCCAGCGGATGTGATCGCAAATATTTCAGAGCTTTTCACCGAAGACGTAGAGCTTGGCGATCATGATTCGGACTTTTCCGTTGTGGTGAACATTCTGAATCATGAACCGCTTGCTATACTACGGGGCGGCGCGACAGTGGAATTCAAAGGCGTTGTGCAGGAGATCCTTTCACAGAAAACCTACGAAAACATTCCCATTACCCTGAAAAATCTGGATTCCACCCGCTGGACGGCGATTTTGAACATTGAGAATGGAAGCCTCTCTGTTGAGGGCAGGCAACGCGATCTCGACCGGTACATGGCGCTTGACGCATTCAGCGTGGATTGCGCGGGAATTCAGGAAGCGGGTTCTTTTTCCTTGCCGGTTGATGTGAATGTACCCGTGTATCTCAGCGCGACGGCAAGCGCCCCTCAAATGGTTATCGTTACGGCGCAAGTTGCGGCGCCACCCGCAACCGGTGAGGCGGCTGGCGAACAGCCATCCGGCGGTGACGGGGAAGCGGTTGTCCGATAGCCCTAACGCGGCGCAGCCATACGTCCGCTTCGACGGGGAGTCAGCGCAAGGTTCTTAACAAAGCGCGCAATTCCGGATCCGCCGCAGGCTGTTGATCCGTACGCGGCGGCGAAGCGGCATCCTGAACTTCCGGCAACAACAACACCTCGTCTCCATCGGCAATCCGGTCAAAGAAGCCGATGCGGGTAAGCGTACCGGATGCGACTTCTTCGTCAACAATGGTAATGACCAGCTTGCCGACCACATCCTCCGGCGAGTAGAGGATTCCTATGCCTTCATTTTTGATGACAGGCCGCTCCTTTTTCACCACATCGTACGTTGATCCGGATATCACCCCGTCCGCTTTTCCTTTGTCAATGAGCCCCTGCCCCTGTTTATGCTGGAGCAGTACGCCCCTGAACGGGAGAGATGCGCTTAATTGTTCGGTGATTCCGCGGGATGCGTTCCGCAGTTTGTCAGCGCCGGTGCGGTAGGAGGAAAAGACACTGGCGGGGGAGCCGGTGCGGGCTACAAAGAGTTCGCCCTTAACCGCTATGTCCCGCTCATTCTCATTTACCGATATGATGAGAAAGTAGTCCGCGCCGGCTGAACGCGCCTCCCTGAAAGCTGAGGAAAAAGAGGGTTGCCTCAATTCGATGTTCATGGGGATGATGTTTCTATCGTGGATCATAAAATCTTTTATATAGGAAGCGGTGAGGGCGCCGGCGTCCGCGTGATAAAAGCTCGACTGGGAAACAACCGAGAATATCGCTACATTCCAATGGCATCCCACGCTTGACACGGGATCAACGCCCCATTGCCGGTAAAGCGCTTCGGCCAGGAGAGCGTCATAGGCTTCCACCGCGTCCTCCACGGTTTTGTCCGCAACGCCGAGTTGCCGCATGAAGCGCAACTCATCAACATAACGCGTCGGGTAGCCTTGCAGCCTGAGAATTTCGGCGTATTCCTTTCTGGCAGGCGCGTAAGGATTAATGCGGAGTCCCCGGCGGTATTCAAAAAGCGCCTGATCCGACAGATTGGCGGCTTTATAATTACGAGCGCGGTTGAAGTGGTAGTCCGCCCAGCGAATGCGCGCCGGGTCTTCGAGGTTGGTGTCGGCGATAAGCCGCTCTTCCAGCGCAATGCGGATAAATTCATCGCCTTGGTCAATGGCAAGAGCGTTTATAAAAATGTTTCTGGCGTCGCCCTTGCGTCCAAGCTGGGCGTACGACATGCCCTTGAGGTACCACGCGTTCAAATTCTTTTGGTTGAACGCGACTGCCTCATCAGCAAGACGCGCCGCCTCTTCATATTTGCCTGTTCTGTAACGGAGATTCGCAAGAAGGGAACGCGCCGGATCAAACCCTGGTTTATAGAAGAGCGCTTTTTCCGCATACGTTATTGCGGAATTAATTCTGCCCGCTTCCGCGTCCAGGTAAGCCGCGTAGTAGTAGACACGGTAGTCGTCCGGGTGCTGAAGCATGGCGCGTTCTATGTAGGATTTCGCCTGCTCCGTGTTGCCGAGAGAGCCTTGCACAAGCGCGAGGGAAACGAGGAGGCGTCTGTCGTCCGGATAACGCCGGACGGCTTCCTGATAGCGGCGAACCGCGTCCCCTGCATGTCCGCGGGCGATGTCAAGCTCCGAAGCGGCAAACAAGGCTTCTTTGTTGTAGGGTTCGCGGGAAAGCGACTCGGCGATCACTTGGGAAGCCGCGTCAAGCCGCCCCAGCGCAATGAGGGTAAAGGCTTCAAGGTTGGCAAGGGCTATATTTCCCCTTGCAAGGACGCGAGCTTTCCGCGCCCATGCGAGGGCTTCGTCAAATTCGCCTAGATTGTAGTAACACTCGGCGAGCGCGGCGGTGGCTTCCACATGGGCGGGGCTGAGGCGCAGACATTCAAGCAGGGCTTCCGACGCGGAGTACCAGTCTTCCTCCACCATAAAGGCGCGTCCCTGATTGTAGTATGAGGCCGCGCTTGCGGGAGCTTGCGCGCTTTGCGCGGCTTGCGCATGGAGGGAACTGGCGGTTGCGGATAGAATTGCAATGATAAGAATGATCCGGCGCTTCATTTTCTACTCCTCACTTTCACGCTTCACCACTATCTTTACCTTCTGGATTTTGTAGCCTTCCATTTCCTGAATGATGAAGTCACATCCATTATACACGGTCTTTTCGTATTTAACAGGAATTTTTCCAAAAAGATCGAAAACAAAGCCTCCCAGCGTGTCGAAATTGTCAATCGGAAGGTCGATGTTGATCTCTTCCGCCAAGTCTTCGAGGTTGACGCGGGCGTCACAGAGGTAGACGCTCTCGTTTATTTTGACTATGTTCTCGGTTTCGTTGTCGAACTCGTCCTGAATGTCCCCGACGATCTCCTCAAGGATGTCTTCCATGCTCACGATGCCGGAAACGCCGCCATACTCATCGACTACAACCGCGATATGCACCCGTTTGCGCCTGAGTTCCCTGAAAAGCTCGTCAATGCGTTTTGGCTCAGGCACGAAAAACGGTTTGCGGAGCAGTTTTTGAATGTCGAATTCCTGATTCTTGACAAGGCAGGTAAGAACATCCTTTGCATAGAGGATGCCAATAACATTGTCTATGGTCTCTTCGTACGCCGGAAAACGGGAATGTCCGCTTTCTGTGATTGCGGAGAGAATTTCATCTCTCGGCGCGCTTGCGTGAATAAAAACCGTGTCAATGCGCGGCGCCATGATTTCTTTCACCGTGGTGCCGGAGAGTCCTATGATGCCCCGTATCATTTCCTTTTGCTCATCTTCAAGAGCGTTGAAAGTTTTTTGTGTTATTTCGGCGTCTTTTTTGAAAAAAGGTTTCATTTTTTCCTTAACGCGCATTAAGCGCTTTCCGCGCCCGCTCAAACCCGCGCCGCGCGTCGGTTAGCTGCGGGTTAATTGACAAAGCCTTCTCGTAAGCCGAAATCGCGTTGGCGTAGTCTCCCGCGCTTTCGCGGGCATAGGCGAGGCGGGCAAGCCACTCCGCATTTTTCGGCTGCCAGTGAACCGCGGTTGTCAGGGCTATGTCCGCCGAGCGGAACTTGCCGAGCCTGATGTACAATTCGCCCATAAAGAAGTAAACCTGATCGATGGACGCCCCTTCAGGCGCGTAATTGACATATTCCTGAAAGTAGCGCAGGGCATCCTGATTTCTACCCTGATAATAGTTGGTTTCTCCAAGAATTTCGATGATCCGCGGATCGTACCGGCTGACATTGCGTCCCGCTGTCGCGTAGGTATAGGCTTCCTCGTATCTGCCTAACCGTATGAGGCTCCACGCCGCGACAACATGGGCGTCGATGTTGTTGGCGTTGCCGGCCAATTCTTCCTGACAAATGCTCACCGCTTTTTCGTAGTTGCCCGTACGGTATTCAACAACCGCGTCCGGTTTTGTCTGGGAGTTTTGGGGAAAAAGTCTGAATGCGGAAAGCAGGAACATGCACAAGCTGATGCGCCTCATGCAACGGCGCGCAGAGGAGGGGTTCATAAATTGGGCGCGGTTTCTTGTACAGAAGGAGAGGGATTTGCGGTCATGGAACAACGCCCATTGAACAAAGAGCCTGATTCCAGACAAATTTCGGTGGTGGCGATGTTTCCTTGCAATTTGCCCGTCAGCGTGATGTGGACTTTTTCCGATGCGTTCACGTTGCCTTTGACGGTCCCCCGTATGACAACATGAGGGGCGGTGATATCCGCGTCTACAACCGCAGGTTCATCAATAACAAGGAGGCTGGTCGAAAGTATCTCTCCGGTAATCTTACCGCGCACCAGCAAGGGTTTTTCGAGTCGCGCCGTTCCTGAGAAATTTATATCATCAGATAATATAATATCAAATTCACTTTCATCCAGCGTTTCATTGCGGGATTCCGTCATTATTTCATAGCCTCCATTTTTTCAAGTCAAGTCAAGTCAAGTTAAACCAACAAACCAACAAGATTATTAAAAAAGTCTACCAGCGCGCCCCGTATTTGTCAAGAGGTTTTTTTAACAGAACGCTTAACATAGAAAAAACTCTGCAATAACCGGTGATTTCTGCCGATAGAATAGTATGACTTTTATTCTTACTATAGCGCTTGTTGTCATTTTTGTAGTGGCGGCTGGCGTCATACTTGCCGGACGCGTTTCAAGAGGAAAAGACGGAAATTCCACCGGCAACAACAACGCTAGATTAAAAGAAGCAACCAAAAGGCTCGCCCAAAATCCCAAAGATCCAGACGCTCTTTTTACAGTGGCCGACCATTTTTATACGCTGGGCGATTGGGGAGAAGCGTATAAGGCATATACAACGCTTACCGAGGTTGGCGGCAGCAATGATGAATTTACGGTATACTGCCGTTACGGCATCTGCGCTCTCAAACTTGGCTTGGTTGACAACGCATATAAAGGGCTTACGGTCGCCCGTTCTCTGAGACAAAACGATTTTGATGTAAATTTCAATCTTGGCGTTCTTGAATTTCAGAAGAAAAATTACGAGAAAACGGTGCAGCTGCTTCACAGCGCCCGTGTTGTAAATCCCGAAGACGCCGCGACGTTGCGACTCCTCGGCCATGCTTTTTTCAAACTGAACAGGCATAAGGAAGCCATGTCATTTATCCGTCAGGCGATAGATCTTGCGCCGGATGATAAAGAATCTCTCTTTGTTTTAGGCGAGTGCTACTTTGAAGCGAATCAGTCGGAGCAGGCGCTGAAAATCTTCACGCACCTGCGTCCCGATCCGGTTATGGGGCCAAACGCATGCTTGCTTTCCGGCGCCCTCTATATGAATGCGCATAATTACGAAAAGGCGATAGAAAATTTTGAAATTGGCTTGAAGCACGAGAATATCTCCCCCGATATAGCGTTAGACTTACGGTATAAATTAGCCTCGTCGTACATAAGACGGAACGATATTGGGAAGGCGTTGCCTTTGCTCAAACAAATACAGACGACTAATCCGGGGTACAAAGACGTACCCGCGTTGATAAGCCGGTATCAGGAACTGAGCGCGAATAAAAACCTTCAAATCTTCCTTATGGGAAGTCAGGCGGATTTTGTCGCCCTTTGTAGAAAAAGCGTAATGAGCTATTATCAGCGGGCAAAGGTGAAAATCACCGACATCACTGTAACAAAGAATGACTGGGCGGACATAAGCGCGGAAATTGACACTCCCAAATGGTCAGACTTGGTCGCGTTCAGATTCGTCAGAAGCCAGGGTACCGTGGGAGAGCTTATCGTGCGGGATTTTCACTCCCATCTCAAGGAAGTCAAGGCGGGCAAAGGCATCTGCTTCACGATGGGGGTGTTCAGTGATGAAGCCAAACGCTTTACCGAAGCGCGTCTCATTGACCTTATTGAAAAAGACCGCTTCACCGCCATACTGAATGTGGCCGCCGTTGGCGCTCAGAAAAACCAGAAATGAACCGCCGCGCCCTAAAGCTCTATAGGGCGGCGTTGCATCCGCGCATTCCAATACATAATCACACGGGACGTTGCAACGCCGCATGGCGCGAAGTGTTACACTTTATTAAAAAATAAAGCGCCGGATCTGCCGGCGAGGCGTGAAAAGGCTGCGCCGTAAGGCGGGAACGCTAGTATGCTCCTCGTGAAGCGCCCGGCAAGGCGGCGCAAGGAGCGCCTATGCAAGATTGGAGAAGTTTAGGAGATGCCAACTGGGTATGCGAGCGTCATGTTGCGATAGCGCCGAAACGCCGAAGGAAGGCGCCGTATGGGAATGTTCGGCGGAAAGCGGTGGATAGTATGCAAGTACGGCAGGATTTAGAAGAGAATATATCAAGAGCCAAGAGGATCTTGGCAATGGGAGGCAAGGCGCGTTAAATCTAGGCGGAGATGAATTTTAATTTAGCCCCTTCAAGGGGGCTTCCTAAAGCCGCCGGCTCTGCCGGTGGATTATTACTTTATAAAAAAACAATCGGGCGGCGGACTTGAAACGTCGATCTCAAAGGCGCTGTCGCCGAATCCGCCCCGCTTTGAGATCGCCGGCGCCGGAATTATCAAGCGTGAAGCATGCAGAAGCAGGCGTTTGACGCCGAAATGCTTGCGGAGCCGCTTGTTCAGCTTGAAATCGCCGTATTTGTCATCGCCAGCTATGGGGTTGCCGATGCCGGCGAGGTGCCGCCTGATTTGATGCATACGCCCCGTACCAAGCTCAATTTCCAGCAGCGAAAACAATTCCTCACTATTTTCAATGGCGACACGCCTCTCGTTGATTTTTTTGTACCGCGTTTGGGCGGTTTTCCATGCGCCTTTTACCTCAAGATCGAGCCTGATGTCGCCCGCCTCCGGCGTAGGCGTTCCCTTGCACAGCGCAAGGTAGCGCTTGATCACGCCGCCCGCGCCGCCGCGATCTTCGGCGAAAAAAAGCCCGCCGAAAAACGCGGCGGCTTCGCGGTTTTTTGCGACAAGGATGATGCCGGACGTGTCCTTGTCAAGCCGGTGAATCAGCAACGGACGTTGCGGAAATTCCGCCTTCAAAATGAGGTCAAGTGAGGTTCCGACTCCCTTTCCGCCCTGCACCGCAAGCCCGGCGGGTTTGTCAAGCGCCATGCACTCGCTATTTTCAAAAAGAACCGGTATGCCGCGGATTCGTTTGCTATTCAATTGAGCGCAGCCTTTTCAGCGATTTCTCCGCAATGGAAGCCAAAAGCGCGGACGCCGTATCCAGCGCCGCCGGATTTGCGACAAACCGCGGGTTGTGCGCAGGCTCCGGGCTGGCGACGCCTATGTTCCAGAACACCCCGCGAATGCGCTCCAGATAGAAAGCGAAGTCCTCTCCTCCCATAGTCTGGCTGCTTGGAACCGTCTTAAAACCCAATTCTTGAGCCGTACGCTTTACAAATTCCACCAGTTCAGCATCGTTGTTTACGGCGGGCGCATTGAGTTCGCACTGAAAATCGATCTGTATGCCGGAGGTTTCTTCAACGCCCTTACATACGCGAGCAAGCCGCTCCATTATGGCGTTGAAGCGATCCGTACCGAAGGCGCGGATCGTGCCTTCCGCGAAGGCTTCTTCCGGTATGATGTTCCACGTATTGCCGGACTCGACATGGGTGAAGCTCAGTACCGCAGAATCAAAGGGGCTGGTCTGCCGGCTTACAATGGTTTGAGCCGCGCCTATGATCTGGCTGAGCGCGACTATTGGGTCGCGGCACTCGTGCGGATGGGCTGCGTGTCCGCCTTTCCCGTGTATACGGATGGTGAAAGATCCCACGGCCGCGTACACCGCGCCCGGGCTGACCCCGATCATGGATACAGGCATATCGGGCGCGGTATGCAACCCATATATCTCCGCCACATCGTCAAGTACGCCGGAAGCCAGCACGGAAATCGCGCCGTTTACCGTTTCTTCGGCAGGCTGAAAGATGAGCTTGACGGCGCCCATAAGACGGCTTTCCCGCTGTTTCAGGAGCATTGCCGCGCCGAGCATGCTTGTCAGGTGAAAATCATGCCCACAGGCGTGCATACAGCCATTTTTTGAGGCGTAGTCAAGGCCGGTCGCTTCGGCGATGGGCAGGGCGTCAATATCGCAACGCAGAGCGACAACCATTTCGCCGCCGCCGACGCGCGCGACCAGTCCGGTTTTAAGACCCGTGTCAAGGATTTTCACGCCGGCATCCATAAGAATATTCCGTATGCGAGCGGTCGTTTCCCTTTCATGGTGTCCGAGTTCAGGGTGGCTGTGGAACCATTTGAAATGCGCCGCAAGCGTTTCCTGTAGGGCGGATCCTATTGCTGTTTCTTCATTCATAGTTGGTGCGCTCGTGAGCTTTCCTCTTTTTTGTAAAATCCCGGCGAAAGCCGGTGAAAGCCGCGGCAAGCTGGATTTGCCGTGTCAGGCGAGCCGTTTTTTCCACTTGCTTTCTTTACCATTATAACGTATTATTTTTATAAGTAAAGAGGGTATTCTTATGAGAATTTCAACAAAAGGGCGTTATTCACTTGAAGCCTTGCTGTATATGGCGTTGCTTCCAGAAAGAACGTACGCGAGCACCAGATCCATTGCGGAAAACACCGGCATGTCGGACGGTTATCTAGAGCAGCTTTTCATTCCTTTGCGCAAGGCGGGGATTGTACGCGGGGTGCGCGGGTCGCAGGGCGGTTACTTTCCGGGCAAGGCGGTTGACAAAATAACGGTAGGCGAAGTGCTTCGCGCGGTGGAAGGGTCTATGGAGCCGGTTGACTGCGTTCATTCAAAGATTTGCCCCATGCAGAGCGCCTGTCTTTCACGCCATACATGGAGCGAACTGTACACGGAAATAAACAAATGTATTGACGCAATCAGCTTGCAGGACCTTGTTGACGCTTATAAAAGCATTGACAGGGATGAGTACCGCATCTAAGATACATCAACACAAACGTTCACGGCGGAGCCGTATTGCGCTTCGCCGTGAGACGGCTCTGGAGCCGTCTGTATTCTTGACAATTCCCGATTTCCCGTCTATAATAGTTATGTATGCTTCCTCTTTATCTTATTGATTCATACGCCCTTATCTACCGTTCTTATTTTGCCTTTCTGAAACGCCCTTTGAGAAACACAGCGGGTAAAAACATCTCCGTTCTGTTCGGCTTTGCCCGCAGCCTTGCCGGACTTTTGAACAACGGCGCTCCGGCGGTCGATGAGCGAGGAAAACCGCTTGAGACCGCGCAAAAACCGCGCATGCTCGCGGCTGTTTTCGATCCGAGAAGCAAGACGTTCAGGCACAAATTGTACGCCGGATACAAGGCGAACAGGCAAAAAACGCCTGAAGACCTTCACGCGCAAGTGCCGCTTGTGGAAGAATTCTTAGCGGCCCTCAACATCCCTATACTGCGGGCGGACGGTTTTGAAGCCGATGATGTCATTGCGACGCTGGTGAAGAAATGCCGCGCTGAAAAGCGCCAATGTTACATACTTTCCGGTGACAAAGATCTGTTGCAACTCGTGGGAGACGGCGTTTATGAACTGCGTCCCTCAAAAACAGCCGGCGGGACATGGGATTTGATCGGCGGCGATGAGGTGAGAGCCGAATGGGGTGTGCCTCCGGCAAAAATGCTCGACCTGTTGTCCCTTACCGGCGATTCTTCGGACAATGTGCCCGGCGTGAAAGGCATAGGTGAGAAAAGCGCGGTCAAGCTCATGGCGCGTTACGGATCGCTTGAGGAGATTTTCAACAACATCGCGGGCATTGAAGGCGCAATCGGCAAAAAACTCGCGGAAGGAAAAGAAAGCGCGTGGTTTTCAAGAACGCTTGTCGCGCTGAAAGACGATGTGCCGCTTCCCGTGTCCGCGATTGACGAGCTTTCGATAGAAAACATACGCAGGAGCGCGGGCGCCGCTATTCTTGTTCGTGAAAACTGCCGTGAAACTGCGGAGATGTTCGATGTTGCCGCCGTTTACTCCAATTCCTTCCATGAAAAAGACGCTCAAACCGCAGCGCCGGCGGCGCGGACGCCGGACGCGCTCAATGAAGAGATGCTTGGCGAAGGATTGTACCGTACCGTACTGGATATTGAGGAGTTGCGCGTCCTGCTTGACGAAGCGCGTAAACGCTCCCTCATGGCGTTTGATTTTGAAACTGATTCCCTTGACGCATGGAACGCGATTCCGGTGGGCTTTTCCCTCTCTTTCACGCTCAAAGAGGCTGTATATGTACCGGTCGCTTCGCACGGCATGGGCAGTCCTTTTATTGATCCGGAGTTGGCGCGTTCCGCCATAAAACCTCTGTTTGAAGACCCCGGCATGACCATCATCGCCCATAACGCAAAGTACGATTACGAGGTGTCCCGGCGCTGGGGGATAGCCCGCTGGCAATGCAACATCTGGGACACTATGATCGCGGCGTGGCTCAACGAACCCGATCGCGCCGGCTTTTCCCTTGATTCGCTTGCGGGCTACTATTTTAACCATACGCCCCTTCTTTACAAAGACATTGTGCCGAAAGACGAGACGTTCGCGTCCGTTCCGCTTGAGACCGCGACCCGCTATTCGGCGGAAGACGCGGATCTTTGTTTCCGTTTGAAGGCGCTTCTTGAGGAAAAGTTGCGGAGCGCCGAACTGCTCCCGCTTTTCCAAAACCTTGAAATGCCCCTGCTCCCGATTCTGGCGGAGATGGAAGGCGAAGGCATTATGATTGAAAAACAGGCGCTTGCGGATTATGGGGACGAATTGACTGATGCGCTTGAAGATATGGAAGCCCGCATTTTCGCGTTGGTTGGGCATGATTTTAATATCTTTTCCACGCTACAGCTTCAAAAAGTGCTTTTTGAGGAGCGGGGGCTAAAGCCCGGCAAGAAAACCAAGACCGGCTATTCCACTGATATGGCGGTGCTGGAGGAGCTTGCCCGCAACGATCCGGTGCCGGCCATGGTGTTGAGGCACCGGACCCTCTCGCGGCTCAAGTCCACCTATGTTGACTCGCTCGGTTCCCAAGCCGATGCGGAAAGCCGTGTACATACCAGCTTTCTCCAAACCGGCACCGTAACAGGGCGGCTTTCAAGCAAGGATCCCAACCTCCAGAACATACCGATTCGGGACGAAGAGGGACGCCGCATACGGGAAGCCTTCATCGCAAAAGACGGGCATCTCCTCATTTCCGCGGATTACAGCCAGATCGAACTCGTGGTGCTGGCGCATCTGTCCGAAGATCCCGCCCTCATCTCGGCGTTCCGTGACGGCAAAGATGTTCATGCGCGCACCGCAAGCCTCATTTTCGGCGTTGACGAGGATAAAGTGTTGCCTGAACAGCGCCGCGTCGCCAAGGTCATCAACTTCGGGGTGATGTACGGCATGAGCGCGTTCAGGCTCAGCAATGAGCTTGGCATAAGCCGCCATGACGCCGCGGCGTTCATCGAAGCTTATTTCAGAACCTATTCCGGCATCAACAATCTCGTCGGACGCCTCGTCAAACAGTGCGAGGAGACCGGTTTCGCCTCGACCCTTTTGGGCAGAAGACGCTTCATACCGGCGATCAACTCGACAAACAAGACCGAAAAAGCCGCGTCCGAGCGGGTCGCGGTGAACACCCCGATACAAGGCTCCGCCGCGGACATAGTGAAAACCGCCATGCTGAACGTCGACAAAGCCCTTGCCGCGACCCACAGCAACGCCAAACTCTTGTTGCAGGTGCATGATGAACTCATCCTTGAAGTCCCTGAAGATGACGCGGAAAAAGCCGCGGCGCTCGTACGGGAATATATGGAGAACACGATCTCGCTGAGAGTCCCGTTGAGGGTCAGCGTGGAGATCGGCAAACGCTGGGGAGATTTTCATTAAACGCCATGCTTGTCGGTTTAACCGGACTGTATTGTTCGGGGAAGAATTACATCGCCTCGTTGCTTGAAGAACAGGGGTTCCCCGCGCTTGACGTTGACAAGCTGGGACACGAGGCGATCCGCCGGGAGCGGGACGCGATAACCGCGCGTTTCGGCGTTGATGTGTTGGGAAAGGAGAGCGGAGAAATAGACCGGCGCCTGCTGGGAGAAAAAGTCTTTGGGAGTCCGCGCGAACTGGCGGCGCTCGAAGCCATTGTCCATCCTGCGGCAAACGCGCTCACCAGCGAATGGATCGCGGCGCAGGGCGGACAATCTTGCGTTGTCAACGCGGCGTTGCTCCACCGGTCAATCGCGTTTGACCGCCTTGACGCCATTGTCATTGTCAAGGCGGGATTTGCGACGCGGCTCGTCCGCGCCAAAAAACGGGACCGCTTGCCGTGGCTTGAGCTTATAAAACGCTTCCGTTGCCAGAGTGGTTTTTCATCTCACTATTTGCAGAAAAATGCCGATAATAGAAAAGTCGATATATACATTATCAATAACTCTGCGGGAAGAAATGTTCGAAAACAATTGGATCGTGTGATTCAGGCTTTTGTAAAGGATAGATAGATGGAAAAGAAAAAAATACTGTTTGTATCAGTGATAATCGGCCTCTTTTTATTCATTGCGATAGCGCTTCCTCTATCGCTTCTTTCGTCTAAAGACGAGGAGTTGGCCGCAACCCAGCCTGCGGTTTCCGGCGTTCCCAAGCCGGAAGAGGCGCCTCCGGAGCGTCCCGCGTCTATGGATGTACGAGACGCGATTGTCAATCCGCCCGTCGCGGCTCCCGGCGCGCAGAATGTTATTATCAACAACTACGATGCGTCTGGCAACGCGGATTCCGAAAGCAGACTCGCGCCTAATGAAGGGGAACCTGTAACGATCACCGTCGTACCTGCGGCGCCCGCCGTCCAGTCGCCGGCGGCGCCCGCGTCTTCCCCGTCTCCAGCCGCGCCGCAAAGCGCGCAAAATTCACAAAGTTCACAGAGCGGCGGCGCATTACGGACTACGCCTGCGAAACCCGCGGCGCCTGCGGCGAAACCCGCGGCAAAGTCCGCCCCAAGCGCCGCAAAGCCGTCATCTTCCTCCAGGGCGTACAACTATTGGATACAAACAGGTTCCTTTGCCACAAAGCCGTACGCCGAAAACGCCCAAAAAGCCCTCAAAGAAAAAGGCATTCCCTCAAAAATTGAGCCGGCGGTTGTGAAAGGGAATAATGTGTACCGCGTCCGTAGCGGTCCCTATATAACATACAGTGAAGCGAACTACTGGTTGAAGCTCATTAAGTCCATTGATATGGACGGTCTTGATAAGAGTTGGATCGATCAAATATCCAAGTGAGTTGTCGCGGCGCGTCCGTTGCGAATTGTTCGCCAGAAACAAAAAATAGCGCCCTTACGGCTTGTGGAAGGGAAAAATTTACAAAAATTAGTCGAAAATCATCAACGAACAAGTGAAACTGATTGTTTTACGTAAATCCCCGCCTTGCCTGGTAGACTTGAATTGGAATGCAATTACTTCAGATTTCAGCGGCGGCGGTAGGATTCGCCGTATTTTGCGCGGCGGTCACGCCTGAAATCTCTTCTTTTGTTGTAAATACAGCTAAAACGGGATGGAATAAAATAGTCTCATTTATTATATTAGCGTCTATTTAAGACAGCCGCTTGAGGAGAGCCTATCAGCCTGTCAAGATTTTTACCTTTAAAAAAGGGATGCATCAATGGCTTGATAGATGTTCCTGGCGCTTTTGCCACGACAATGTTGAGCATACAACAACATAATTATGTTTTCGTGTATGGAAATCATTACACTACACCTGCGGTAAAACGTGTAATTAATGACAAGAAAGCCGTTTATGAACAAAGGGTGAATGATATTATTGAAGTGTCTCCAAATTCTGAACTATGGAGACAAATGGAGATGTTAGTACAGAATATGTGTATGTTTTACAGCGAGCGACTGCGCCGCAGTAGATGTAAAAGATGGCTCTTCTTTGCCTTCTAAAAAATCAGAAGCGTTTTTGTTTGCGGCAATCACTACAGATATTCCTAATTTGACAATCAATATATATCAACGAAACAGAAACACAGCCGGCAATTTCTTTTCCAGCGCATCTGCTGTTATAAAATTGCGAAGCGGGCGCGATCTTGTAACGATTAAACTGCCGGCAGGATATCACACATTCAAATATGTATATCCGGAAGGACATCGTTTTTTTTTGAACTCCCGGATATAATTTTTGAATTGGAAGAAAATGTAATAAATTACATTGGAAACCTGAATATATATATAACAAGGCATACGAAATTGAATATGGTTTTGCCGACGCTTGCGATGCTGATTATATGTTTTTAGAAACCGCATCTCCATGTCTGACAAAAGTATTTCCTGTACGAAAAAAACCGCTGAAACAGGAAGCTTATTTGCTGTAAAGCGAATATTTTAAGCTGCGTAACGCCGGGTCGTCTGTTTGCTTGTGGGTGAAGACAGGCATTGGAATGTTTTATAGGACTTGGAATCCACCGCTTTTGACGAGTAGCATACGATAAATCCAATGAAAAATACGCGAAATTAATAAGAATGTACAATTTTGATGAATATGTTCAAACATGTTCATGAAGGAGATGGTCTCAAAACATATGCTTTATCATGACCCGCATAAGCCGTCGCTCACACCAGAGCGGACGCTCCTTATCAGGCTCCTTTTCCCGTAGAGGGGAAAAACGCCCTTTGCTTGACCATGTTTCACAAAGGGCCGCCAATAACAATTTCCCATAAAACCATGCGCGGGCGCTCTCTTCAATATGCGCCGGCATCTCATGGCATTTGAATAATAGGCTTCTTCAATAACTTTAACCGTTTGAACGCAATCTCTATCCGCTGCCGGTATAAACCCGCTGCCCCTCCCCAACAGGCGCTCTATCCCCCTGTTTGCTTGGGAATTGGAGCGGATAGCCTGTTCCAGCGCCTAACCGTTAGCGGTAATTTGAATGTCGCGGCGTTGAGCGCCGCCGCCTGACTTACGCCACTTCCAACACCAACAGGGTCTTGGGATCGAGTTTCAGCGTTGCGGAAGACGGGGTGTACACATTTCTATCCTTGGATACGGAAAGCTCTATGTAGGAAAGCTTCTGCTCAAGCGCAATGACCACATCAAGGGCGTCAACATAATCTTTGATCACAAGCGGGATTTTCCGGTTGTCATACGCGCCTTCAGGCGCCGAGCAACTGTACCACACGGAGAGGTCGAGTTCAGACCCGAATTGCTTGACCGCTCTGAAAAAACCGGCGTCCGTAAGCGAGAAGTCAAGCCCGTCTATGATGAGGGATTCGGCTTGGAAACCGCCTTCAACGATCAGGGAGCGCAAGCTCTTCAATATCTGTTCGCATGTCATGCCCTCCTGATTGAAGTTCATCAACACTCTATTTTTAACGAGGCTGTTTTTCACTTCATTCGCGTGTTCAAGGCTCTTTTTTTTGGTAAATTCGTCAAAAATATCTTCGTACCATGAAAGAACATGATCTATGTGTCTGACAAACGATACGTGGATGACTTTATGCGATTGCAACAATTTATATAAGGCGATCTGCACCAGAACGGAAGTCTTGCCGATGCCGTTCGGCGCCGCGATGACGCCGGTTTCTCCACCCTTCAACCCTCCATGAATGGATTGTTCAAAAATCCGTATGGGGCTGCGCCGTATCAAATCTTCTATAGTCATTTCTGCTCCTTCTTTCGCTTTTCTTCGTATTCCTTGATGAGCGCATCAGAAATACTTGCTGGAACCTTCCCGTATTTTTCAAACTCCATGGAGAATTCGGCTTTGCCTTGGGTCATGCCCCGCAATGCGGGCGAGTAACCGAACATTTCGCTCAACGGCACTTCGGCTTCAACGCGGGAATTTATTCCATCCTCGGTGGACGAAACTATTATACCACGCCTTTGATTGATTGAGGCGAAAATATTTCCCTGAAATTCCGTCGGACCTTCGACGGCAACCCGCATGATCGGTTCAAGGATGCAGGGATTCGCCTTGGCATACGCCTCGTGGAACCCCCCTATTGCCGCCAACTGGAACGCGATGTCCGAGGAGTCCACCGGATGGGATTGGCCGTCGTTGATGAGACAGCGCGTGTTGACAATGGGGAAGCCGATGAGCGAACCTTTTTTAATCGCCTGACGGAACCCTTTGTCGCAACTCGGAATGTATTCTGTGGGAATCGCGCCGCCCTTGATGTTGTCCACAAACTCATAGTCGGTTTCGCACGGTTCCATGTAGCCGGCTACGCGGCCGTATTGTCCCGAACCGCCGGATTGTTTCTTGTGCGTGTAATTGAATTCCGCCCGCGTGGTGATGGCTTCACGGTACGCGACCTGCGGCATACCGGTTTCAACCTCGCAGTTGTATTCACGCCGCATACGGGTGAGGTACACGTCCAGGTGAAGCTCGCCCATACCCTTGATGATGGTTTGATTCGATTCCGGATCTACGAAGGTCTGAAACGTGGGGTCTTCTTTTGTGAACCGGTTGAGCGCCTTCGCCATTTGATCCGCTGATTTTTTGTCTTTAGGAGTAATGGCAAGCGAGATCACGGGTTCCGGCACGTACATTGAAGACATGGCGTAATTGAGTCCGCCGCCGCAAAACGTGTCGCCGGACGCGCACTCAATGCCAAAGAGCGCTACGATGTCGCCCGGAACGCCTTCGCTGATGTCTTCCATTGTATTGGCATGCATACGCACCAGCCGTCCTATCTTGAACCGCTTGCGCGCGCGGGTGTTCATAAGCTCGTCGCCTTTTTTGAGCTCGCCCTGGTAGATGCGTACATACGTAAGCTGTCCGTATTTGCCGTCTTCCAGTTTGAATCCAAGCGCGACAGTGGGTTTTTTTGCGTCCGCCGTCAGTTCTATGTGATCTTCGTTGTTGTCGATGTCAAGCGCGTAGTTTTTCACCTCAGTGGGGTTTGGCAGATAATACATAACGCCGTCAAGCAGGGGCTGGATGCCTTTGTTTTTGTACGCTGACCCGATCATCACCGGCACCAGCTTCTCCGCCAGCGTTCCCTTGCGGATAGCCGCGCGGATCGTATCTTCCGGTATATCGCCGCCTTCCATTATCAGTTCCATGAGCGAATCATCGAACATGGAAGCCGCGTCAAGCATTTCCTCGCGGCGCTTTTCGACTTCCGCTTTGAGGTGCGCTGGAATTTCGGCGATCCGCACGATTTCGCCTCTGTCGCCGTCAAAGTACAGGGCTTTTTGGGTTACAAGGTCGACCACGCCTTCAAGTTTGTCTTCAAGTCCAATGGGGATTTGGATCATAACCGCGTTAAGCCCCAGTTTTTCCCGCAATTGGTTTTTCACCTTGAAAGGGTTCGCGTCCGCGCGATCGCATTTATTCACAAAGGCGATGCGCGGGACATGGTAGCGTTTAAGCTGCCTGTCCACTGTGATAGACTGGGATTGAACGCCGCCCACCGCGCACAGCACGAGAATCGCGCCGTCCAGAACGCGCAAAGAACGTTCCACTTCAATAGTAAAGTCAACGTGTCCGGGCGTGTCGATCAAATTGATGGTATGTTCTTTCCATTCCACCTGAGTCGCGGCGCTTTGAATGGTGATGCCGCGCTCCCGCTCAATGTCCATGGAGTCCATGGTCGCGCCTACTCCGTCCTTGCCCCGCACTTCGCGGATGATATGGATTTTATTACTGTAGAACAAAATACGTTCAGAAAGCGTCGTCTTTCCTGAGTCAATGTGCGCGCTGATTCCGATGTTCCGCATCTTACAGATGTCGATGCTCATAACATAACTCTCCTCAAATTCCTATGCTCAAATTGTATCGGGCAAAACCAAACGCCGTCCAGCGCTGTTTGTTTTGCATATAGTGTTAGAATATAGCGACATTTACAAAAAAAATCAAGACATGCGAAACTATTTTATAACTCATGGTACGCAGGGGTTGACGCAACAAGGCGGCGGCGGCCGGTTTGTCAGATATGGTTGATAGAGCGATAGTCCGCGATCAAATAATCCGGTTTCTAGACGGGGAAGACTTAAACGGCAAATCATTATGGCTGAACATCATGGAAGTGGAATTCGGGTGTATAGCGGCGGATTCATGGTTTCGCTCGAATGAAATCATGAGATTTCTTCAAGAGAAGACGAAAGCCTTTATGTTTGAAATGAAAGACAACCGGCTGGCGGCGCGGAGTGAAGAGGGAGATGGAAAGGCCGGTTTGTCAACACCCGAAGGGACGCCAACGCCGGTTATTTTGAAAGGTTTACAATTTCAGGCGATTCTTTACAGACAAGTCTTTAAGAACAAGGGCGGATCGGCGGGGGAGCGGCATTCGGCGGCCAATGACAAAACGATGGCAGGGGTCCGGTTCAAGAGCTTTACAAGAAACGGCGGGACGTTGAGGCATGTCATAAAAGCATAAAACAGAACCCGTCAATAGGCGGTTCACCCATTTTGCGGTGAAATCACACATGCGCCTAGCGGCATTGAAGCGGGCAATGGCGTCGCTTTCCGCCTTTAACATGAGTTGTCTTGAGATGCGCGCGTCCGCAAGCTAATAAAGAAGAAACGGAAGAAAGACCATACAGCGTGCGTTGCGGTGAAACCGTCAAAACCGCATCGGACGCGAGAGGTGGCGTTTTCATGTTCAGGTTCATAAATTAGAGCTTGTTCCAAACCGCGCAAGGCGACAGTTTTTGGAAACCGGACAGTTTATAATTCCATGTATTTTATAGGATATATACGCTGTTTTGTCAATACGCCGTACTTTTTTAGATACATTCCCAGCGCGTCTAGGCGGTGAATTTGAGCATAGGTATTGCATATATCCCGCAATACCCGTATTATAAGAGGCGATTCCGGCATCCATGGATGCCGCTGGAGGCGCGAAACAGAGGCGATCATTATGTCGAAAGAAATAGGCGGAACATACATATTAACCATCGTCCGTGAAATTCGGGGCAGTCTCGGCAGGTTTATCGCCATCTTTGGGATCGTTGCGCTGGGCGTTGGGTTTCTGTCCGGATTGCTCGCCACTACGCCGGACATGATGCTGTCGGTTGACCGCTATTTTGACGAAACGTCCATGATGGATGTCTTTGTCAAGGGTTCCATGGGGTTGACCCGGGACGATGAACAAGAACTTGCCGCGTTTGATGCGGTTGATCGGGTGATGGGCGTTTATGCGCTCGATGCGCTCGTCACGGTGGAGGCTGATGAAACGATGGTCGCCCGTGTGTATGGGCTTCCCTTTGAGCGCATGAGACTTGCTAAACTGGAGATAGTGGAAGGCGGGATGCCGCAGTCCCCCAACGAATGTCTTGTACAGCAGGGCGGCGGACATCTTGTTACGCCGCCGGTTGGCGCGAGAATCTCCATATCAGAGGAAACCCTCAAATACAACGACTCGTTTGAGACGCTTGGCGACGCTTTCAACGTGATTGAGTATACGGTCGCCGGAATCGCCAGGAGCCCGCTCTTCCTGTCAATGGAGCGGGAGCCGAGTACCGCGGGAAGCGGAAGCCTTGACATGGTTGTATACGTTGACAGGCGGTGTTACAATCTCGCCGCATACACGGATTTTTTCATCACCCTGAAAGACGCCGCCGCCCTGGAATCCTTTTCTCCCGCGTATCAGGAGCTTGTTGACAGGGCTGTTGAACACATTGAAGGCTTTGGCAAGAAACGCTCTTTGGTCAGGCGGCAAGAAATTCTCGCGGAAGCGCGGAAGATTGCGGAGCGAAAGAAAAACGAAGCGCTTGCCGAAGCGGAAGCCGAATACGAGAAAGGAAAGGCGCTTGCCTATGGCGAGCTTGAGCGGGGCAGGAAGCGGTTGGACGCAGCCGCGACTGAAATCGCTGAAGGAGAAGCGCGGCTTGCCGAGGCTGAAACGCGGATAGAGGATGGAAAACGCCAAATAGCCCAAGGATGGGAGCTGTTTGCGCGTGAAAAAGCCCAAGCGGAGCGGGATCTCGCGGCCAACGAAAGGGCTATTGAGGCGGGGGAGGCGGAAATCGCAAAGGCGAAGCGGACGCTTGCCGAAAGCAAGTCGCAGCTTGACGCGGCGCGGGAACAAGTGGAAAAAGTACGCGCATCAAGGCTTCTTATGATGAGCAAGAAAGCGAAAGAGGGCGTCACGCAGTATGACGAGGGAGTCGCGGCATATAACACGGGCGTTCAAACCGTTGCGGAACAGGAAGCCGCGTTGCGGCGGGGTCGGGCGGAACTCGAAGAGGGCAGGCGGCGGGCGGAAACGGAATTCGCTTCCGCAGAGCGGGAACTGGCGGCGCGGGAAGCGGACATCGCCGCTGGCGAGGCGGAAATCGCATTGAACAGGCGAAAGCTGCTGGATGCGCGGAAAGAATTCGTTGCGGGCGAAGCGCGATTTGCGCGGGAAAAGAGAAACGCCGAGTCGGAGTTGCGGCGCGGCGCTGAAAAAATAGAAGACGCCCGTTCACAAACCATTGAAATAGATGTCCCGTTGCCCGTGTGGTATGTGTTCGACCGCAACAGCAATGTGGGAGCGGCCGCATATAAGGGCAACGCCGAAAAAATCAATGACGTGGCAAAGGTGTTTCCGGTGTTTTTCCTGCTGATTGCGGCTCTTATGGCGCTCACCACCATGACGCGCATGGTCTCTGAGGAACGAACCCAAATCGGCGCGCTCAAAGCGCTTGGATACAGGAAACGGGTGATTCTTGTGAAATATCTCGTGTACTGCGGCGCAACCGGCATTGCGGGTTCCGCGGTTGGCATGGTCATTGGGTTTAGAGCGCTTCCCATAGCCATTTACAACGCATTCGGAACCTTGTACCATCTGCCACCCCTTGTGACGGTTTTCAACTGGGGTTTTGGTCTCATAGCATGCGCCCTCATGCTCGCCTCCACCACAACGGCGACCATATTCGCCTGTTATCATTCGCTGTGGGAAAAGCCGTCAGCCCTCATGTTGCCGCGCGCGCCAAAGGCTGGCAAACGCATCCTGCTTGAATATATCGGCTTCATCTGGAAGCGGATGAAATTCACCCACAAGGTTACAGTGCGCAACCTTATCCGCCAGAAGCGGCATTTTTTTATGACCATTATCGGCATCATGGGCTGCACCGCGCTCATGGTGGCCGGCTTCGGCTTGAGAGACTCCATCGTTGACATCGCCCGCACCGAATTCTCCGATATTCTTCTCTACGATGTCCGCATTGAACTCAAGTCCGAAGCGTTTGACGGCATTGACGATGAGAGCCGGTGGATTGCGGTTCATAGCGAAGCGGGTTTCATCAGGCGCGGCGATGAAAGGCTTGGATCATCGCTCATTGTCCCTCAATCCGCAGACGCCTTCCCTGATTTTGTCAATTTAAGGGAGAGAAAAACAAAAAAAGCCCTTGTTTTCACGGAAAATTCCGTTGTCTTGACAGAAAAGGCGGCTGAACGGTTGAATTTGAGCGTAGGCGACGCGTTCACCATAGAGAATGCGGATGGGAAAAGGGGCGAATTCAGGCTGTCGGGCGTTACGGAAAATTATGTGGGGGTTTATTGCTATATTGGAAGGGCGGCTTATAAAAGCGCTTTCAGCAATGGAAACGATGAGGAAACCATCCGGCTCAGAACCATACTGGCGATCACCGGCATACGCGAGGAGCAAGCCCAGAACGTTTTCACCGCAAAAATGCTCTCCAACGACGCCGTGATGATGCTTTCATTCACCTCGCAAACCCAAGTCTCTTACAACAACCTGCTCAACAGCATCAGTTTTGTGGTGATCATCCTGATTGTCGCCTCCGGCTGCCTTGCGATGCTGGTCATTTACAACCTCACCAACATTAACATCAACGAGCGGAAGCGGGAAATTGCCACGTTGCGGGTGCTTGGGTTTCATCAGAGCGAAGCCGCCGCCTATATTTTCAGGGAAATCACGGCGTTGAGCGTGATAGGCGCCGGCGCGGGCTTGTTTTTGGGCGTTCCGTTGCACCGGTTTATCATCGGCGTTGCGGAAAACGCTGACCTCATGTTCGGAAGGGACATTTCCGGACTTGGTTTTGCGCTTTCCGGCGTTATCACGCTGCTTTTTTCAGCCGCGGTTGATCTTCTCATGCTGCCGAAGCTGCGGAGCATCAAGATGGCGGAAGCCATGAAAGGAGCGGAATAGCTTTTGCCTTTTGGCAACGCGGCGCGAACCGCGTATGAAACCCGTCACCGCTTAATCTTAAAGCGCACCGGATACCGGTAGCGCACAGCGACCGCGACGCCGTTTGATTCAGCCGGAACAGCCGTTACGTCCCTGAATGCGTTCACCGCGGCTTCGGCGAAGCCGCGGTCAGGCGGGTCTTCCTTCAATATGTTGATCCGCCTAATTTCTCCCTTGCTGTCGATAAACAACTCCAGAATCACGGTGCCTTCAACGCCGGAACGCAGGGCAATGGCGGGATACTCCGTATTTCTGCGTATCTGATCTTCGGACAGCGCAGGCGGCGTTGATATTTTATGTTGAGGAAGAAATTCTATGGCAGGCTCGATGTCCGCGGGTTCGCCTCCATAGTCCGCAGATTCAGGATCGCCTGCCGTTTGATCCGCATCCGGCGGCTTGTCGGTTGCGATCATGTTTTTCGCAACCGCAGGCGCGGTGTTTTGCGGATTATCCGGCGGAGCGGCCGCCTTGCGGGGCGGCGGCGTGTCTTCCCGAATATCCGCGAGTTTCATCACCTTTGGCGCGGGTTCTTCATTTGAGATCGCCGTGTTTATCTTAAACGCTATGAAAAAAAGGAAAAACGCATGCAAAGCGCTGACAAATATAAAGATGAAAAGCCTTGTTCTATTTGTGTTCATTCGGGCTATGCGTATACAATACCGGTTTTCACTAAAAAAGGCAATGGCGAAAAAAATACCGTTGCCGAAAGGAGGAGAACGGCAACGGTATTACATATGTCTTATAGGAGGAATGTACTATAATAAACAGTGAAGCGGCATAAACGTTACATAGTACAGAAATTTTTTACGTTTTTATTTTATAAAAAGAATTTAATATCCTGTTTTTCAGGACAGGGAGGCGCATACGCGGGTCTTCTCCGCAACGCCTTCGTCAAAGCCGCCATATCCGCCTCTCCCTCCAAACCATGGGGCGCAAGCTCCTCCATGCTAATATCCAGCGAAAAAGGGCGCCGCGCCACATGCTCAGGATAATGCGCGTCCGATGATGTGGTGAGCGGATAGCCCAGCGTGTCAATTGAGGGGGGCAGCCGCACACATTCCACTGCGGACCAAGGTCCGGGAACCACCACGCCGAGCTGACTCGTCATGGAAAACGCCGGCCGATCAACATGCGCGGGAATCACGACGCCGCCATACTCCGCGACTTTGCCGCCTATCTGGTCTACACTTAGATCAAGCGGATTCACCAGATAATACTCAACCTCGCCTTCAATATCGTCATGCTCGTCGACAAACACCTGATCTCCGGTCTTCTCAGGATCATTGGGAAATGGCGTGAGAATGGAATAGGCGTATTCGCTGAAGGCAAGGCTCGCCTCAAGGCTCGCAAACAGGCACACCATGTGAATTTCTTCCGAAGTGGTGGCTTCCATGCCGAAAACCGGCAGAACGTTGTACCGGGGGCAAACTTTTGCGAACGCCGGACAGTTCAGGCTTGAATTGTGATCCGTGAGCGCGAGGACAGCGACTCCTTTTGACGCCGCCAGTTCCGCCAGACAACGGGGGCTTAAATCAAGTGACCCGCACGGAGAGAGACAAGAATGGTTGTGAAAATCGGCTAACAGCGGCATGGTATGAGTAGTATATCACGGTTTCCGGTTTCTTGTAAGCCGGTTTTTCGCGGTCGTTAAAAAGCCGTCTCTTCTTGTTTGCAACCCCGATCTTTGCCGCCGCAAACCTCTTATTCGAACTGTAAAATATCATGGCTCCCCGCCGGATGAAGGGCGCGATGCGGTTGCGCAAAAGATCTCTCTTGCGCAAGCAACGGCATTACGCTATCATATCCAATATATACACCATATAAAGGAGCATACAATGGATTTTGTAAAAAATATGCGTGAAAAAGCCGCTTCCATGCGGAAAAGGCTTGTGCTTGCGGAAGGGACGGAACCCCGCACCATAAAGGCCGCACGTATTCTCGTTGATGAAAAACTCGCCGGATCCGTAACGCTTGTCGGAAAAGAAGCGGAAATCAAGCCGGTGGCCGCGCAGGAAGGCGTCTCGCTGGACGGAATAGCCATCGTTGATCCGGCGTCCTCGCCCAGCCTTGACGCATACGCGCGTACCTACTACGAGATGAAGCGTGAAAAGGACGAAGCCAAGCTCAAAGCGGGCAAGCCCGTGCCGAAACCGGCCACGCTGGAAGCCGCGAAAGCGGAAATTCTGGAGCCGCTCCACTGGGGCGGCATGATGGTTCACGCGGGGGACGCGGACGCCATGATAGCGGGCGCTGAAAACACCACCGGCGCCATGATAAAAGCCGGACTCGACACCGTGGGAGCTTCTTCTAAAACCGCGTCATCCTGTTTCGTCATGCAGACCGGCGATCCCGCTTGGGGCGTTGACGGGGCGCTTATTTTCTCAGATTGCGCGGTCATTCCTGATCCCACCGAAGAGCAGCTTGCGGATATTGCCGTAAGCGCAGCCCAGTCCTGCCGGGAATTTCTGGGTGTGGAGCCGGTTGTGGCGTTGCTTTCCTTTTCCACCAAAGGTTCCGCTGACGCTAGATTTGATGATGTTGGCAAAGTGCGGAGGACCGTTGAAATCCTCAAGTCCCGTTGCCCGGACTTCCTGTTTGACGGCGAACTGCAGGCGGACGCCGCCCTTGTTCCTTCTGTTACGGATAAAAAAGCCCCGGGCAGCCCCGTCAAAGGCAAGGTGAACACGCTGGTGTTCCCGAATCTCGCGTCCGGCAACATCGGGTACAAACTCGTGCAGCGTCTCGGCAAAGCCGAAGCCTTCGGTCCTTTCTTGCAAGGTTTCCGCAAACCCATAAGCGACCTTTCACGCGGCGCGTCTGTGGACGACATTGTTGTAACGGCTGCGGTAACATTGAGCAGGGCGAAATAGCAAGGAAATAGTATGACAATAGATCAACGGGAAGCGAAAATCAAAGGACTTGTATCCAATATGACGTTGGAAGAAAAAGTGTCCCAGCTTCTGTATGAAAGTCCGGCTATTCCGCGTCTTGGAATACCAGAATATAATTGGTGGAACGAGTGTCTGCACGGCGTCGCCCGTTCCGGCATTGCGACGGTGTTTCCACAGGCGATTGCGCTGGCGGCGACCTTTGACGAAGCGTTTGTCCGGCAGGTTGCGGAAGCCATTTCCGATGAAGCCCGCGCAAAGTACAACGAAGCCGTCAAACGGGACAACCGGGGGCAGTACTGGGGGCTGACCTTCTGGACGCCAAATGTCAACATCTTCCGCGATCCGCGCTGGGGGCGGGGGCAGGAAACCTACGGCGAAGACCCCTATCTCACCGGCAGAATCGGGCTTGCGTTTATGAAGGGATTGCAGGGCGATGACGCCGAGCGTCTGAAGGTCGCGGCATGCGCCAAGCATTTTGCGGCGCATTCGGGTCCGGAAAGGCTCCGGCATGAATTCAACGTCGAAGTTTCCATGAAAGACCTGTTTGAAACCTACCTCCCCGCGTTCAAACTCCTTGTGGAAAATGGCGTTGAGTCCGTCATGGGCGCGTATAACAGAACGCTTGGCGAGCCGTGTTGCGGCAGTTTCTTTCTGTTAAAAGAAATTCTGCGTGATGCGTGGCAATTCAAGGGGCATGTGGTGTCCGATTGCTGGGCGATCCGCGATTTCCACGAACACCACAAGACAACCAAAACATCAGAAGAATCCGCCGCGCTGGCGCTCAAGGCTGGTTGCGACTTGAACTGCGGTTGCACCTATCCCGACCTCGTTGCGTCGTACCGGAAAGGACTGGCAACCGAAGAACAGATCGACGCCGCGCTTGAGCGCGTCCTGCGCACCCGCTTCAAACTCGGCATGTTCGATGAACCGAAAGACGATTCGTACGCGGCGCTGGACGGCGCGATCGTCAACTGCGAAAAGCACCAGACGCTTGCCCTTGAAGCGGCCAAACGCTCCATTGTATTGCTTAAAAACGACAACAACCTGCTTCCGCTCAAAGACAACGGCTCCATCAGGAAGATACTGGTGATGGGTCCGGCGGCGGCGAACATCCATGCGCTTATAGCGAACTATCATGGGTTGAGTTCCCATCTGGTCACCATTCTGGAGGGTCTTGCCGAAAAAATGCGCGGCAGGTTCGACATGACCATGGACTACCATCAGGCGTGTATGATGTACGATCAAAACCACAACATGGGCTGGACGGTCGGCATGGCGGAAAGCGCGGATGTGGTGATTGCGGTGTTCGGGCTTGACAACGCCATGGAAGGCGAGGAAGGAGATGTCATCGCCTCCGACAGCAAAGGCGACCGCAATGCCATTGAGTTGCCGGATCACCAGCTCGCCTATCTGAGGGCGCTTAAAAACCGGGGCAAGCCCATCGTGCTGGCGCTGACCGGCGGCAGCGCCATCGCCATACCGGAAGACATTGCGGACGCGATTCTTTTCGTCTGGTATCCGGGAGAGCGGGGCGGCGACGCGGTTGCGGACATCATTTTCGGCGATACAACGCCCTCCGGCAAGCTGCCGGTAACATTCCCTGCTTCCACGTCCCAGCTTCCGCCGTATGAAGATTACGCCATGAAGGGGCGCACCTACCGCTACATGACCGAAAAACCCCTGTTTCCTTTCGGATTCGGGCTTTCCTACACGACATTCGCCTTTTCAGACCTCGCCCTGTCTGAGGAAACCCTTTCCAAAGGCGGTTCGGTCGAGGTTGCGGTGAATGTCGCCAACACCGGCTCGCGGGACGGCGATGAGGTTGTGCAGCTATACATCGTCAGGGACGACAGAACCGCTGACGATCCATCTTCAAGCCTCCGCGCTTTCAAACGGGTGTCGATTCCCGCGGGACGACAGGCGCGGGCGGCGTTCACGCTTGACTCTTCGGCGTTTGAAAGCGTCAATGACAAGGGTGAAAGCGTACTGCTTCCCGGTTCCTACACGGTGATTGCCGCTGACGCGGCTCCGCTCGCCGTTTCGGTCGAGAAAGGCGCGGCAAAGCCGGTTTCCGCGAAGATTGTCATAGCGTGATTCGCGCCGCTGATGTACAATGGCGCGGATTAATGGTAACGCAGGGGTGTCTGACGCCAAATTTAACGCCCTTGCGTTTCAGGACGCATGGCGGTCGTCCGTCATCTTGACCGGGAATGGCCGGAAGGGATATGCTTAAAGTATGCTGAAACAGGAAATTGGAAATTTATCTTGAGGAAAACCGGGAAAAGAATATCGAGAAAAAGACCGGACATTTGAAGGTTGTTGCCGGATAAAGCGGGCGATCTCCTCAAAATTCCCCGGGAACAAGGGTGTGTTTTTGTAAAGCATTGCAAAAACCATGACAAATGTATTCAGCCGAGTGCGGATGTTCCAAGACGCCCGAAGATCAACGACGCGCTGGCAAGGCGGATCATCAAAAATCTTTCATAAAAAAAGGGGACGCAAGGGCGTCGGTATGACAATAGCTCAACGGGAAGCGAAAATCAATGTCCTTATATCCAAAGAACCGCTGGCGATCCATCTCCAAGCCTCCGCGCCTTCAAATTTCCGGCTCCTGCACGGTGAACGCCGCAGATGCGGAGCCGCTCGCCGTTTCGGTCGAGAAAGGCGCGGCAAAGCCGGTTTCCGCGAAGATTGCGGTACAGTGATCCGCGCCGCTTTGGAGGAACGCTCCATGGCGGCGCGGTTTTCCGGCGGAAGGCGATTCCTACAGGCGCCGCCTGTTTTTACGGAATGCCTTTATACAATGGCGCACTTTTTATTGTTCTAATATTCCAATCCTATATGTCCCTGTATAGGAAGTTGAGGGATTCGCCTCGACTTTCATATAATAAGACTGTCCGGCAAGCGCATATCGTTCAATGGAACCAAGATAACCTATTATTGTTATGGCGGTAAGAGATGAAAATTGAATCTTATGCCATACAACTGAAGATGTGGAGCTTAAGACGCCATTATGAACCTGTCCGCCAGCCGTGAATGCGCCTACTGTAGAAATTTGCATCTTTTGGGAGGCTTGTGGGACAATCAGCCGGGTTGCCGGACATGTCCAATGATTATCGCTATGAACAGTATAAAAAGTTGTTTCTAGAGGGTGGTTCGGGGGCGTTATTAGACGCGGTTTGATTATTGTCCAGTAAATTCATATTTCTGTCAACGCTCCTTTCATATATTTTGAAAAAGCGCGCGCGCTTCTTAGTCGCTTGTCAATAGTATTTTTCAAAAATTGTCAAGCCGCGATACGCGAATGCGACATTAAATCAGCGCTTCCAGTTTTTGTAACGCCGCAAGCGGCAGCATGACCGTTTTGAGGCGGGATTTTTCGCCGGTTTTTAATGCGACGTCCTTTTTGGCGCAGGAAAGCGATGTTGCGAGGAAGGCGCGCAGTTCCGCGTTGGCTTTGCCGCCTTCGGGCGCGGCGGCTATTTTTATGCGCAGACGGTTCCCTTGAACGCCCGCAATCGCTGTTTTTGACGCGCCGGGAACGGCTTTTATGTCAAGAAGGATGGCGTCGCCGGAAACACGGAAAACAGGCATGACAGACTCCTACAGGATGAGCATGGCGTCTCCATAGCTGAAAAAACGGAATTCATGCCGGATCGCCTCGCAATAACTGTCCAGAATAAAGTCTCTGCCTGCAAACGCCGAAACCAGCATGAGCAGTGTGGATTCTGGCGTATGAAAATTGGTGAAAATCCCTTCTATCACCTTGAATTCATAGCCCGGATATATAAAAATTGCGGTCGCGCCGTCTCCTCGCGCAAGGCGTCCGTCAGTCCACGCGGATTCAAGGGCGCGGACGCTGGTCGTTCCAACGGCGATGACGCGCCTGCCTTCGGCTTTGGCGCGTTCGACCGCGGAAGCCGCCTTTTCGTCTATGCTGAAGACTTCTTCGTGCATCGTGTGATCCTCTATATGGTCCGTCCGAACCGGCAAGAAGGTTCCCAACCCCACATGCAGCGTGATAAACGCGGTTTCAACGCCCCGCTCCGTGAGCCGCGCAAGCAGGGTTTCCGTGAAGTGCAGTCCGGCTGTCGGAGCCGCCGCTGAGCCGGCGCTTTTTGCGTACACGGTCTGGTAGCGGTCGCCGTCTTCCGGCGCATCCGGACGTTTAATGTACGGCGGAAGCGGAATATGGCCGTGGATGTCAAGCCATGCATCGTCAACCGGCGCGTCAAAACAAAGGATGCGGTATTCTCCGTCCAAGCCGGTGATTTCCGCCTGCGTGCCGTCGGCAAACAAGCAGCGGCTTCCGATCCGTCTGCGTTTTGAACGGGATGCCATAGCCTGCCACGTGTATTCGCCAAGGCGCTTGAGCAGGAGAAATTCCACGCGCGCGCCGGTGTTGGGCGAGGTTCCTAAAAGCCGCGCCTTGCGCACCCGCGAGTTGTTGAACACGAGGAGGTCGCCGGCGTCAAGAATGTCCGGCAAGTCCGCGACATGGAGGAGCCGCCGCTCATGCGAGGCGCGGTCAAGCGTCATGAGGCGGCTTGCGCCGCGCTTCGCAACCGGGCGCTGGGCGATGAGGCGTTCAGGAAGGTCAAAGGAAAAATTCGATGTTTTCATAGGCTGCCGGCGGCGCATGCATGAATGAGAGCGAGCGGCGTTGTCAATGCGGCGGGCTTACACCGTTCCGGTAGACCGCCACCGCTCGATCCTTTCATACGCGTCGTTGATTCGCGCGGATTTCTCGGTGGCCTTCCGCATGTTTTCAGCATGCTCCGCGTGACGGTCAGGATGGTGGATTTTAAGCAACTTTTTATACGCGGTTTTGCACGCTTCCGGATCCGCGCCAAACGGAACGCCCAATTCCGCAAAAGCCGGTCTCAGCGCTTCGGGCGGGGAGCCGGGCGCGGCTGTCGCGGCTGTCGCGGCAGCCGCATGAGCGTTGCGGAACTGCCCTTCAAAATCATGCGCCGCGCCGCGCCCCTCACCGCGCCCAAGGAATTCGTTTAATTCCTCATAGGCGGCTTCAAGATCAGAATCAGCGCTGTACGTCCGCCTTCTCTTTTCGTAGCTGAACGAATCTTCGCTAAGGTAACTTCTGATGACATCACTCAGACGGTCTATTATTCCCATAAGATGTACTCTATTATAGAGAGAAAAAAAAATCAACACGTTCCGCTTGAGAGGACGCTTCACGCTTTTCGTTTCAGGATTAGGAAAACGTCCGCGCATATCGGCGCATTTCACGTCCGCAAACCCGCGCCGCGCCGCAAGCCGCTCCTGTATAACTTTCATCCCCCCGCTTTGCAATGCCTTTAGCCATGCCCTCTTCCAAACATTTCTCGCGCCAGTCGCCCTCGCGTCGTTCCAGTCCCATTCGGTCAACAACATGTTCATCGCCTCCCAAGCGACAGCCGCGACAGCCGCGACAGCCTTCAAAAACTCTTTCAGCATGTCATGCTCCACACAGCGCTTAACAGCTTTCCTCATCGCATCCTCCTTCCCACTTCCTTTCGTTGATGTTGTACGCCTTTTTCGCGCGATACAACGCCTTGTTGTCCACGATTTTCTCATAGACGCCGCTTATGTACAGCGGCAACCGCGCCGCCATGTTGGGTTTCTCGCGCTTTAGCGTTCGATAAGCGCGGACGCCTTGCCGCCTGTCTCGAAGGAGAGTCCGTCGATCCGCTCCACGAACAGGGCGCCCGCAAAGGCGTCTATCGTTATAGGCGCGGACGGATCCACGACCTCAAGGGCGCCGTACAAGCCCCGAAAGGCGTCCGGATCGCTGAAGAGGAAGGGGAATGCGCTGTCTTTGTACTGTTTGTTTACGCTTATGATTATTCCTTTCATCCAGGCGGATAAATTCATTGACAAATCATCGGCAGTATACTATACTTTTTTCTATTCGCCGGAAAAACTTCGCGCCGCCGTTGTACCAGCGGCAAAACGCTCTTGTAAAATTTTAGGCTATATGGTATTGTATAGCGATACAAAAAATAGCATATTCATGCCTTGGAGGAAAATATGGCTGCTGTCTATGTTAATCAGGAAGAAGGGTTGAAGCGGGTGAGGAACAACAAAAAGTTGTATATAACATTGCTCACTAAATTCAAAAATGAAACAAATCTCACCGAGCTCCTGAGTTGCATTGCGGAAAAAAATTACGAAAAAGCCGAGGCGTCCGCTCATACGCTCAAAGGCTTAAGCGGCAATCTATCTCTTACCGCGCTCTGCGAAAAAGCCACGGAACTTGACGCGCAGTTAAAGAATCAGACGATTGACGCGGACGCTGTCGCCGGCATAACCGCTTGTTTTAATGAAACGCAAAAAGCTATTGATGAAGTTCTAGCCGCTAATGGATAATGTAACAAGACCTTCCGTTTTGGTCGTTGATGATGAAGAAATCAACGTGATGTTGCTTGAAGGCATACTTGAAGATGAGTACACGGTCATCACAGCGAATGACGGAACAGAGGCGCTTGATATATTGTGGCATAGCAAGCTTCTCCCGAAAGTCGTTCTGCTTGATGTGCAGATGCGCAAAATGGGCGGCTTTGAGACTCTTAGAAATATAAAGGCCGACGATTCTCTTAAACGTATACCGGTCATCTTTATCACGGCGGACAGAGAGGAAAGCAAAGCTCTTGCTGCGGGCGCGGTTGACTATATTTCCAAACCGCCGAATCCCGATATAGTGAGGCTGCGGGTTAAAAACCAGATAGAGCTTAAAAACTACAGCGATCACCTTGAGGAACTCGTGATGGAGAAAACCGCCGAGATAATGGAATCAATGGATGTCATGCTCCAGGCGATGGCGAACATCATCGAATACCGCAATCTTGAATCAGGCGGCCATGTCAAGCGTGTGCAGCTTTATTCCGAGGCGCTCATCGATCAAATCATGGGAAGATCATCGAAGTATGTGGAATACGCCTATCAGCTTAAAATACTCGATCCTGACATCATCATAAAGTCCGTCGCCCTCCACGATGTGGGAAAAATCGGCATACCGGACAAGATACTGCTGAAGCCCGGAAAGCTCGACCCTGATGAATTTGAAATTATGAAGACCCACACGACCTTGGGGAAAGAAATAGTCGAATCCATCCTTAGAAACAACGAGGGCGTATATCTACAGCACTGCCGCGACATCGCCTATTGCCACCACGAGCGTTTTGACGGGAAGGGGTACCCACGCGGAATCGCCGGCCACGACATCCCGCTTGCGGCGCGCATCGCCTCGGTCGCCGATGTGTACGACGCTTTGGTCTGCGCCCGCGTGTACAAAGCGGCCTTTTCCTATGAGGAGGCGATCAAAATCATCACCGATGGGAGCGGAACCCAATTCGATCCCATGCTCACCAGAGTGCTGTTTGACATTCAGGACGAATTTATAGCTATTTCGGAAGCGTATAAGTAACGCGCTGTTGTTATGTAAAGAGACGCTATGAGTTTTACCGGCATATTCTATACGCTGGTCATCTGGTTCCCTAATGCGTTGATTGAATTTCTTTTCGTTCTTTTCAAAAAAATACTTGGCGACCCGGGCGCCGCCATTGTCGCGGCGAGCGTCTATGCAAACCCCTCCTGTTTTTATCGCATACGCCGGATTTGGCGGAAAAATCATTTTATTTTTTGCGGAATTTGGGCGAAGCGGATCATTTGTTCGTCATAAACGGACTCGCCATTAATATCATGCCGCTGGTGACGACCGTTATAAACTGCTGTCTGGTGTATGCAAAAGACATGGAACCCGCGAGAAAGCTCAACTTTACGGTATGGCGTTCATTTTTCTCGTGTCGCTCTACAATTCGCCTTCGGGACTCGTGTCGCATTGGACATGCGGCAATCTCTTTTCTCCGGGAAAGAACCCGGCGTCCGCTGGAATTTTGACGCTGGCAACGCCGGCATTCTGTCCCGCGCTGATATTCTTATATCTGATTCGTCCTTTACATTTGACACACGCCCTATGATCTGTCCGGTATTGAAGAAGAAGCGTGGACATTCCGCGCGATACGGGAAATTGGCGTTCCGCTTGACGAGGCGATAGAAAGCGCAAAAAGCGCGTTAATTCGTAACATCACGGCCTGCCCGTTAAAAAACATAAAAAAGTGAGCGTGTCCAAGAACCGTCGTCCTGCGCGTTTTGGAACAGCTTCCAGAATATTTTTCATTGACATTATATTATATTTCCGATAATAATAATATGAAAAAGCGCATATACGGACAAGAATTTGGATTTTCCACACGGGCGGTTCACACCGGGAACGATGTGGACGGAGAAACCGGCGCTATCCGGCGTCCCATCACCATGGCAAACAGCTACGCGTTGCCCTACGATCCTTCGGAAATGAACTGGAGCGGGGCGGATACAAGCCTTTACACCCGGAACGGGGGCAGCAACCAGAAGTACTTGGAGGAAAAACTGACTTCCCTTTCCGGGGGAGAGGATTGCGTGGTTTTAGCCAGCGGGGTGGCGGCGCTGTCCGGGTTGTTTTTCGCCTTGCTCAAAAGCGGCGACCATGTGGTTTTTTCCAGCGTAACCTATATCGCGGTGTACCGGCTGTTGCGCGAATTGCTCAACCATAAATTCAATGTCGAAACCACCATTGTTGACACCAGCGATCTGGAAGCTGTCCGGAGCGCCATGCGCCCCAACACCAGGCTGGTTCACATCGAAACGCCGGGAAACCCTACTCTGGCCATTTCCGACATTCGGGCAATCGCCGGAATTGCCCGCGCCAACGGGTCTCTTTTTTCGGTGGACAACACCTTCGCATCCCCCTACAACCAGCGTCCTCTGGAACTGGGGGCGGATTTTTCCGTGGAAAGTCTCACTAAATACATCAACGGTCATGGGGACGCCATGGGTGGGGCTGTGATCGGCAAAAAAGTCCATTTGGAACTGATCCGCGCCCAGTCTCAAGTGAATTTGGGAGGCGTTGTCAGTCCCTTTAACGCATGGCTCATCATGCGGGGGTCTGTCACCTTGCCTCTGAGGATGGGGCGGCACAATGAAAACGCCCTGCGGGTCGCGCAGTATCTGGAAAGCCTCCCCTGCGTCCGGTTTACGGCATATCCGGGGTTGGAAAGCCACCGGGGGCGCGCCGTCGCCGTCTCCCAAATGTCACCGGGATTCGGCGGGGTTTTGGCGTTCGGCTTGGACGCGGATCACGACGCCCATAACCGCTTCGTCAGCCATCTGGGATTGATCACCTCTGCGGTTTCCCTGGGACACGACGAGAGCCTCATCGTGTTTTTAGGTGAAAATGATGAACGCCAATATCTCTATCCCCCGGAATTTCACCGGGGTTTTTTTCGTTTCAGCGCGGGGCTTGAGGACGGAGAAGACATCATCGCGGATATGGATCAAGCCTTAAAAAAGTCCGGTTTGCGCTGAAGCGGCTGGGATGGAAGTCCGTCGAATCTGGGATTCGTCTTTTCTTTCGGTCAGGCGTTTTATATATCATGGCGCTATTTTTCACTGTCCTCTTGCTAAGAAAAATCTTTCCAAAAATTAGCGCTGTCGAGCCTTGACAAAAACAGAGATAAATGATAGGTTTAGTAGTATAAGTCTGTTCCAAAACGCGAACTACATTCGGGTTGGTTTGGAACAGGCTTTAGGAGAGAACTGTTAATTCTTTATAAGTAAAGCGCTCAAGGCTTATACAATTTTCTCCAAGTGTGAGATGCGGTTTCAAAGCTCAAGTTTGCGACTGCCTTACATATATAACATAGTTTTACGATAATATTTATATGTATTGGAGAAGATGTTGGCGCATAAGATAAAGCAAATCGCCATATACGGGAAGGGGGGCATAGGTAAGTCCACCACCACGTCCAACCTCAGCGCGGCTCTTTCAGAGATGAACCTCAAAGTGATGCAGTTTGGCTGTGATCCCAAGAGCGACTCCACCAACACCCTGCGGGACGGCAAATTCATCCCCACCGTGCTGGACACACTTCGGGAAAAGTCAACGGTAAAAGCCTCGGAGGTTATTTATGAGGGCTATAACGGCATCTACTGCGTCGAAGCCGGCGGACCCGCTCCGGGCGTTGGCTGCGCGGGCAGGGGCATTATCACGGCTGTGGAGCTTTTCAAGCATCAACATGTTTTTGAAGACCTGCGTCTGGACGTGGTTATTTACGATGTACTGGGAGACGTGGTGTGTGGAGGCTTCGCCGTCCCTATCAGAGAAGGCATTGCCGAACATGTGTTTACCGTGTCATCCGCGGATTTTATGTCCATCTACGCTTCCAACAATCTTTTTAAGGGGATAAGCAAGTACTCCAATTCAGGCGGCGCCCTTTTGGGCGGGGTAATCGCCAATTCCATGGGACAACCCTATTCACGGGAAATTATCAACGACTTTGTAAAGCGCGCGTCCACGCGCGTGATCGAATACATACCCCGTTCCATAACGGTGACCAAGAGCGAACTCCAGGGAAAGACCACTATCGAGGCGGCGTCCGCGTCTGAGCAAGCCAATGTGTATCGTTCCCTTGCCCGCAAGATCGCCGAGCATACCGAGTCCAAAACACCTTCCCCCCTGGAAGCCGCTGAATTGCGGGCATGGGCGGCTTCTTGGGCAGATAACCTTCTGGCTCTGGAACAGGGCGAGATCACATCGCAGGGCGCCGCCATATAAGCTTATACGAGGAAACGTAGAAGATCATGCGGGATATTCATGACCGGAAGAAAGCCAATGCGCTCAAGTCTCTTGCGCACCCCTGTTTTAATGGTTGCGGAGGGAAGCTCACGCGCATACATCTGCCTGTAGCGCCGTCCTGCAATATCCAATGCAATTACTGCCTGCGGAAGTACGAATGCGCCAACGAAAGCCGTCCCGGTGTAACCGCTAACATACTTGCGCCGGAAAAGGCGTTGGAGCGATTCCTTGACGCTCGCCAACGGTTGGGGAAGATCGACGTGGCCGGCGTCGCGGGGCCCGGGGACGCCCTTGCCGAATTCGACCGGGTGCGGGAGACTTTTTCGCTCGTCCGCAAGGCTGACAGCGGCGTTGTTTTCTGCCTTTCAACCAACGGGCTCCTCCTTCCCCGATACGCCGGCGACATCGCCGAATTAGGCGTTTCCCACGTGACGGTGACGGTGAACGCGGCAAGTCCTGAAGAAGGGCGGCGCATCTACCGCTTTGTACAATACGAGGGGAAGCGCTATTCAGGCGCCGAAGGCGCGGGCATTCTGCTTGAAAACCAGTACGAAGGCATTTCGCGCCTGTGGAACCTGGGAATCGTCACGAAAGTCAACATTGTCATGATCAAAGGCGTCAATGACGGCGTAATCCCTGAGATTGTGGCGAAGGTGAAAGAAGCCGGCGCGGATATGACCAACATCATGCAACTCATTCCGGTGCGAGGCGCCATTTTTGAACATATCCCCATGGCGAGCAACGCGGAGCTTACTGAAATGCGGAAAACCTGCGAGACCATACTGCCCCAGATGTACCATTGCCGCCAGTGCCGCGCGGACGCTGTGGGGACTTTGGATGAGGATATTTCCTTCCAGTTTGCGGGCGGCAAAAGTTACGATGAAACAGAACGATCAATCTTTGCGGATTCGGCGCCGGTTGGAAGGGATTCCGGAAAGAATCTTCGTCCGTTGCTCTTCGCGGTGGCTTCCAAAAATGGCGTTGCGGTGGATCAGCATTTTGGGCATGTCTCGGCTTTTTATATATATCAGTATAAAAACGGCGCGGTTGAATTTATCGAAAAACGGGACGTGTCCAGGTACTGCCAAGGCAAAGAAACCTGCGGACATGCCGCAATGAAATGGCATGAAGAAGGACTCAACGGGATTTTCGACACGCTGGAGGACTGCGACGGCGTTATTGCCATGCGCATAGGCGATGCTCCACGCCGCCGCCTTGCGGAACAGGGAGTCAGATTCTTTATGACCTATGATTACGTTGTCGATGCGGTAAAGAAATTCGGAAAGGCTTTTGACACGGCTGCGCCGTGAGGCGCTTCTTGCCTGAGAGAAAAAATTGCAATTCGGGGCGCGGGCGTATAGTGGACTTGTTCAACAACTGAAGGTACTGAACAACGCTATTCAGGAAAGATCGCGTCTCTGATATACGCCGTCCTCCAATAGCGCGGCGCGTTCGCGCCGGATCACCCCTTGATATACGCGCCCACATCCTTTTCGTACCATGATTCCCGGTAAGGGAGAGGGCGGTGTTTCTGGATGTTTTTATTGTACTGGCTGTTTGACAAAATCCGTTTAAGCCGGCAAGCGACTTCGAATGCGCCGGAATAGCCCATGTAATTAAAACCGGGGTTAAAGAGGGGCAGTACCGGAAGCCCGTGTTTCGCCGTGAAATTGCCGCCTCCTACATGCATTAAAAGCACGTCGGGTTTTATCTTGCGGAGCAGGTTCGCCTGTTCAAAAGGATGCTGGGAGGCGATGTCGATGCAGGTGTCCCCGGCAATGGACGCGTCGTCAAAGACCGGTTCAACAAAATGATCAATGTGGTGGCTTTTGAGTCCCGCGATTTCAAGCCCCAGGTCATGTACAAGTTCGGCGGTGACAAATATGCGGATCTCGCCTCCTGAAATATACGCCCGTTTTCCTTTGAGCGCCTTCCGGTACGGTTCAAGGGCTTCGTTGAGCGCGGCGTCTTCTTTTTCTATTAAACGCCCGGCCTGTTCTTCAAGATGAAAATGTTCCGCGATTTTCATAAGCCACCGCCCCGTTCCTTTTCTGCCTATGGGCATGGTGTCGATGATGTAAGGGATGCCGTACTCTTCCGCAATACGCTTGACGTAGTAATCGTCGTGAGTGCCGCAGACGCTCACATTGAGCGCGGCGTCAAGGACTTTGCGAAAATCTTTGGGAGACGCGAAACAGGGAATAACATTGACTGTAAGCTCAAGGGCGTTGAGGAGCCGGACAATCTCTAGCTCGTCTGACCGTCCCATGGAACCGACATTGAACACGTTGACCCTATGGGCGTTGTTGTAATTCCAGAGCATGTCATCCAGCTTGTCGGGGACCACGAGGCTTTCCCGCTCAATTTTCTTTTCGCTTAAATTCTTGAGTATCCCATTGTACACCGCATCGTAGGCGGTGGCCATGAGTTTTGTTTTAAAACCCTCGCAGTTGACTGACACCAGATCCGCCGAAACATCCTTCTTGAGTCCGTCAAGGATAGCGTCGACATCATCGCCGATGAGCGCGGGAACGCAGGTGGATGTAACCACGATGGCTTCGGGACGGAATTCCCGGTCAGCGTAGATCACCGCCTCCCTCAGTTTCTTTTCGCCGCCGGAAATGACGTCGCTTTCGTCAAGGTTGGTGGAAATCTGTACCGTGCTTCCCTGGGAGGGATCCCGCAGGCGCTTCATGGTTCTGGTCGCGCCGGCGCCGCCAATAGACCAGAAGCCGCAGCCCACAGGTCCATGAACAATCACCACTGTATTCCGCAAGGTGTTGAGCATGGCGAGGCTCAGGGTAAACTGACAGCCGAAACTTTGTCCAAAACTCCGGTTCGCCTGATTAAAACAGCCGCCGTCCTTGCGCCTCAGCCGATCTCGCAATTCCGCGCAGGTTCCGCAATAGGCTGTTCCCGCCTGAAGCCGGTCTTCTCTGGGCGGCGCCGCCCGTTCTATCTTCAACGCCATTTGCATCCTCCTATTTTACCGCGCCGCCACCAGCAGGCTGAAGCTGTCTTCAGCCAAGGCGAGTCCGCCATTAAAGCCCGCGTAGGCTTTGTTAAATACAACTCTGTTTGTTATGGGAAACGAAATTGAAAGTAGGGGAACGCCCATCTCTTCAGCGTAATCCCGTTCATACACGCTGCCGAATATCACCGCCGGCGAAAAAGGTTCGTAATAGATGTGATTGCGATTCCGCTCCCAACTGCCGGCAAGGTAATGCCGCAGGGCTGAGGCGTTTGTATCGTAATACACCGTAGGCTCAAGCCTTGATGCGTAATTTTTGAAACGCCTGTCCAGAGCGATCTTGTTTTCTTCGGTAACCGGGTCAGTCACCATGGTAAGGTGGGGAATCCAGCCCAGTTCATCGGAAATAAAATTGGAAATTGCCGGGGCGTAATTGGAATCAGCCGCCACAACTCCGTAACGCTGGAGTTCAACGTCATTGTAGGTGTCGGCGATGCGTTCAAAATAATCAAAGTAAATTTCTTCTTCCGCCTTGACCGCCCTATTGACAACCGCCTCGTCTATCGCAAGAGCCTCGCCCACAGCGCGCAGGAACCGTTCGGTCTGGAAGAAACCGATGGGAAGCTGTTCCCGTATATAGGGTATATTGTGGACTTCTTTAAACGCCTCCGCCGACAGGGGGGCGTACACATCGGAAAGCGCGATGTTGAGTTCGGCGCTTCCGGCGTTGCGGAAATTGTCAAGGTTTTCCCTTTCACCGATAAAGGTGTTGGCGTCAACGCCGATGAGGGAGAGAACCCGCTTGATCTCTTTCAGGTTGCCCTTGTAGAAAGGATCGTTTCCGGGGATCACGCCGAACACATTAACCGTGTTCTTGCGTTTTGCGTCAGTTTTGGCGACGTACTTTCGCGCAAGCGTTTCCAAGAGGATATCGTAGCCTTGCTGGGAATTGCCCTTGAAACTTGGGGTCTGCACGGCCAGTACCGGCGAAGGCAGCCCTTCAATAGCCTCCGCTGTCATGCGTATATCGTCGCCTATCATTTCAACTTGGCAGCCGGAGATGACAATGTAGAGATCGCCGTCAATGAGTTCCACTGTGGCGCGTATCTGCTCTTCAAGGCGGCTCTCTCCGCCGAAGATGATTTCCTTTTCCGCCACATTGGTGGAAGGCGTGGTCACCGCGCCGTAGCAGCCGCCGCCCAGATACCCCGCGCCGGCGTTGCCGCCTATGAAGTAATTGTACGCGCAGCCGGCGCCCGCATGTACAATGGGAACAGTCCGGTTCATTGCTCTCATCAGAGCCAACGCGCCTCCCAGGGCGCACATATACCGGGGTCTGTCAATAATCGCGCTCAACGTTTGTTCCTCCTTAATGGAAACTTTTGGAAACCCAACCGGAGTTTCCAGAGGTTCCTAATGCCAAATGGGACTTTTTGTTTTGGGAATGTCTTTCCACAGTATGGTTGAAAGATAGCGTTCCCCGGTATCGGGAAGAATGCCCACGATGGTTTTGCCCTTGTTTTCCGTTCTAGCGGCGACTTTCGCGGCGGCAAAGGCGGCTGCGCCGGACGATATGCCCACCAAAAGCCCCTCCTCTTGCGCAAGCGCCCTGGCGGTGTCCACCGCCTCCTCATTCCGCACCCGGAATATCTCGTCAATAATCGAAAGGTCGAGCGCGTCAGGCGTAAAACCAGCGCCAATGCCCTGTATCTGATGAGGTCCCGGCTTGCCTCCCGACAATACCGGCGATGCGTCTGGCTCCACCGCTACGGCTTTTACATCAGGCTTTTTCTCTTTAAGGAAAGCGGCCGCTCCAGTAATGGTTCCGCCGGTTCCCACTCCGGCTACGAGGATGTCAATGTTGCCGCCGGTCGCCTCCCAAATTTCGGGTCCTGTGGTTTTCCGGTGTATCTCCGGATTGGCGGGATTGGAGAATTGTTGCAGAACAACACTCCCTTTGATCCGGGCGTTGAGTTCCAGAGCTTTGTTCACGGCGCCCTTCATGCCCAGAGCGCCGGGAGTCAGCGCCAACTCCGCCCCCAGCGCCAAAAGCAACTGCCGCCGCTCAACGCTCATGGTGTCTGGCATGGTGAGGATGAGGCGGTACCCCTTTGACGCCGCCACAAAAGCAAGCCCAATCCCCGTGTTGCCCGATGTTGGCTCAATGATCACGGCGCCGGCTTTCAAAAGCCCCTTGGCTTCGGCGTCTTCGATCATAGCTTTGGCGATGCGATCCTTCACGCTGGAGAGGGGGTTGAAGCACTCCAGTTTGAAGAGGAGGTTGGCGCCCTCAATTCCCGCCAGCTTGCTGAACGCGCGGGCCCGCAGGATGGGCGTATTCCCCACCAATTCCGTCAGGTTGTCTGCCACTCTATTTGACATCTTTTTGCCTTATTTTTGCTCTATGTTTAATAGTTTATAAAAACGATAAAAACAGTATGTATTATACAAATACGTTCTCAGTTTGTCAATAACGCGGACGCATGAATTGCGTGTCTTCGCGCGTTTTTGCGGAAATATGAAAGCCGTCGGCAATGCGCAGGCGGCGCCTCTGGCGTGGGAACTTGTTTTTGTGTATAATAGAATTGTTCAATAGAGGATGTATATGATCAAAAATGAAGGAAACCTTCGCAAAGCGTTGAATGTACGGTTCTTCCCCGGAATATCACGGACGCGCAGCCTGTAAGGGAGGGTCTCCTTGCCTCTTTGCAGGTTGCGAACTTGTCAGGGAGTCGTTTGATGAAAAGAAGCGGAGCGTTCAGGCGATGGCAACGGCGGCGCGCCGTCGACAGGAAGATGCATATCCTTTTGGCTTATGGAGACGGTTGTTTGTTAGAAAGATGGCTTAAGGGCATATTTCCGGTTGCGCCGGTTGTCTTGCTGAAGTCGCCCATGATGGACGCCTTTTCAGCCTATTGGCTGTCGCCCCCGAATAGTCTGCCTTTATTGAGGTCGCATTCTCCATGAAGCGTGGCGTACACGTGAAGGAAGCTCGTTTTTTTGTAAAATTAAGGTGAAGATTTACCAGTTGACAAACAATAGCGCTCGCGATCTTGAAAACAAACGGCAAAAAAGGAGTTTTTATGGACTATGTAGTGTCTGTCTATAAAGTCAAAAACATTGCCTAAAAAGAGATGGCGTGATAGTATATTATTATGAAATTATGGGAAGCGAAATTCGGACATAAAGTTACTCTTGGGACAGGAAAGAGTAATATGATACTGACGTGTGAAATAGAGAAGGGGAACCCGAAGGACAGCGGACTTTTTCAGGGGGCGCTAGACAAAGTAACGAGCGATTACGGAATAACGCCGAAGTCAGTGGTAACCGACGGCGGGTATGGGAGTCTTGAGAATCAGAAACACGCGATAGAGAAGAAGATCACAAATAGAGTATTCAATAAGATATTCGGAACATTAAAGAATATATGTGAAAACGAGCGTGTTGAGAAAAAACTGAAGAAATGGAGGAGCGGGATTGAGGGGGTAATATCAAATTTGAAGAGGAATATAGCAAAATGCGTGTGGAAAGGGTTGGAACATTATAGACAAAAGATATACTGGAGTGTTATTGCCTATAATTTCAGAGTTCTCACCGGGGCTGTTTTGACAGGATTTAAGTGACTTCTCATGTTACGCAAAAGCGCCATTATCCCCCATATTATAGGCAGAAAGTAATTCCATCGCGCGTTTCAGTGATGCCAGGTAAATTTGTGATTTTACCGCAAAATGATTGTATCCGTGG
>JAIROG010000029.1 GCA_031257675.1 Treponema sp. | reverse complement strand
TACGCCAAATCCGCGAGACTTGTGAGACAACCAACCGGGTTGTTGAACAAGTCCATTATATAAAATTTTGGAGCGCGGCGCCGGCGCGGATGAGGTTTTTGTAAGCTCTTTATGGAATTTCAAGCGGAAGCCTCATAAAGATTTCAAAATATCAACTTTATTCCGGTGGAATGGCATGTTTGCTCAAATGGCGGAATTTTTCCTTTTAATTACAATTATAACAATAAGTTGCTGCGTTATATGAGGAATGTCCGCGAGGCTCCCATTGAAGACATTATAACTTCAGAATTGTTTTTATTTGAAGAATTGAGAAACAGCCGGAAAAGAATATTCTTGAGAAATTCATTGAAAACGTTTGTATATAAATCCTTTGGAGTTGGAGTCATTTTATTCGAGCGGTTGACGAGAATAAAATCTTTCTATGATCTGTATCTGGCGTATTTAAGAATAAGCGGCGGAAATATTAGAAAGCTGTTTTTGAAAAACAACGAGGGCGTACATTATGGCGGCATCCATCTGCCCCCACCCCACGAGTATTGGAGCCTGTTGAAATTGCCGCGAAAAAATAAAGACGCTTTTTCTAATTACGATATGGAGATGATATGGCAAACCATTCCGCGCGTTGGCAACATGGCGGAGATCAAGAACGTCTTGCGCCTCAACTATGCGCCGCTTAAGGAGCGGTTGGCTTGCGGGCCGTCTCAGCGTACAAATGGCGCAAGCGATGGTTGCGCGCGGCGCAAGGTCGTCCTGTTCTTCGAATTCCGCCGTCTTGACGCGATTGAAGAGGCGATGTTGCGTATAAGCCGCGTATCCGATTGCGCGAACATATACGTTGCGACCGACACGGAGGAGAAAAAAGAGGCGTGGGAGTTGGAGAAGGCGGGGCTTTTCCGCAAGGAGGACTGGAGAATGTTCTGGGAAGCGCGGTGTCTGCGGAGAACATGTTGGGTGTGTTGTCGCCGAATCACGAGCCATGCCATGACTATATAGGAGACGGCTAGGGGGTGGCTTCAAGCGGACGAAACGGTCGCTTGAGGCGTTGGGAGTGGATGCGCCGCTTGCGAGCCCCAAGCCGCCTCGCGGCGTTTGGGACGCGTGTGGTTCCGCCCGAAGGCGCTCGCGCGGCTTTTCGAGGCGGACTGGAAACGCGGGGATTTTTTGGGGAGTGTGGCGCCTGAGTCGACGGCCAGACTCGAAAGCCTCAATCAGGCGATAAGGCGGAGCTTTGGGTATGTGGCGCAACGCGCCGGATACTACAGCGGGTGGCTTATGAGCGGTGGATACACGCCGCTGGATGAGAAAGATGCATGGCGCGTATCCGCGGTTGCGGCGCCGCCTCCACAGATCTAGCCGCTCCGCCTCGTCAAGCGGCGCGGATGGCGGGGCTTTCAAACGTGTCTTTACTTCAAAAAATTCAGCAGGGTCTGCGGCAAAATTCTGGATGCGGTTTGCAAGGCCGCTTTATGGGCGAAGTCCATCATGCCCAGATCAACCGCGGCTGTGGCGAAGTCAAGCGCAGACTCCCTGCCCAGCGCAACGGTGACATTCGGAATGTCCGCATTTATCCGCTTCCACGTGAATTCCGCTCGTTCCACGCGGCTGCCAATATCGACAAGCCGCGTCTGTACGTTGTTCAAGGCAAGGTCTATGCCGCCTATGCCGCGTCCGCCGATAAAAGAGGCGTCTCCCCGGTAGAGCGCGTCGCGCAGATCAATAACCATGTCGAAGATTGAGCCGCCGGAAACCGTCGCCGATGCATTCCAGTTGGGAGCGCCCTGCACGGCGTTCGGGACGACAACGCCTAAATCCTGCAACACGGTTGAGCCTTGCGCATCTTCCATGCGGATAAGATGGGGATTCATGCCTTCAACGACAAGCGAGTGTTTTTCCATGTCAATAGAGGCGCGGACAGGCGCGGAAGAATCGTTTATTTTGGCGACAATTGAAGAGAGGTTGTCGCCAGGCGTAACCTGAATTGCAACCCCGTCAATAAAGAACGACCCTTGGATCGCAACTTCATAATCCGTGGCGTCATAATTTGAAGTTACTATCATTTTCTCAGCCCAGAACGCCTCTCCGCCCGATATGTCAAGGTTTATGTATACCCCGTCTCCAGTCTCGGCCCGCCGCGAAGCGCCAGCCCCTTGATATTCAACCGCGGTAACCATTGATTCCTGCCCGCCGTCAATTTTGCCTTCAATGAGGCGGAACGGCTCGGTGAACGCCTTATCCCCGGCGAAAACTTTGTCGCCATCCGGTCCTATCGCATTGGCGATAGTGGTCAACTCCTTCAAAAGTTCGTTCACTTCAACACCCATAGCTTGCATATCTTCTTTGGTGTAAATCCCGTTGGCGCTCATCACGGCAATCTCGCGGATGCGTTGCAACACATCGTTCGCCTGCTTCATATAAGCATCCGTCTGGTTCAGATGGTCTTTTACGTAAAGCGCGTTTTTCTCAAACCGGTTAAGGCGCGTAAGGTACGACTCGTAGCGCACCGCATGGGACGCGGCAAGCGGATCATCCCGCAGGTTGTTGAATTTTGTCTGCCCCGCAATTTTCGCCTGTATGTTTGAAAGCGACTCTTCCTGTCTGCGCAGCCTGTATTGAATGTCGTCATTCGGCATATTTGTTGAAATCCTAAACATTTCTTACTCCTCTAAGTGTATACATGTATGAAATCTCTGAAAGGCCCACGCGCAACCCGCGGTCCGCGTCGCTACACTCCCAACCGGTTGATTAACACGTCAAGCAGAGAATTCACCGTATTGATATAACGCGCCGCAGCTTCGTAACCATGCTGGTATTTAAGCATATTGGCAAGCTCTTCATCTATATTAACGCCCGATACGGATTGCCTCATGTCATTGAGGCGCTTCATAATGAGGTTCTGCGTTTCGAGCATGCGCCCGCTTTGTTCGCCCAGTATGCCTATGCGTCCAACCGCGTCCGCAAAGTAATCGTCAAAGGAGCCTTGCTTGCCGACCATGACATCGGTATTGCGCAAAGCCGCGACAGCCAAAGCCGCCTCGCCGTTGCCGGGATTAGCCGTTCTGCCGTTCTCGCCGAATCCGGCGGCCACGGACGCGGGATCTTTGACAAGCGAGGAATTCACTTCGATCCATCCGGAAGGGTGGGCGACTGGCGCGGTCGAAAAATCGGCGACGCTCGCCCGAAGCGCATCAACCGCATCGGCTTGCGCCCAATCATACGCGCCTTCCGCGCCGTTATTGCCAAGAACTCCCGCATATCCGGCAAGGAAATGACCCGAATCTTCAACATGCCTGATGACAAAATCCGGCGTGTCCGCGCTTCCGGTGGGCGCGCCTTTAAGGGTAAGACGGCCGTCCCGGTTCAAGCGGGCCGTAACATCGGCGCCGGAATTGTTGATGCGGGAGATCACATCTGCGACCGTATCGGTGGGGTAGTACGGCACATTCACGGTTCCGTCCCCAGCGGACAGGGTCATGGCGCCTTCAAGCCCAATCTGCTCCCGTTCTTCCAGTTTATTCACGCCGCTGATGCGGAAAAGATAGGTGGAATCGTATTCGCCATCGCCGTCACGGTCATAATTGCCGTTCACATTCGTAACAAAGTGGCGTTCGGTAAAGAAGTCTTCCCCCGTGCTGCCGTTCAATCCATAAGCGTTGCGATGAACTTCGTTTACAAGGTCAACAAAGTTTATGGTCATGGAATCAAGGGTCTGGATTTCCTGCTGAAGGGTTTCATCGCGCAGATCAACCAGCGCGGCGAGACTGCCGCTGCGGAAATGCATTTCTTCGCCCGTGTCCGCCCACATAATCCGTGAGTAGCCCTGAGCGCCGTCCGGCAACGCGGGCGCAGGCTCAAGCGTGAACTGCCGCCCGATAGACCCCTGCACAAGGACCATGCCATCGGTATGCACCATATATTCATCCGGGTCGCGGCTGTCAATTGTAATATTGACATACGATGAAAGTTGATCCACCAACAAATCACGGCGGTCAAGCAGGTCGTTGGGATTGTCGCCTTGCGCCTTTACCCGCTGAATGTCGCGGTTAAGCCCCGCGATTTCACGGGAAAGTTTATTCACCTGCCGGACGCGGAGAGTGATGTCCTCATCGGCCATGTCTTGCAGTCCTTTCAGCTTGCCATACCGGTCGTGGATGGCGTCAACCAGCGTCTTGCCGCGTTCTATCACCGCGTTTCTGGGCGCGGTGTCGGACGGATAGGTGGCGAGCTCCTGCCATGAGTCCCAAAAGGCGTCCATTTTACTGCGGATGGAATTTTCACCCGGCTCAAGGTAGACCTGTTCAAGCATCCGTACGTATGGATCGCGGGCGCCCCAGTAGCCTTCGTTGCTGGCTTGCGCCACGATGCGCCTGTCTAGAAGTTGATCCCGCGCCCGCTCGATCCGCTGAATCACAACGCCTTGTCCTATTTGTCCGGCGGTTTGCTCGCGGTTTAAACCCGGAAGGTAGATGGGATCAAAAGCCGAAAACTCGATCCGTTGCCGTGAATATCCTTTGGTCGAAACGTTTGAGAGATTATGCCCCGTAGTGTTGATCGCCTGCTCATTTGCGTTTATCGCCCGCTTCCCGATCTCAATGCCGGTAAATGTTGAAGTCACTGTTCCTCTCCTAAAAAGCCGTCTAAAACGCCCGCATTAACGCCGGCGTTAGAAAAGCCCCTGCATCTATAAAATTTGATCCAAAATCAAAGACCGCATGTCTGATGAAACTCTTGTTCCCCGCCGTGAGTACACCCCGCTCTTGCGGTCAGGGAAGGCCGCCCTCATAAACTCATTTATAATAGAACGCGCCTCATTGAGGTAGCGCAACAACGCCTCGTTTGCAATCTGAAGTTTAAGAGCGCGATCTTTAACGCTTCGGTACAGATCGGAAAGCTCTTTGCGCTCCTCTTCCGGCAAATGGGAGACCATCGTGTAAAAATGAGGCGCCGGCTCTCCAGCATCCGGCGCGAAAAGAGCGATACGCTCCTCTTCCAACTCATCAAACGCATCCTTATAAGCTTCAAGCGAAATGGCAAGAGCCTCAAAATCCGTCCATTCCCTGTTGATCGCCGCATTTTTCACAGCATTGTGAGTTTCAATGATTTTCTGCAAAAGTTCATCTTCCCTCTCCAACACTTCCTTTTTTCCCTTGCGACATGCGTCGTATTCTCCAGAGGAAAGCGCTCTTTTTTCAACGGCTTCCTCTTCATGTCCCGTCACACTTTCTTCACCGCGACATGCGTCGCGTGCTCCAGAGGAAGACGCGGTTTCCACTATATTTTCTCTGGCGATTTCCTCGTCATGCTCCGCAACGCTTTCTTCATTGCGGCATACGTCACATTCCGCAATGGAAGGCGCAACTTCCGCCGTTTCTCCCGTGTTTTCTCCAACGGCTTCTTCACTCTGCTCCGCCGCTCGTTCTTCTTCCATATAGTTCCTCTTTTACATTATCGGCAGGCGCATTTGAATTCTTCAATAGAACAACAGGCACCGCTATACGCCGCAACCCAGAATATGCCCGTATTCCGCGATAGTTTTGGCATGTACGAGCCGGTTTCTCAGATCCGCCCCGCACGTCATGCCCCGGGTGTAGGCGCAAAACTGTTTGCGCATTTCGCGGCAGGCCGCGCTTTCGCCAATATCCGCGCTCAACAAAAGAAGCTGGCGGAATCCCGCCGCGATTCTCTCCTCACTGCCGTGCGTTGTGTAAAACCCTTTGGTGAGCAGGTCTCGCGTAGCGGCGAAAATGAACGGATCGCCCATTGCGCCGCGGGCGAACATCACTGCGGCGCATTTCGTTTCCTCCAGCATCCGATTTGCGTCTTCCGGTGAAAAAAGATCGCCTGAACCCGCGACAGGCGCCGGTATGCGGGATGCCAAATCCGCAATATGCGTCCAGTCGCTTGCGCCGGCATACATCTGGCTTCTTGTGCGGCTGTGCAGCGTGATCATGGCGGCACCTGCTTCAACGGCAACACGGGCGCACTCCCGATAGGAGATCGATTCGGCGTCCCAACCGGAGCGCATCTTCACCGTTACGGGAACATTTCCCAAATACGCTTGGGACGAATTGACGACCGCTTCCACGATGCGCCCCAGATAAGCTGGACTCTTCATCAGCGCGGCGCCGGCGCCGGTCTTCACGACCTTGGCGACCGGACAACCCGCGTTTATATCTACGACAGATGGTTTCCACGGCGCAAGCATGGCGGCCGCCTTGCCCATGACATCGGGATTGGCGCCGAACAGTTGAATGCCGTAATGCGTCTCGTTGTCAGCCCGCCGCAGAAGCGCCGCCGCAGGATTTCTGTCATTGTTTTTGCCATTATCATTATACGCGGGGCTTCTAATCATGGCTTCCGAAGAGACAAGTTCCGTAAAGGTGAAATTTGCGCCCTGTTCAATACGGATCGAGCGGAACGCCCTGTCCGAATAGCCCGCGACCGGGGCGAGAAAGATATTTCCCTCAAGCGAAAGCGTTCCGATTTGAACGCTGTGATACAAATGCATGGGCTATATAATAGATGAAAATCGTTTTTTATTCGAGGGGGAAACTCCGCCGCAAACCCGGATACGCCGCGCGCGATTCAATGGGCCGGGGCGGTATATTTTTGTTGCTTTTTTTTATAAAATAAGATAACATAGAAAAAGGAGGCGTTAAATTGCGCGATCGAAATATAACCATTTTTATAGGAATGGCGTGTCTGCTATTTCTTGTGCCGGCAGGAACAGTTTTTGCGTCGGGAGCGTCTGCGAGAGTGTCCCTTGTTACAAAGAATGGACCTATAAAGGGAGTCCGCGCAAACGATGTTTATGCGTATAAAGGGATTCCCTATGCAAAGGCGCCCGTCGGGGAGTTGCGTTTTGCTCCGCCTCAGAACGCGGAGCCGTGGACGGAGGTCCGTGATTGTACGAAATATGGACCCATGTTTACCCAGTGGCTTACCGCCGATTTGCCGCTGGACAATAAAGATCAATCTGAGGACGCCCTCATTTTGAATGTCTGGACTCCTTCCGCCCCTAAAGAAAACGCCAGGTTGCCCGTGTATGTATTTATCCACGGCGGCGGTTTCAGATTCGGAACCGGCAATGAAAAGACTTTTGACGGTACGAGTTTCGCTCAAAACGGCGTGGTGGCGGTAACGTTCAACTATAGGCTCGCTACCCTGGGGTACTTCGCATCCAAAGAGACCTACAACCGGTATGGAACGACGGGGAACTGGGCCGCGCTGGATCAGATCAAGGCGCTTGAATGGGTCAGGGACAACATAGCCGACTTCGGCGGCGATCCTGGGCGGGTAACTGTAGGCGGCGAATCGGCCGGCAGCTATAGCGTTTCGGCCCTTCTGCTGAGTCCTCTCGCAAAAGGATTGTTCAGCGGCGCCATCATGGAAAGCGGCTCTATTCTTGCTTTACGGGCGACGCCGGCCAACGGGGATATGCAAAAGTCTATAGCACAGTCACAGGCGCTGGCGGACATTTTCGGCGCGTCGGACAACGCCGAGGGGCTTGCGTATTTGCGGCAACTGGATGGGTATGTGCTCAATTACCTCAGCCCGTTTAAATTGGATCAAACGGCGCCGCCGCCGCAATTTTATATGACGCCAGTGTTTGACGGCGCCGTGATCCCGGTGGATCCGGAAGCGGCTCTGCGTGAGGGGAATTACAACAAGGTGAATCTGCTTATCGGATTTAACCATGATGAAGGTTCAATCTTTATCCCATCTACAATCGACGCTGATTTTTACGAAGATTTTGGCTTCCGCACATTTGGGAACAAGTGGCGCGCAGTGGCGGAACATTTTCCGGTAGACGAGCATAACACCGTGGTGCAAAGGACGCGGCAGATTGCGGCGTACGCAATGTTCTCCGCCGGAGCAAAGGCATTCGCGGATGCGTTTGCCCGCGACAGCCGTGTCTTTATGTATCAATTCAATTTTGCTACGCCGGAGCAACGCGCGCTCGGCCTGGGAGCGCGCCATACGGGAGAGCTGGTGTTTGCTTTTAATACTCTCTCTATTGAGGATATCTACGGCGCGGAAAATGAAAAAGCCGCTCAGGAAATACACACGCGGTGGATTAACTTTATCAAGAGCGGCGATCCTAACGTCGGCATAAGGCCGCCGACCGATACGCAATGGCCCCAATACGATCCGGCGAAGAAAGAGGTGATCTTCTTTGATAACGAAGTGACAACGGGACCGTTGCCCGATCAGGAAAATCTTGATTTTATCGCCCGCATTCTGTACGGCGAGGGAACGAGGGACTAGCGCTTGCTAGAAAAAGGTGAAATGAACCGGCCCGCCGGCTATGAGGCGGCAAAATTACGCCCTGACGGGCGCGCCTTGGCAGGCGGGCCGGTTCATTCATGTAGGCAAGTGGAATCGGCAGTGAAATCATCAGCGGGCATATACGTCAATCCAATTTCAGCGCCAAGGACGAGGCGCGTATTCAGCTTTATAGCCGCTTTCTTCTCCTTCCGCCGAACCAAAGGCGAGCTTTGTCAACCCGTTTAAGTCAAGCGAAAAATTCGGCGTAAGCCGATAGCTCAACCCTCTTTGAATACCCATACCAAGCAACGCAATGTCAATATCTATCGGAGCGTTCCGGTCATCGCCGTCTTCTTCAACGGAACCGCTAAAAGACTCAAGCGGCGCTCCCGCATTGAAGAGCAGGCGTTCCCTCTTGTTTGTGGGCGCTGTTATGGAAAACGGCGCTTTTATCGGTTGTCTTTGTCAATGCGCCTAATTTTGCGTCTACCGTTGCAATTTCGCTATGCATTCCTTTGACGCAAAAGACGCCGCTAGAAGCGCCGATTGCCCGACTGGGGATTTATAACGCCGCATTACAAATGCCGGCGTACCTGTATAATGATTGGCGCCTTTTGAAGACCGCTTGAAAACGGCAATTTCAAAACAAATATACGCATCGCGCTTGCCAAGACTTTTTTGAGGAAAAATAGACGCGGAAAACGTTCTACTGAACGCTGCGAAACGCTGTGCGTATTTCACAGACGTTCCGCAACGCCTTTTCAAAGTTAGTCCGTCAGCCCCGGTTCAGCCCTTTCACCGCCGCTTCCAGCATCCTTCTATTGTTTTCGGAAAGGGGGGCGAGCGGCGGGCGAACCGGTCCTGCGGGAAGCCCCTCCATGTCCAAAGCGGCTTTTATGGGGATAGGGTTTGTTTCAATAAACGCCGCCTTGATAAAAGGCAGAAGTTCATAGTGCAATGTCCGCGCCGTTGCAAAGTCGCCGTCAAGACAGGCTTTGACGAGCGCGGTGACTTTTGCGGGCGCGAGGTTGGACGCCACCGAAACAACGCCGTCGCCGCCGAGCGCAAGCGCGGGCAGGGCGAGCGCGTCATCTCCGGAAAGGACAAAGAAATCTTTGCCTTCCGCTCTGCGTTTTCCGGCAAGCGCTATGATGTCACCCATCTGCCCGATGTCGCCGGAGGACTCCTTTACGCCGATGACGCCCGGAATCAGAGACAACTTTTCCATGAGCGGCGCTCCGATGTTTTTCCCGGTGCGAGACGCTATGTTATAAATAATGATGGGAATGCCGCTTTCTCGCGCCACAGTCTCAAAATGCAGAAAAACGCCTTCGTCATTGGGCTTGTTGTAGTAGGGCGTCACCACAAGCGCCGCGTCCGCGCCGAGTTCTTTCGCTCGTTTGGTGTAAGCGACCGCTGATTTTGTGGAATTGGACCCGGCGCCCACAATAAGCGGAACCTTGCCCTTCGCCTCTTTCACTATTATGTTGATGAGCTTTTCCTCTTCGTCTTCGTCCAATGTCGGCGTTTCTCCGGTTGTTCCAAGCGGTACGAGACCGTCAATGCCTTGAGCGAGTTGAAAATCAATCAACGTACGGAAGCCCTCGTAATCAACATCGCCGTTTGGCTTCATCGGAGTGACGAGCGCGGTAAACGCCCCCTTAAAATCTAATCCTGTATCTCTGTCCACACATCCTCCAAAAAATCGTCTATGGTGAAAACGCATTGGCGCTCAACGCCACGTTCAACGCCGCCATTTTCCTTGCTTACAAGCCATTCAGCGCACCGCACCGCGCCGAGCGCGAATCCGTCGCGGTTGCGCGCCGTATGCTTTATTTCTATTGTGTCAGCCGCAGAATCGAATCGCACGACGTGAGCGCCCGGCTCCGCTCCCATACGCAAACTGGCAAAGTGTATCTCTTCGGGCAATGGGGGGCGGTCAAGCGCATCCCATACCGGCGTTTTTTTGCGCTTCATTTCGGCGATAATCTTCTCCACAAGGATTTTCGCCGTTCCAGACGGGCTTTCTTTCTTCTCATTATGGTGAATTTCGCAACCGCCCACATCATATTCAGGGAAAGAATCCATCAATTTGGCGGCGCAGGACACGATGCGATAAAAGATATTCACGCCCAGAGAGAAATTCGGCGCGTACAAAAGCCGCGAACCGTCCGTTTCTACGATGCGCTTCACCTCGTCAAGGCGATGGCGCCAGTTTGTCGTGCCAATCACCGCTGGAATACGCCTCCGTGAAAGCTCCTGTATATTGCCGGCAACAATATCCGGCTGGGTGAATTCAATCGCAACATCCGCCGCGCCGAGGTTTTTCGCCGCGTCAGCCGCATCAAAGGATGCGGCGATCTCCGCGCCAAACCGTGAAGTTTTCTCTTTGACATGGGGATCGATAATGGCGACAATCTTATGCCTTCTGCCAGCGGCGATTTCCTCTATCCGCCTGCCCATTTTTCCATAACCAATAAGCGCCAGCTTCATTGCGCCTCTCCTTGCTCGCGGTGGATCAATGCCGCGCCTTAAAGGACTGCCCTTTAGGGCGGCAAGTTTCATGCCCGCCATAGCGGCGCGACATGCCGCGTCGTCCTGTTTTACAGAATGACGTTTCTTTCCAGTATAGGCGGACGCGGCGTTTTGCTCAAGAGACCCGATCCGTTTTTTAGCGGTTCGAGCGCGTTTTATAGAGCGGAAATCCGGTTGCGATCTACAAAGTATGATAAAGAGGCAAAGGCAATAGAGGCGCAAAGAGCGCTATGGAATAATGCCAAACACCATAGAAATAAAGCGCCTCTATATTCCATTATTGAACAAGTCCAATATATGTTCCATCCTGAGCGATAGGCCCCTTTCTCCGTTTAGCGCAAATTCTGCAAGCGCGATTGGCTTTGTTTTCTTTCTAGCCAAGCGCTTATTTAAAAACATCAACTATAAGTTTCATGCTATTATATTTGAAATCTCTAACACTTAAATTTATAATACGTAGTCCTATAAAATATCCGGCGGTGATCCGCAAAGTATGATTATGATAATATGAAAGGACGCGGCGGGGGCGCCTCTCTTGGAGAGCCGGTCTGATAAAAAACATGTTTGTCCGGGGGAATTGGCATGCGGGACGCCGGCGCCGTGTTAAAAATCAGCGTCACTAAAGTCTCGCAAACGCTTGAATCGGGCGGACACAAATAAAACCTCGTTATTCTCATTATGACCGCCTTGAGGGAAAAGAAGAATAAAATATGGCTTGTCTACGCATATCACCGGGAAAGCGGGGCGTAAACTGAAGAGACGGCTGTGAACAAGCCGTGACCGGGCGATAGTTGGGGCGGCTTCCCGCCGGCGTTCGCGGACGACGCGCGCAACGCATGGAAGGGGCGGACGGCGGGGGTGGAAGGAATGGCCGCCGGACGAGGCGCCGGATACGGCGGGCGTTTCGCAGCGCCTGTTGTTTTTCCAAGAAATTATTCAACCGCTGGAAAGCGTTTGATATGGCTTTTTTTACATCAACTATGGCTTCGTTTAAGGCTCGCCATGCTTTGTGGATGTCCCTTATAAAAGTCAACTAGGAAAGAGAAAATTTCATAGGATGAGCGCATAAAATTTCTATACAGCGTCAATTCGCTGTTTGCGACAATTCAGACGCCTCATGCGTGGACAAGACGCCGGATTTCCAGTTGTCTTTTGATCAAGCGGGATAAAGCGAACTTTTTTAGCGGTTCAAGCGTGTTTTATAAACGCGAAAATGGCGATTGGGACGCGATTGCCGATCCGGATAAAATCATAATTTTCCACACGTCCCCACCGGTGCGGGTGGGATCGGCGCGGCGTTCGGCATCGTGTCCGAGTCTTTTTTTGCAGGGCAAGATAGCGGCGGCGTTGCGGACGCCGGGCGCGGACTATGCGTTGGACGCCAATTTCTCCGCTGACCTCACCATTATGAAGGAAGCCTCAGAACTGGCGGATCGGGTTACGCATAACAAGCCCCTGCCCTAGTCTGCCAGTTGCAACTTGGGTGACGTTTGTCAAGACCTTTCATCTCGAATTCATTCTCCACATTTCACGGCCGAAACCGCTATCAGTATGCAGGGAGCCACGGTGAAAGCATGATTCGCCAAAGAGCGGGGCATTGATCCCAAAAAAATCGTGAACGCAACTCTTACCCTCTGCGCCGCCAAAAAAATTTGAGATTCGGCGGAAGGAGATGAAGGGCGCGGGGGAAGAATTGGGCGTTCAGGATATGCGGGATATGGATCAGGCGATCATTACACGCGAGTTTGCCCGCTGGTTAAAGGAAGAAGGCGTCGATTTCCACACTCTTCCAGACAGCGGCTACGATTCCCTTATAGGAGAGGCGTCCAACGCCGGCGCTATTTTCGGCAATACCGGAGGCGTGATGGAGGTCGCCGCCCGAACCGCGTATTTGGAGAAAATCCGCATGAGGATTACTACCGACGCGAGGGGCAGAGCGGCGTAAAGAAAGCGCCGGTGACAATTGGGGGCATCCCGCTCAACAGGCGGCTGTCCGGCGCAGCCGCGACAACCTTGATGTCAAGCGGGTCTACGCTCCCTTTTACACAAAACCGTTAAACGTCCGGTAAAAAAACCGCTTCACACCGAATGCCACGGCCGTGCTGCGGATGTGGAGTGAACGACTGGCGCGGCGCCATCAGCCACGCTACGCCGCTTTGCGTTTTCCCGAAGCCGGTCTGCCGAAAAACTCCTTGTGAATTCGCCTCACCGCTTCGGCGGACTGGGCGTCGTTCACAACGAAGCTGATATTCACCTTGCTTGCGCCCTGTGAAAGCATTTGAGCCTGAATGCCGGCCGCCGCGCATACGTTGAACGCCCTGCTCAGTATTTCAGAGGAACGCTCCACATCGCCTATGATGGTGACAATCGCCTTGCCGGTTTTTATATGCACCTGCGCTATGTTGAGCATATCCTCATGCAACCTGCTTAGATCGTACGCCGCGTCCACAGTCACCGATATGGAGACTTCGCTGGTGGCAACCATGTCAATGGAGACGCCGTGTTTTGCAAAGAGCGAGAACACCCGCTCTAAAAAGCCCACCTGCCCGACCATGCGAGTCGATACAATGTCCACCAGCGTTACGTTTTTCCGTGAGGTGATTGCTCTGACCGGCGCGGGTTTTTCAAGTGAAGCGACTATGCGGGTGCCAGACGACCGCGCGTTATAGGAATTTTTCACCAGAACCGGCGTGCTTGTTTTGACGCAGGGCTGCATGCTGCGGGGGTGAAGCACCTGCGCCCCATAATACGCCAATTCCGCAGCCTCTTCGTAGGTGACGGCTTCCAATGGCTTTGCTTCAGGCACGATCCGCGGATCCGCGGTGAGGATGCCGTCAACGTCTTTCCATACCTGCACCTCTTCCGCCTTGCATGCCGCCGCAATAACGGTCGCCGTGAGATCGGAGCCGCCGCGTCCCAGCGTGGTGATGGCGTTGCGTGTGGTTTTGGCGATAAAGCCCGTCACTACCGGCAAGACGCCCGCGTCGACAAGCGGGTTGAGCTTCCGGGGGATTGTTTCCCAGCTTTCTTTCAGTATCCACGCTGAGGAATAATTGTCGTCCGAAAGGAATCCGGCGTCCCAGGCGTCCATCGCCTTTGCGCTCACGCCCTCCACTTTGAAATAGGCCGATGCGATCCGCGTTGAAAGCCGCTCCCCAAACGACACAAGGTAATCTTTTGTTTTTTTTGACAGATCCTTAATCATGGAGACGCCCATAAGCAGGCGTTGCAACTCCTCAAGCAGGGGGGTGATTTCGTTTTCGGCGCGTATGTCAAGCCCTAGCGCCGCTATGGTTTTAAGGTGCAGTTCCCGTATCTCGTCTATTGAGCAGGAGCCGGTGTTGATTGCGGCGTCTGCGGCTTCCAAAAGGCGATCCGTAGTGTCGCCCATCGCGGACAGCACCAAAACCGGCTTGCGCGGGAGATATTTTCTCACAATCTCCGCCATGTTGCGGATTCTATCGGCGTTGGCAATGGAGCTTCCGCCGAATTTCATTACTATCATAATAGGTGCAGTGTAGCAAGAAAGGAGAAAGAATGCAATGCCGCGATGAAGCCGGCGGCGTTGCGCCAAACGCCGGCGGCGTTCTTCGCATAATTGGAATATGACTGAGGATCCCCTTTTCAGATTCAGAATCTTCGGAGAATCAAGAGGCGGAGGAAGAAACCCTGAAAACACGCGGGGAAGACTCGCAAGCCGCTTTGCCCCCACTCGCTTCACGCAAATACGCCTGCGGGACGCAACGGCGCCGGCTTCCCGCTCAAATACAGAGGTTCTGGAAACGGACGCGCCACTTGAAAACAGCCGGTCGCAAGACTCCGCCTCGTGGTTCGATCCCCTGCGCCTCCACTGGAACAGCGTCTTCCCTGAGAAACCGTTGCCGGACGCCGGCCATGCCGGTTTAAGACAGCTTCATTTTAAAAATGGGGTTTAATACCCCGCCCCTTGGGGCGGTTAAAACTGGGGGCGCGGGGGATTTGTTCCCCCGCATACGCAAAGATTTCAAGGAGAAATCTTCAATACCCCGCCGCTCT
>JAIROG010000004.1 GCA_031257675.1 Treponema sp. | reverse complement strand
TCTTCCAATGATTGATAAAACGTGTCCCGCCCCTGAATCCTGAAATGTTCGTCCATGAGCGTCCGGCGGAGTCTCTCCACAACGCCGTCGCTCTGGAGGCGGCGCGCCGGGGAGGTTCGACGGCCGACGCCTTCCCGCTGTAAAAACAATTCAAAATGACGCCGGTCAGGGCGTCCGCGGTCGACGCCGGAAAGCGCGGCGGCCGCCCGGCGCCTTTCAAAGAACGGCGGGGCGTTGTAATCCAAGTCGTAAGCGGCGGTTTCCGGGATTTCTGAGGTACAAGCTCCCAAGCGCGAATCGGGAATGGCAGTCTATGGTCGTTTGCGGGCGTGTCCCGCCAATTCGCCGGCAACGTCAGACTTGTCGTGACGCCCCCGGAACTCGGGGTCAAACTTTTCCGGCGAGGCGGCGTGATTTCCTGTCAAGGCGAAGCGCTCTTTGGCGTCCGGCGAGTGAATCGCGCCGCCGCCGCGCGCCTCCAACCGCCGCCGCGCCCTCAGACCGCCTTGAGTTGGGAATTCAAGGCGGCAATCAAGAATGATCTTTTCATCCGCTTCGGACAGACGGTTGAAGTGGGGAGCTTTCTCCCCTCCGTCCTTATCCAACAACCCTTCCGCCCCAAATTCATGGAGGTTTCGTCTGATTTCATAAAACCGCCCCGGTGAACAGCCAATGCGCTTGCGGGTTTCGCTTGCGTCGTCCGCTTCGCCGGCAAGCTTCAGCAAACTTAGCGCGCCTCTTGCAATTTTCCGCGCTATGGCGGAGCTGGCTGTCGTCTTTAATCTTCTTACGACAAGATTGTTTCCGAACAAACTAATTATATCATTTGGAGGCGGATCGCCGCTCTGTTTTTTCACGATCTGTCAGGCAATTGCCATTCCAACGCAGGCTGCCTACAATAATAGTATTATGGGGCGGACCGGGGCGTTGTCAAACCTGTCGCCGCGCCCGGGCGGTTGTAGACAAGGGGGCGGTGAAAATTCCGCAAAACCCGCTTTGTTCACGCAAGTCCGGCGATATCCAAAAGACTTTTTAGGGCGTAAAAAAGAGAAAATCGGGGCGGTCTTGCGATATATAATTCCAGTTATTGAGCGGATTCCGCTAAAAAACGGCGGATTTGGCGCGTTTCCACAAGAAATTTGTCAAATCCGCGGAACTTGTTCAACAACCAAACCGAACAGAGGTTCGCGTTGTTGAACAAGTTCGATGACACTTTAATTTGGCGTATAGAAAAGGCGACGTTGAGGACTGTGTTTATGACGCCGCGCCCTAAAGCGCGACCTTTTGGGGCGGAGAGGCTCATTTGCGGCGTCTGCTTTAACACCCCGCCGCCCCTATGGTTCGCAAACCACAGGGGCGCGCTTGCCGCGTTGAGGCTCATCGCGTATGGAAATCCCGAAATTCACGGGAATGTTAAAACCGACCGAAAGGCTGGACACCCCTAAAGCGCCGCGGCATGGTTCCGTGACGCCCGGCATATCCCGGTCCAGAATGGGGCGGCGCCTGGCTAAAACGAGCGCCGTTATTCAAATCATACTCTTTTCCGTTAAATGTGAGTTTTACAGCATGAAACATATATTCGACAGCCGCGCCTTGATTGCCCTGGGGAATGGCAAACGCATACCCTTCAAGCGTCGCCTCCGCCCCCTCTGTAAGACCATCGACAAACCCGATGATCCGATCAATGCCCCTGATGTAATAGGTCGCGCCGCTATTTTGCAGAGCGATCCTTCCTTTTACAAAGGCAAGTCTCCCACTAACCGCTTGCGTAGCCGGCGCAGTTGCGTTGGGATTGCCCGCCGCTTGTCCAAATGTTGCGTTGGCAACCGCCAGCAGGATAAGCGCGCTAATCATAATTATTTTCACATTCATATCCATCTCCTCATAATCGTGTTAAGATATATATACTATGCAACTAATATGCCAAGTCTAAAAAGCCGTATATTCATGCGATCTTAGTCCGTACGCGGCGCAAGGCGCACATGGCGGGTAAAATTGTTACAGAGATGGGTTCTTTTTATGCGCATTGTTCGCAGTGAGGAGGTTTGTTTTCGTGAAAAAACGGCGGCGGACAACGGACGCTCGTTTTCGACTCGTCTTGAATAAGAAGCCTTTTTCTGGCAAAATGCTCTTCAAACATGAAGCGTAATTATAGTGTTTCACATTTCTTTATTCTCGCGCTGGGCATTCTCTTTTTCACCCTGCTCGTCCTTGCCGCCAATGCTCCTGAACCGGCGGCGGCGATGGCCGCATTTTTTATAGGACCATGGAACGGCGTCTGGTTCAGCGGGAACACGCTTGACGCCGTGAGCCTGCTCCTTGCCGCCTCGCTCGGCGCTGTCGCGGCGTTTCAAGGAGGGTGCTTCAACCTTGGGGGCGAAGGGCAGATTTACATAAGCGGTCTTGCGGCGGCGCTTGTGTTGCTGAGCCTGCCTCCTGTCGCGGGTATGAGCCTTTGGGTCGCGGCGCTCGCCGCAGTCACAGCCGGCGGCGCCATGGGTTTTATATCGGGTTTTCTCAAAAAAGCCGTCGGCGCAAACGAGATCATCACCAGTTTTCTGTTGTCCGGCGCGCTTGTTCCGGCAACGGATTACCTTCTTGCCGGACCCCTCCGCGATCCTTCGGGAAACCTTCTTGCGACAAAAGCCGTGACCCGGCTTCTCCGCATTCTGCCGCCTTCGAACCTCTCGATTTCTTTTGGCATCTCGCTGTTATTGGTTGCCGCCGGACATTTCTTTGTCAACAACACTATTTTCGGATACAGGCTTAAAATTGCGGGTTCGAATCCGGCTTTCGCCCATTACGCCGGTATAGATGCGAGTCGCCGCTGGATGCCTTCAATGACGCTGTCCGGCGCACTGTCCGGTCTTGCCGGATTCTTCGCCGTAGCCGGAACCTACGGACGTTGCCACGTGGGATTCTCCGGCGGACTCGGCTGGAACGCCATAGCGGTCGCGCTTATCGCTCGCAACCGTCCGCTCCTCTTGATTCCATCCGCGCTTGTATACGCCGCTCTGGAACAAGGATCGCAGTCCGCCATGCTCGCAATCGGACTCCGGTTTGAAACCTCGGCGTTTATTCAAGCCGCAGCCTTGCTTTTCGCCGCAATTCAGGGCAAGTGAAGTCTACGGACGAATCTCGCGCCTTGCCTCGCTCTTCAGCGCCGCCTGACGCCACGCCTACGGCAGGTCAACTTCGGCAGCCAAGATTTCACGGACAAGAGGTCTTTCTGAATTTCGGCGGTTTCAACACAATAGGCTCAAAGAGAATAGTCAAGAGCCGCAACGCCTATCCACTCACATTTTGGCGGCCATGTTCGCGTTCCTGCTGAACGATGCCGGCGTATACGCCGCCGGTTGTCCGGATCGCAAACAGCCGGAACGTTATGTGCAATACGCCCTGATTTTTAGAACTATGATCCAAATGATATTGAAAAACATATATAATGAAGATAAAATATATTAGAAGGATATTTTAATAATGAATAAGAAATTATTTGTTTTGAATTAGCTGTGTTTCTTTTTGGATATCTATTTGCTCAGAATATTGTTGCGGTTGGTATGCGGAAGGATATTCTGGATCACAAAATTCTTTATCAGATTTCCGAAAGCGTTTTAGTGGAATAAATATCCCCGCCCCAAACGGCGGGGTGTTTTAAGATTTTTGTCCGGCATTTAATCAAACAGCGCGGGCTGTTCGCCATTCCCCGTCTTCCGCGGTTGTTTGTAACGCTCCGCCCTTCCTTGTGATCTCATATAATT
>JAIROG010000124.1 GCA_031257675.1 Treponema sp. | reverse complement strand
GATTTGGCTGACGTATTCGTCACTCTACGGCGGCTTATGAAAGAAGATTCCATTGTTTGTTTCGTCATTGGCGCTTCCGCTCCTTACGGCGTGTACGCCTCCTGCTGATATAAGGCTTGTAAAACGCGTTTGCCGCCGGATTTAAGGCGTGGTCTTTTGAAAAGACCCGCGATGGTAAACGGCTTGGAAAAAAGGAGCATATAACGATGGCAAACAGCGGCGCGTCTATCGCTCAAAAAAAGTGGATACAGGTTCTCCATATCGCCAAGAAACAATGCGGCCTTGACGATGAGGCGTACCGATCCCTCCTGACGGGTGCGGCGGGAGTCGGGTCTTCAGGCGGTATAACAACATGGAAACAATATAACGATTGTTTGACGGCGTTCAAGGAAATGGGCTTCAAGGTGCAGTCCAAGACCAGCGGCAAAAGCAAACTGAAAGAAACCGAACCACAACAGGGCCGCCCGGAGCGTATGATTTCCGCCAGGCAGGAATACTACATCCGGGGGCTGTGGGATTTGGCAAGCAGGGCAAAGGACGATGTGTCGCTCCGCCAGATGATAAAACGCATAGGAGGGGTTGACAACATACAATGGCTGACAAGGGAGAACGCCCGGAAGGTAATACTGGCATTGCGTGATATTGCATGGAAGGCGGGGTACAATCCCGACCATCCTCCTGACAGGGAAGCGGACAAGGAACAAGGCTGATGCGGGAGTATTTTAACGAGGCGAACGAGACGCTGGAACAATTGAAAATGCTCATCGGGAAAGAGAACGCCCTTAAAGTATACGAATTGTTCGCGGGGGAAAACATCTATTTCCCCAAGCGGATCGGCCTTGCCGAAATACACAATCAAATATACGCGGAATTGCGGGAAGGAAAAAGCTACGGCGAACTTGCGAGGAAATACGGTTATTCAAAATCATACATACGAAAAATCGAACACAAGATAATTCAGGAACGCCGCGCCGTGCGCAAAGCGGGAGGGACGCCGCCGGAACTACCCACAGCATCCAATGCGGAACCGGTAAAAAAACCGGTATTTACAAAACCACAGGCACGGCCATTTGAACAAGGGGAACTGTTTTATGACGGACTATAAGGGTAAATTAGAGGCCGTTAAAAAGCGGATTAAAAAACTTCTTGCCCTTTCTAAAAGCCCCAATGAAAACGAGGCGATGGCGGCTTTGGCAAAAGCCCAGGAACTCATGAAAGAGTACCGCCTCAACGAATCGGAATGCCTGTATGCCAGGCATACGGTCAAGGCGACCAAGCGGCTGTCCAAGTGGCGGTCGGTACTGGCAAACGCCGTCGCGCCGCTTTACTACTGTGAGACCTTCCGCAGTGAGTGCCACGGCGAGATTTATTTCTACGGCGACAGCTTCGACGCTTTTATGGCTGGGGAAATGTACCGCTATCTGTCCAGGACTATCGAGGGCATATCAAAGCGGAATATCCGTAAAGGCGCGTCGTTAAAGTACCGCGATAAATACCGCCTTGGCATAGCCTGCCAGATTGCGTTCCGAATAGAGGAGATGGGCAGGGCCGCATCGTGGGGGCCTGAACGGGAAACAAGAATGCTTGCCGTTAAGAAAGCCCTTGAAAACGAAGTGGATTTGACCACGGAAAAAATGAAAATCGGAGCCTGCGACGCGGCGTTCCGGCGCGGGGTTCAGGCAGGCGAAGGCATATCGCTTAACAGGCAGGCGACAGGGCACGGCGGGCGGTATCTGGAGGCCGGAGGCGCAAATCATGATTAGCAAATGGCTGACGGCGCAGGAGATTGCAATTATCCTACATACCACTGATAGATGGATTCGTAAGAAAGCCATTACGGAAAACTGGCGTTCAAGGAATGAAAAAGGCAACGGCGGAGACCACAAAACATACCAGGTTATTTCCCTGCCGGAAGATGTCCAAACCGCTTATGCCGCCAGCCTCTCAATCACGCTGGAGGAGCTTCAAAAACAATTGCGCCCGTCTGCCGGGCATAAGAAAAAGGCGAATATAACCGGCTATAACGGGCGGGGCGCGAAGACCAAAGAGGCGAGGCCCCTTGAACAGACAACGGACGAAGCCCTCAAGGTCGCTTCCCTGCGGCTGAAGCTCATTGAGGCGTACAGCCAATCGGGATTATCCGCCAAGGATTTTATAACCGCCTACGAAAACGGCGTCGCCGTCCCGGATTTGAAAGAACAATTAGGGTGCTGGGGCAATATTCACACCCAGTCGAATTTTTACAAGAACTGGCTCCGCTCTTATGAAGAACACGGACTTGCGGGGCTCGCCCCCCAATACGCGGCAAGCCGGGGCGGTTCCGGGGCAAGCCTTGACAGCAGGGCAAAGGAAATAATAGAGGCCTTATACCTTGACCCCCGGAAACCGAGCATGGCTTCAGTTACGCGGGACATCGCCCAGTTCGGCTATGCCCTCAACAATTCAATTGTAAACAGGTATATAAAAGACGAAATACCCTTAGCCAGAAAAATACTGTACCGCGAAGGGCCGACCGCCTTTCACAACAAATGCGAAACCTATATTGAACGCGATTATACGCTTCTCAAGTCTATGTAATGGGTCTGCGGCGACCATCACAACTTCGACTTTGTAATAAACTTCAACGGCAAGATCTGCCGCCCCTGGCTGACGGCTTTTATTGATATGCGGAGCCGAAAAATACTCGGCTGGCGGATAGACCTCATTCCGAACACGCTCACCATAGTACGTTCATTCTCGATGCTGGTGGACACTGGCGGCCTTCCCGGCAACGCCTTAATTGACAACGGCAAGGACTTCAAGAGCAGATGGTTTGCCGGGAGCGCGTGGAAAGACCGGAAGGTAAAGCTCGATAAAGAGGGGATGTTTCTAATGGACGGCATATTGCAGGAATGTGGGTGCAAAGCCCATTTCGCAACGCCGTACAGAGGGCAGTCAAAGCCTATTGAAAGGCTGTTCGGGACGGTCATTCAACTGTTTTCAAAGTCGCGGGATTTCTATACAGGTTCCAACACGGTAGACGCTCCTGAAGACAGGCAACTCTACTGGAAAAGAATCAATGGGCGCGACCGCATCGTAACCTACACATTAGAGAAACTACGTGAGGATTTCGGGCGGTTTGTAAGCTGGTACAATTCCTGCTGGAATCACAGCGGGAACGGCATGGGAGGCGGCACCCCGGACGAGGTGTTCTTCGCAAATCTTGTTTCCAAACGGGAAATGCCGCGGGAACTGCGAAAATATATTTTCACAATCCGTGAACAGCGGGTGGTTCAGAGAAACGGCGTATTGCTTGACGGCATCAGTTATTACAATGAAAAGCTGATTGGGCTTATTGGAGACCGTGTTGAAGTCAGGCGTGATATAAACGACATCGGGAAGGTTGCGGTATTCAGCCTTCCCGACTGCGTTTACCAGTTTGACGCTGAAAGCGATATGTTCAAAGACTCAGGCTGCACCGAGGAGCAGATACGGAAAGCCCGGGCATCGCAGAAGAAGGCAAAGGAACTGGTAAAGACCAACGTTGCCGACGCCGACGCGATAAGGAAATCGAAAATGACCCCTGCGGAGATACTGGCGGAACAGTCAAAGGGCATTCCGGCAGACGGGACGCGGCATCAATCCCCCGCTGAAATTCCTCTTGAAATGCGTAAGATCGCCGGGGGCGAGCCGCTAAAACCGGCCCCAACCAAACGGAAGCTGTTGCTTCCGACAGACCCGGGCGTGGAGTTGTTATATGCGGAGGGGTAAACCAGGCAGTAAATACTCGCCTGTGGGCAATCAATAAATTTCAGGAGGATATATGGATAAGGACACCGTAAAGAGGATTGAGGCCCTCGAACAGCGCGTGGGCGCTCTGGAAAAAGCGTCCACGCGGACGGACAAGCCTGACAGGAATATTGTCGAGCTTGATTTAACCCTGCCGGAAGCCGACATCGGGGGCTTGCGTTTCAACAAGCAGAAAGTCCATGCGGTTTTTCATAAGAAAGATGACGGCTGGTGGCATTCGCGGGACATCCTCTTTCTTTCGGCGCGGAATGTGGAGGATGACAACAGCCGGGACATTTTGACGGAATATCTGAATAGTTATGAATTCAGGGAACGCATCAGGCTGTCATTGCCGGGGGAAGTCTTTGGCGAGGTTTTGAACCCGGATGACATAGAAGTGTCGCTTCCGAAGAAAGCGGAGGAGGTCAAAAGCTACAACGGCGTCAACTGGTGGTATTGGCTCGCCGATCCCCCCGCTGGTTTCGCAGCCTCTTTCTGTTATGTCTTCAGCGGCGGCTATGCCAACGGCAGATATGCGTCTACAGTGGGTGGCTGCGCCCCGCTTTCCGTGTCGCGGAGCGGCGCGGCTAATCCGGGTTGCCGCCATCTTGCTGGCGGCCTTGATCGGGGCGGCCGGTTACGCCGCAAGCGTGGACGAGACGGTTTATGTGACCAACACCGGCGAAAAGTATCATCGGGAAGGTTGCGCGAGCCTGCGGAAGTCGAAGCGGGCTGTAAGCCTTGGACAAGCCGTGAAAGCCGGATATGAGCCGTACAAGCGGCGCAAGCCGACGCTGGATTAACAAAGGACACGGCGGAAACGCGGCGTTTCCGCCGATACTATGGTATAAACTATAAAAACAAGGAGAAGTCAAATGTGTAAAAAATTTAGCGCGGTCTGTTGCGCTTTAGTCATTGTTACAGCGGTTTATTCTCTGGATTTTGACAAAGCAAAGACCGCTCTTAACGGCGGCTCGTTCATTCCCGTGCTTGTGGATTACGGGTTCACAGAACAGCAAATCAATTCATGGACTGTTGGTAAAATCTACATCCCGTTTTATTTGCAACAAATTCGTTCAGGGACACTTACCGCAGAAGCCGCTACAACCATGTTAAAAAATACCAGCGGCGCTATTGGAGAAATATCAATAAATGACATGATTAAAATGGAACAGTTTTTCAAAGATATGGCAACGGCGGCCGATCAGCTTCGAAATGAAGAAAATGCTGAACGTACAGCGGCGGAAAAAAGTCGCACGGAAGCATATCAAAGATATGAGCAAGAGAAGCGGCAGGCTGAAGAAGCGGCGCGTATTCGGGAAGCTGAAGAAGCAGAAATAGAACGACAAGAATATGCGAAAAGGCAAGAGCAACGAAGGCAAGAAGCGGAACGAAATCAACGCAGCAAAGAACAATACGCAAAATCGTTGGGATGTTTAGATTATATTGATGAAGGACTTATTGTAACCCAAGCGCAAATAACATCGGCCAACTTTGATTTGGCAAAAAAAGCGTTGATTATTCCCGAATCAAATGATTTGAACTATACCGTTAGTAACATTGTTGGAAATTATGTAATCTATACCGCTGTAATATCATTTGCAGCTATTTCATGTAATGAATTATTCATAAGTTTTTCAAAAAAACAATTTATTTTATCAGAAGTGGCATTATCGTATAATAGCTTATTAATAGGTCGTGATAGTTT
>JAIROG010000057.1 GCA_031257675.1 Treponema sp. | reverse complement strand
TACCGGGATCTATCGTCCAATTCGGTGGTGATGGACATTCTGAACGTTGAAAACCTGCGCAAGATACTGCCGGAAACCATTGACGCCGTTATCATCGACATGGGCATTGAGGCGGCTATCTTGGCGACCAGCTATTGCGCCAAATTGAATATTCCCACCATCATCGTAAAGGCGGAGTCCGAAACGCTGGGAGAAATTCTTACGTTGGTTGGCGCGACAAAGATTGTTTTTCCGAACAAAGAAGCCGCAAAGCGCATAACGCCCCTGCTTTTCTCCTCAACCTTGTTGAGTTACGTGCCGATAAGCGGCGCATTGAGCATAGCGGAACTCAAAATTCCGGATTTTTTGATAGGCAAAACCCTTGCCGAATCACGATTGCGGGAGAAATACCATCTGAATCTGGTTTCCATACGCGATCCGCACGGGGAATACGCGCTGTGTCCGGCGATCTACGTGTTTGGCGAGAACGACATCGGACTTTTTTCAGGCAGTGACGCGGATTTGAACAAATTCGCAGTCGTCGCGCCCAAAGAAAGCGGGTATAACCGCATTATCGAAAAATTTATGCGATTTATAAAGAGAAAAGACGCTTAACATTTTTTCATTTTTTTTTCGAGCCTGTTCCAAAGAATTGGGGCAGGTTCAACGAACAAAACTTTAAGGAGGAACTATGGCTTTAACGGTAAAGCAAAAATTAGGATTCGGTGTCTTTGACTTGGGCGGAAATCTGCTCTTTACGACGCTTGGCTTCTGGAGCCTCAATTACCTCACCGACACTGTGGGTTTGGCTGCGGCGCTGGCGGGCGCGGCGGTTATGATCGGCAAGTTTTGGGACGCGGTGACGGATCCGGTCATGGGCTACCTATCGGATCGCACCAATTCACGTTGGGGTCGGCGCAGACCCTACCTCCTTCTTGGCGCGATTCCCATGTTTCTTACTATGGTTTTCTTTTTCACCAAGCCTGATTATCTTGCGTCAGGCGGCGCGGCCAGCCCTGTTGTATTGACGATCTGGGCGGTTGTCGCGCTCATGGCGCTTAATACGGCAAGCACCGTCATCAACATACCGTATTCTTCATTGACGCCTGAGCTTACCAATGACTACCATGAACGCACCAGCCTCAATGGATACCGGTTCGGCTGCGCGGTTTTCGGCACCATCATCGGCGCCGCTGCGGTCCAGCCCATAGTAGGCGCCTTCCCTGACCGCAAGACGGGCTTCATCGTGGTAGGCGCCGTATTGGGCGGCATCATCGCTGTCACCACGCTCCTCACCTTTTTTGGCACAAAGGAACACGCCCACACGAAAGAAGATTTTCCAACCAAGGACTTTTTCACCACATATAAGGAAGTGTTCGCCAACAAGCCCTACCTCATTTTGCTGTTTACCTATGCGTTGCACCTCTGCGCCCTCACCTTTTTGCAGGGAATCCTCGTGTACTACACCAAGTACATCTACAGCAACGAAGGGCTTGCAACGCCGGCAATGGTGGCGCTGCTCCTTGTCGCAATGGTTTTTATCCCGATCTCGGTGCTTGTAGCAAAAAAGATCGGCAAGAAGCTGGTGTATCAGATATGTTTCATCATATTGGGAAGCACGTGCCTCCTCGTTTTCTTCTTTGGACACACGCTTGGACCGAATTTCTTCTTGGGAATAATGCTCTACGCGGGAGTCGGTCTCGGGTTCAGTTATGTGGCGCCCTTCGCTATGGCGCCGGACGCGGTGGAATATGACGCGATAAAGAGCGGCGAGCGCAAAGAAGGCGCGTATTACGGCATCTGGACGTTTATCGCCAAAGTCGGGCAATCGCTTTCGGTGTTTTTGTCAGGGATCATTCTTTCCGCGGGCGGATACATAGCCGATGCGGTTCAGGGTGACGGCGCCATCTTCGTCATACGGCTCATCATCGGACCCATACCGGCGATTATTTTCGCCGCCGCGGTTGTCGTGGTACACTTCTACCCGCTTGACGAAAAAACGTACAACAAACTGGTGAAGGGCGAATCGTGAGCAAAAAGTTGTTCGCATTGCGAGGCGCGGCGCAAGCCCTAAACACGGCGGAAGACATTGAAAAATGGACGGTATTCCTCTATGACGGGCTTTTGAAGCTGAACAAGCTGGAAGAGAGCGATATTGTATCCGTTGTTTTTTCCATGACCAATGATTTAGACGAGGAAAACCCCGCGTCCGCGCTCCGTCATGCAGGCAGGGCGCTTTCGGCGTCCCTTTTTGCGGCGCAGGAAGCCTTTGTCCGGGGCGGACTTCCGCATACTATCCGCGCGCTTATCCACTGCTATCTTGACGAAGGCGTTGCGGTACGCCACCTCTACTGCAACGGAGCCGAGTCTCTTCGTCCTGACCGGGCGCGCTCCGGCAACACTGACGCACTATGAAGCGGGGCCAGAAGGCGGCGGACTCATTTTCAGCCAGAGCGTTTGTTCGCCCCATTCCCGGCAAAAGTCTGGTTGTTTTGTCATATCCATATCGCCATCATCATGTATTGTTTGTTATCGGTCATAGCGCCGCGCCGGTTTTCGATCTGCAACCAGCGATCCAGCCGCAATAAAAAAAATAAAGACCGCTTTTCTTTCAGGAGGAGTTTTATGAAAGCGTTACAAAAGGAAACTCTCCTTGTTTCTACGGTTCTTTTGGAGTTAACCGCGCCTTTTTTCCGGTTGCAACAAAAAGAGTGATACTCAGAAAACATCAGGGGGGGATTTATTGGAATCGCTTGCCGCCCCCGCCCGTCCCAGCGGAGGATTTCGGACGAAGAAAGCGCGTTAAATCCGACATTGAGGCGTTCGGGTCATACAGGCGATCTCCAGTACGGCGATGACATTACGAAAATCAGGCCGCTCAGATCGAAAACATGATCACCAAGGGCGTAAAAGCGCTGGTTATCGCGTCCATTGACGACGAATCGCTCACTGCGGTTCTAGAAAAGTCTCATGAAGCGGGCATTCCGGTCATCGCCTATGACCGGCTCGTCGTCAGGAACAGTCCCTATGCGGATTATTATTTCTCCTTCAGTCATCTCAGCCATATTTCCTCCTATTCCAGCAATGCGTCCAAATTCCGCTCCTTGTCTTTGGACAGCTTGCGTACGATACAGGAAAGGGAAAAATTGATTGCAAAATACACGAGGGCGATGAAACAGTACAACACAAAAATATGAGCGGTGCTGACCACAGTAACTTTAGAAATACTGCCCATAAGATTCTTGGTGTTAAAAAAAAATTCCGCAATGGCGAACTGGGCGAAAAACGAGGTGTCTTTTATGGTTGTGATGATCTGGCTCATAAGGGACGGTACGATCCGTTCAAAACATTGGGGCAGGATGATATAGACGAGGGTCTGGATGAAGTTGAAGCCTTGTGAACGCGCCGCCTCAAACTGCCCTTTTGCTATGGAATTAAGCCCTCCGCGTACAATTTCCGCAATAACGGATGAAGTATACAAGGCAAGCCCTATGCCGCCGCGAATAAGGTAGTTTCCGATAGGCAGCATGAATATACACACAAGAATCCACAGGAGGAGCGGCGTACTACGGAAAATTTCGATATAAATAGAAGCGAGTCTGCCAAGCGCCCGTTTCTCATAATTCCGCAGTAAGGCTAGTATAGTACCTGCTATAATACTTGCACATACAGTGATTACCGAGATAGCCAAGGTAGTTCTCAAACCGGCAAGCATAAAAAGGATGTTGCCGGAAGTAAAAATATCGGCAAAAACCTGCATATTCATACTTTTTCCCCTTCATGTACCGGAGGATGGACAATGGTATCGCGGCTCTTGAGTTTCACCTCATGCCGCCGCGCCCACGAAACAAGTGGAAAGCAGAGTAGAAAATACAGTAAACCCGTTACTACATACGCGGGACCGTAGCTCAATGTGCCATTTGACGCCCACGAGTCCGCGCGGTACATAAGGTCTCCCCCGGCAATGAGCGCCAACACCGAGGTGTTTTTGATGAGATTCACCGCTTGATTTGCAAGCGGCGGCAGTACAATAGTAACGGTCTGGGGCAGAATTATCCACCACATGGACTGAACGTAGGAAAAGCCCTGTGAACGCGCCGCTTCGGTCTGCCCTTTTGGAATGGATGTAATGCCGGCGCGTATCACTTCGGCGACATAGGCTCCGTGGTAAATCCCAACGCACAGAACCCCGATGCTGAACACATCAAGCAAGATTCCGACATAGGGGAGGGCGTTGTATACAAAGAAAACCTGTATCACCAGCGGGGTGTTTTGAAAAAATTCAACATATACACGCGCTATGGCTTTCAAAGGCTCTTTGGAAGAGGTGGAAAAAAGACCAAAAATAATGCCAAGCGCAAGGGCAAGGAGCAGAGCGGAAATGGAAACCACAATGGTTACCACAAAGCCTTCGAGAAAAACCGGGCTATCGGCGAATAACCGCGCCCAGCGCCATAACGCGAAAGGGCCGCTCATCTAATGCGTTCCTCGCCGGGTAAGCCGACGCCGCCACGCGCCGCCGGCTGGCTCGCCTTTCTCAAAGATCGTACTTCCTGACGAGCCCGGCAATAGTACCGTCTGCAAGCCATTTCTGAATAAGCCCGTCAATATACGCCGCCAGATCCTTGTTGGAGAATTTGCTTGTTACGCCATACTCCTGCGGGGAAAAAGCGTCCGGCAGAATCACACACTCGTTGTCGAGGTACCCGTTCAGAATGGACTTGTCCACCGAGAACACGTCCACACGCCCGGAGTCGAGCGCGGCTTTGATTTCCGGGTAGGTGGCGAACTCCATAAAGCTGACGGTAACGCCAAGATTATCAGCCGCTTGCTGAATGGCGGCGCGGCTTGTGGCGGACTGGGCGACGCCGATGGTTTTTCCATCCATGTCTTTAAGCCCTGTAAAACCGGCGGATTTCTTTACCAAAAGACCCACCGCATCGGTGTAGTAGGAAGCAGAGAAATTATAGGTCAGCTTTCTCTCTTCGGTAATGGTAAATGTCGCTATTACCAAGTCAATGTCCCCATTATCAAGCAAGGGTCCGCGGGTTTTAGCTGTTACCGGCGTAAACGCCACTTTCGTTGCATCGCCCAGAATCTCTTTAGCGATGAGTCCGGCAAGCTCGATCTCCATGCCCTCGTATTGGTTGGCGTCGGTATTGAACAACCCGAATTTTGGCACGTCCGATTTCACTCCAACCTTGAGAACGCCTGCTTTTTGGATTTTCGCAACCCCCTCGGCGCCAGGTCCGGCAAATACTGCTCCGGTGACAGCCATGAGAATCAAAGCCGTACAAAAGATGCTTTTCACTGCTTTCATTCCATTCCTCCTAACGTATGATTTTACTTAAGAACGCGCGAGTGCGTTCATTTTTTGGATTCTCAAAAAACTCTTCAGGCGGCGCTTCCTCAACCAAAACGCCCTTGTCTAAAAACATAACCCGATCCGCCACTTGGCGGGCAAAGCCCATTTCATGGGTGACGACAACCATTGTTATTGATTCATGGGACAGCTTGATGATGACATCAAGCACTTCCTGCACCATTTCCGGATCAAGCGCCGAAGTCGGCTCGTCAAAAAGCAATATCTTCTGCCGTGTGGCAAGGGCGCGGGCGATGGCTATGCGCTGTTGCTGTCCACCCGACAACGTGACCGGATAGGCGCGCGCTTTGTCCCGCAAACCCACAACGTCAAGATAGTGGTACGCGATTTCTTCGGCTTCCATCTTGGTCTTTTTTTGCAGTTTGATAGGGGCGAGCGTGATATTTTGCAACACCGTCTTGTGCGGATACAAATTGAACTGTTGAAACACCATTGCGCAGTACGTTCTTACCATCATGGTTTTGTTGCGGTGCAACAACCGCTCGCCGTTAATGAACACTTCGCCGCTTGTCGGCTCTTCAAGAGCGTTTATACAGCGGATAAGGGTGCTTTTACCCGAACCTGAAGGCCCGATTATCGTCACCTTTTCGCCTTCACGGACGTGTATGGTAATATCTTTCAAAACTTCCAAATGACCAAATGACTTGCAGACATTGTTTAACCGTATCATACCGCCTCCGTGATCATACCATACAGGATAATGAGATTTTTTGCAAGAGATATTTCTATGTATAAGCGCTTTTTTGACCGGTTTTCAAAAGAAAAGAGTCGCGCGCGCTTGTTTTCCCGGCTTGGCTCAATGCGGCGGCGGCGACGCAGGAACGGACGCCGGACTGACTTGGAGACGGGCGCGGACGGCGCAACAGAAAGAAGCCTGCCATGAACAGCAACGGACGCCAATAATAGAGTTGTTCAATAGCTTCAGTTATTGAACAACTTCGGCCCCGGCCTGTCATGGGCGTTAAACCCGCCGGCGGACGCTAAACCCCAAAAACAAGGGCGGCCCGTTCTCTTTTCGTATAAAGCACTTGGCGGAATTTCTTTTTTGCTGTATTATTCAACAAAATTAATAGCATGCGCCGCCGTAAGACGCTTGGCGGCTGTGAAAAGAAGATTGAACGAAATGTCCAGCTTGACAAGTCTATATAAAAAAAACACACTGGCGCTTCTCAAGAAATGTCTATATGTTTTAATGAACACGCCGTATAAGCCCAATATGGACTGAAAAAACGATTGGTTGTCATACATATTCTGCGCCTTTAAGGTTTTAAAGGCTGAATGTCAAAGAAAATATGAAAATATTCTAAGTTATTGGTTTGGGAAGCGGCGCGGATGCAATTGGCGCGATTAACATATTTGCCCCCAATAATATAACAATTACGGATATTATGTCCGGAACATTGCCAGTAATAAAAGCCAATGTCGGGAAGCATGCGCGAAATTGCAACTTTGAGATTATTAAAAGCGGCTTGTTTGAAATGCGCCGATACAGAAATACGATTTAATTTATGAAAATTTACCCAATATTCCATCGCCGTTGTTGGGAAGAATATAAAAGAAGAGATAGATAGTAATTTATACTTCAGATAAATATTCAGATGATACAATTTATCCAAAATATTTACTGGATTTACATAAAACATTCCTTAAAGACTGCAAGAAATATTTGACAGAGAATGGCGCCGCTATTTGTAATATTGGAATTAGATTTCCAACACCTATTTATGAACAATTGTTGGAAACATCCAGTCTTTCACATAAGATATTAGTGATGGGGATTAAAGAACAAACCGGAGATATTGATGTGTCAACCGGTTATTATATGGCATCAATTAAACATGGCGCGACAATTTATTACTATAAATTGGACAAAATATATCCAAGCTTTTTAGAAGAAAAAACTTATTCATCAATAAACAATAAAATAGAAGATGCAAAAGTTGCGATAGGTGAATCGATAAGCCCATATAGATGAGGCGTTAAAGCCGAACATCTGGCGTTCACAGCCGAAATTCACAAACAGGAGAAATTATCTATAGATGAGACATTTTCTTGAGAAGTTGTTATCCATCTTTTTAGTTATATTATTTAGCTTCATCTGATTCCCGGCGTTTATTGCCGGCGCTTTCAGCATACCGGATTTAGGTCCATATTTCACGCTTCCCGTTCGTTTTGCATTTAGCGCCCTATTATTATTTTTAATCGCTCTCATTTCAAAATTATATTTATTTGACTCAGAATCAATTAAGATTGGGTTGATTATGGGTTTGTTTAACAATGTCATATATTTGAGATGTTCTTTCACCGCATTACAGCGCGTCATGGGTTGCAATAATTGTCAGCCGCGCGCCTTTTATTACAACAATTCTCGCGCTATAGGGATCATATTGGCTGTAATAGAGGTCATTTCATTTGTAGCGGGGACATTATATTTTAAGCGTAACGGTACGGAACAATCAAGAGTCGCGTTGAATTTTTGGCAGTCAATTATAGGGGCTGTAACGGCTTATCCCCCTGTCGTTATTGTTCTATCCCAAAAACGGCGTTAGATTCTCCCTTGTCTTCTGGGCTTGCGGTTTTTTACCTTGTTGTTGTCCATAGCAGGCATGACGCTTTGGTTTTATTTAATAAAAAAGAATGGCGACGCAACGGCGAGCGTATGCCATCTTATCAATATTTTTTTCGGGTCAAAATAATGCCGATGGATCGCATTGGTTTAGTTATTATTGCAGGCGCAGTAATTCTGGCTAGCCTTTAATGGACTTGTTCAGAAATTTCAGTTTCTGAACAGCTCGCTACCCCGCCCTTCAGGGCAACCTTGCCCATCCCGGCATTCCTATCGCATTTGTCTGAACGAAGCCTCACCCGTCTGATGTAACGCCAAATTGCGCCGGCACAGTGCAGAGGCGTTGCGCTTGTCTTTCCGGCTGTATGTGCGTCACGCCGTTTTTCACCGTTTATAAAGCAATCCGCATCTCAACTCGCTTATCAGCATGAGGGCTTCTTTACAAGGAATACTAACGGCGGCAGTAAGGAATTCCGCGTAGCGGAAAAGACATCAATTTAAATGGCGCGATTATGACCAGAAAAAAAGAAGGCGATTTTCGCACACGTTTCACGTATGTTACGGTTCTTGCGATTGCAATGATATGCGGATTTCTTTTTCCGCACACCGGGAACGCTCAGACAAAACCTGACGCATTAGGTTTTGACCGGAGCGTATTCGATTGGCATTTCGAAATGGCGGATCGGGAGATAACGCCCGAACAGTGGATGCGGCAAGCCAGAGAGGGCGTAAGCATGGCGCGTTCCGCGTGGGAACGGATGGCGCTTGAATTGTACGCTGAACCGGAATTGCGGTTGGCTGCGGAAAAACAGGTGGATGATTGGAGCGAAGCCGAACTCGAAAAACGGTTCTCCGATTGGCTTGTAAAACGATTCTTGGGGAGCGAGGCGGAAAAGGTCATACGCTCCATTTCCACTATGGCAAGCGACACGGGAGTCGGGGTTATCTACCATAGAGATGAGAATGGAACCATCCTATACAATGAAACAACGGGCGACCCTGAAATAATACGTCCCGGTGAAAGCGATTTTTCTGTGGACAAGGACAACTGGCTCGCTCAAACCACTAATTTTGCAAACAACGAAATCACCGCGTATGCCGCGAAACTGGACGGCTTGTATCCAGAATTATTGTCCTATATCCCCGAAGACAGGCGGGATGATTTTACGCTCTCACTTGACCGGTTCAAATCGGATGGACTCTCGTACATACAGTCTGAATTGAATAGGATCATTTCGCGGGAAGAACGCATTATTACGGCGCAACGGCTTGGCGATGTGTGGAGTTTGCGAAAAAAGAGCGAGGATCAAGCGGCTTCGGCGCTAACAAGCGCCCTTATCAGCGAAGCGCAGAACATGTGTGAGCAGGGCATAGCGGATTTACAGGAGCGCATAGAAGCGGCGGAGGCGTACGCCGGCGATTTGGCGCTCGCGGGCGGCGAATGGCTCGCACTGTATCAAGAACAGTTCAACATCGGCTTAAAAGCGTGGGAAGAGGCTGAGGAACGTTTTTTCATCAGCAGGCTCGAATGGGAACGAGACGCGGGGGAAAACTACCGGCAAGGGATTGAGACATGGCAGGCGGCGTACCAAAAATTCATACAAGAGCGGGAGGCGTGGGAAAAACAGACGCAACGTCTTTTGGAATCTGGAGAGGCGCTGTTTGCAAGCGCTTCGCATACGCTGGAATCCGCAATAGCGGAAGCCCGCGTTGAATTTCATAAAAACGCCTCTTTAAGGGTTCAATCGGGAACGGATCGGGCGAATGCGTATATTGATATGTACCTTACCAGCGTATCCGCGGCGAATTCCGCTCAAGACAACATTAGTTTTTGGATCGGGCAATACGACGCCGGCAATCAGGATGCAATTCCGGCGATTTCAGATGCGGCTGCTTTTGAAGCGTGGTTGCTACACGAAGAGAAAAACGCCGATGCGACCAGCGCGGATAATCCGTCGCTTCAAGAAATCAGGAATTGGTATGAACTGTACGCCAGCTATAAGGCAAAAATCGTTGATACAAAACAGTCTCTCGCTGCGGAATTCGATCTGGTTATGGGAGAAGGAATCCTAACCGGCGTTCTTGACGCGGGAACCGGCAGCGAGGATTTCAACCTTGACGAATATCAGATAGCGCTTATAAAGGCTAAAGCCGCAGTTGCCTATTGGGAAAAACAAACCGCCATGGCGCAGGCGGTCTTGCAGTACGCGGTGGATGCAAGCGCCGGACGCTCGACCGCAAGTGAAAGCGCCAAAGCGTGGGAAGACGCAAAAAAGGCTTACGATGACGCTGTTCTGGTTTACGGAGAAACACAGCGGCGTCTGCTTGAAGCTGGATCGGACGTTCAGAGCGTGAAACTGGAGATGGATGCGGCTGCCCAAAAAATGCAAGAGGCAAGCGCCGCGCTTGAAACGCTCAACGCGGATTACGCGGCGATACTCTCCGCAAGCGTTATTAAAGACAAAACCTTCCTTTTCAATCAAATTGTCGATCAGTACAAAGAACTCGCAAAATCTCAGCAAGCCATACGTGATGTGGATTTTCTGCCCTACCTCGAAAGCGCATATAGATTTGATGAATCGAACATCGCGGAAAAAATGGGCGGCATGCTCAAACAGCTTGTGCTGGGAAACGCAGAATACGGCAAGCCGCTTATAGAATTAGCGGACAATGTGAACAGCATCATCACCATAAGTCAAGAAACGCCTCTGCCTGAGACGATACAGGACTTTGGCATTGCAGCCGACAATCCGGCTTACGAAGCCATTGAAACCCTGCTCAATGAGAGGGAAAACAACCGTTTGGAAATTGAGGCGAACAGCGCGACGGCGGACGGCGCAGATGATCCGGATGTGGAAATCGCGCTGGAGCAGATCGAACAATGGTACCGGGAACGCATCATAGAACAAGTCTCTCTGGCAAGCGCATGGGCGGAAGAACAGCTTGCGGAACGGATTCAAATTATACGCTCGCTTGATCCGGCGATAATGGCCGAACAGTATGAAAACGCCGTTCTTGCCATCCAGCAATTCTTTTTATCTCTCGGCGTACAAACAAACGGCGCGTATTTTCCTGATATTCATGAAATCATCAGCGCCATCTTCAAAGACAACGCGGGCATTGAGGAGATTTCCAGTTTTCTTTCATATCTTGACAACCAGTTTGTAAATCTACCTTCATGGATAAATGACGAATATAGCGTGTGGAAGGCTTCATTCATTGCGTATACCTCCGCTTATTTTATCCGCAACGGTATAGAGATGCATAAAATGGCTGACGCTATTCTTGAAAAAGCGGATGCCGTCGCAGAGGAATTGCAAAACGCGGATTCCATAGAAACATACCGGAAACTCTACAATACGTATATTCTTTTGCAATACGAGTATGAATGCGTGCTACGATACGGCGAACTGCGAGAGCAAATCACGAAAGCCGAAAACGCCGGTGAAAAATGCTGGCGTGAATACATCACCTCTGAAATTGTAGAAAATGCGGGTGGTACGCCGCAGACATCGGACTCCGTAACAGGCGCCTCAAGCTATAAAGACGGAATATTGCTTGATAATGAGGCGCGGCTGGCTTTTGAAACAAGAAAATTAAACGCGGCTCTCTCGTATGAAGGAAACGGAGACACCATACGACCCATGTTTTCCATTGCCGAACAATTTATTGCAAATAATGCGGAAGAATGGAATGAATCGTACGTTATACCAACGAATTATATGCTTCAGGATGCGTATACTATTGAAGAGGGCAAATTAAACCGGCTTTTCACATCTCAAACTTCACAGCAAAAATCATTCCGGCAAACCGGATTAAGCTACGAATACGCCAGTGCTGAAGTTGCCCTGATATACGCCGTTAAAAATCAGAAAATGAATGAAATAGAAGCGCAGAGAATATTCCTCAACACACGCGCAGCGGAGTACGCTAAAACGGCGCAAGCGTTCGCGGAAAAAGGCGCCGCGTATGACGCAGCCTACACCGGGGCAAAAGATGCGTATGCCGCAATGGAAAACGCCCGATCCGTATATGAGACACAAGACGCGGTTAGAAGATGGGCGCTCGCCGCGTATCTCGAAACGGCGGGCGCGCGCGAAGATTTTGAATACGCCCAAGAACGGTGCATTCGCGCGCGGACGGCGCTTGATTCGCTTGCGTCCCTTTATTCAGGGCAGGAACGTCTGAGAGCGTACAACGACTCCGAATACAACGCGCTGTACGCGGAATATGAAGCGAGTTTTACTCGTTTGACAGAGACGGCGCTGGCGCAGGAAGCGGTCAACAAAAAGGCAAGCGAATTAATCCAAGAAAATCAGACGTTGTATGAGGCGTATCAGGCGGAAATGGAGTTATGGATCGGCAATAGGGCGGCTCTTGGAATAATGGAAAACTACACAAGCGGCGCGGATAAAACCGCATGGTCGCTCAAAGATATAATCAGCGTTGAAAATGGAACATTGCGTTTTTCTTACGATGACGCCGAAAATTTCATATTAGAAGGCTCTGATTCAGAAGATTCTCTGCGTTTATATGAATATCTTTATGGACAGGACGGCGATAGAAACAATCAGCCGCAGATTGAATGTGAAACGCGGCTGTTAAATGAACGGATGCAAACATACATAACTGACATTGACGCTTATAAAAATTTCGCGCTTGCGCGAGATTATTTGATACGGATGCTCACTAAAAACAACAGCGACATCGCCTATTTGCAAGACAAATATAGTACAACAGACGCTTTGCATACGGGATCGGCAAGCCGGTACATGATGGACAAATTTGAACTGTTCACCTCGCATTCCAATACGAGCGTCGAGGAATATATCTCCGAATTAAACCGCGATTATACTTTGGTCATTTCAACCGGAGACGACAGCTCGACTGCCGTAACGATTCCGTATGGGAATCTGTTTCTGGATCAAAAAGCCGCATGGGAGCGTTTGAATGATCAGCAGAGACAAGATATGGAAATGTACCTCATTTTAACGCTTGTCAATGGCGGAGGAAGCGACGGCTGGCTTTTCTCGGAAATTTCAGAGCTTTCAGAATACAAATACGTGTGCAACGCCACACAGCGCAACTATCAGTATTTCAAGGAATTTACGGATGCATCGCTTTGGTGGCTTCTGACTATTACACATCTCGTTAAGGCGGATGCGCGAGATACGTTGGCGCATACTTATAATAGTTTAAATACGGCGCGGCAATACATAGAGACAAACGTCAATGAAGGTTTCAATGGCTTCCAATCTTCAATGCGGCAATTACAGGAAACCTATCGTACATACCAGAAATCATGCGACGCTATTTCCCAAATAACCGGAGAAAATGAACAGAGCGATCCCATATCATGGAGCGACATAGCGCTCTCTCTTGCAAATGTGGGATATTTCGAGGACAAGATCAACCTGATAAACGGCTATTGGAACGCTTTTTCCCCATTCGCCGGCAGTTTTTCCAGCGTACCGGACGCTCTGACACAGCTTGCGCAATGGGCGAAGAGTGAAAACGCGGAAAGCAAGCGAAAGTTCGATCAAGAATGGGCGGACGATGAGCAAAGGCGCCGGGAAGCGGAACAACCATACTTCGAGTTGACCGAAGCCTACATAGCCGGCGCCGCTTCTCTCAAGGCGGTCAAAGAAGCCGCGAAGAGCGCATTTGGAGAAAACGCCGCATCACGAAAAATACATCTGAAAAATATAGAAAACGCTCTCTCGCATACGCTTAATGACGAAAATCACCATATGGAAGCGTACATCGCCGAAGAATACGCGAATCTCATCACACGCGCATACAACCAGCGTTATACAGCGGAACTTGAGGCGCGTGAAGCGGAATGGATGCGGCAAAGCGTTGATCTGCGGCAAAAAGCGAAAACATGGCTGGAAACCGCGTCGTTAATTCAGGACCGGGGAAAAGCGGATTGGGAGCGAGCGGGCGAACGTTTCATGGAAAATTATAATCAATGGATAAAAACATTTGAAGAAGAATACAAAAAAAACAACGATGCATGGCAAGCGGCGTATCTGAACGCGCTGCAAAATAAAGAAGCGTGGGTTGAACGGGCGACAGAAGCCGCGAACAACGCGGCGACCGGCGCCATGCTTGCGCTTGTAGGCGCGGACGCCCACGCTATGTCGCGTGTTTTTGACACCGGCATTCCCATAACGACCATGCATGTGGACGCGGAGGCGCAAGCCGGCGCCGTAATGACAGAGTTGCTTGCAAGCACCGGAATCGCCAATATGGAACAGGCGCTCGGCAACCTGAATGACAGTTTCGGATCCATTGCAACCGCTGTCCGTACCGGCGCGGGCGGCGTAAACATATGGAATGCCGGGACGGTCAGGGCGACCGTAAACCGTCTTGTCTCCGAAACCAACGCGGAGCTTGCGGAACGTGAAGCGAAACGTCTCGCGGCAAACGTTAAAAACGCCGGTGACAACGCGGTCGCGGAATTGACCCGGAATGTGTTGGAAGCCAACGTCAATTTCCGAAAAAACATGGACGACACCTTTGTTACTGATGGGCAATGGAAAAAAAGCGGGCATGTCTATATCAAAGACGTGCTGGTTCATTCCACTTTTTCTGATCCCGTCATCACAGAGACGGCGCATATAGAAGGGTACCATGACTACCACATGCCCGTCATTGAGATACAAACAGATTTATCACCGGAAAGCCTTGACGATCTGGACTCGTTTATGGTTCAGATAGTGATAAACAATATATACAAGGAAATGCAAGACAAGCGCAATGAGATATTCGGCTCAGATTCTTCTGAAAAAGGATTGTTCGGACTATGGATAGGAGATGCGCCGGTAGTAAAAAAAGGAGCGGATCCGGACGAGGGGAAGAACAGCATGTTTGAAGAAGGGAGCGGTTCAGGCGAGCAGGGACGGCTTCTCACCGAGTTCATATATTGGCAGTTTAAAGAAAGCATGGGCATACAGGCAATAAATACCGCGACATGGGACAAACCAATGTGGGACTCGCGGGGCAGTTTCATTGAGGCGCCATCGCTCCGAGTCGTCGGAGAGATTGCGATGTCAGTCGCCGCGTCGGTCGCAACCTTCGGCGCGGGTGGCGCCGTAAGCGCACTTCTTATCGCCGGTTTGGAGACCGCAGCAATCAACATGGTTGATGACGCTGTATTCGCTTTTCTGGATGTTTCCGCCGGTTATAAAAGCGCGACCGAAACAATGGTCGATTTAGGAAAGAAAGCGCTTGTATCCGTGGCAAGCTCGACAATCGGCGCCGCATTCAATGCGTCAAACGGGCTTGCTTCTATAGCCGTTTCAAAAGCCGCGCCCGGCTTCGACAAGGTTTTAACACAGACATTGATGAGCGGAACGCAAAATGTCGTTTCCGGCATCGTAACCAGTCCCTTAAACGCCATCACTTACAATGACAGCGCAGGCTTTGGTTTCTCAAACGCCGCGTACAATAAGAGCATGACAGGCAGTCTTATCAGTGCGGCAAGCGGCATGACAAGCGCCTTTACAACCGGCGTTTTATCTCATCTGAATACAGGCGCCACAGGCGAAAAACTGCTTGGTTTTTCCATAGAAAACGAATCAGACGTCGTAAAATTTAATCGAACGCTCGGAAGCGCGGCGGGTGAAGGAATCAATTACGCTTTTACAGGAGATTTCTCACTAAACCTGCTCAATACTGGATATTTTACACAAAATCAGTACAGCATGGGTCTTTTAGAGTTGCGCCTTGGTAAAAACGGCGCTAAAATGAATATGGGAAGTGGAGGAGTGGATATAAGCATGGGAACACTCGCATCAGTGATTCGGGGTATGGACGTTATAAATACAAACTCTAAAATTGAGGAGTATGTCAAAACCCATGACTTCAAGAGCGCAGTCAGCCTCCGCGTCCAGTACGGGTATGGCGATGAAACGCAAAAAGCGTTTTTATCGGATTTACTTACGGGAAATGCGGACATCAACATAGTCGAGCATGAAAAAGGCGCATTGTACCGCGCAGAAACTAAGCTTGAAAACGGAAAACGGGTTGTCAACCTGACAGGCTACACGGATTCCCTGTCAATAAAAGAACAAATGTTTCAAGGCATACTTTTGGGGCATGAAGCGTACCGGAATGGAATCGTAGATATGAACAATGTCATCGAAACCAATCGGGCGGTTTTGGGGCATACAGAAATGGCAATCAGAATGTTGCAAGATGGACGAAGTTTTGGAAACGACTCGCAGATTATAAGTGATATAAACGCATATTTTAAATCGAGAGACGATCCAAGCCAATTCTATATGTATACAGAGGATGTCTACGATTCAAGCGCGGATTATTGGAAATTAATCAGCAAGAGCGATGGAACGCATGTACTGGAATGGGACAAGAAAAAAGATTTAACCATTGAATATCAAGACAAGGGCGAAGATGGAGAATGGGAAACGGTCAGTTCAAAAGTGATAACCATGGATAATGCTCGAACAATGGGACAGTCATTGGTTCAAATTCTTGGCGAAGACAGGGCGTTAAGCCTTATCATGGCAAACGGCGCGTTTTCACATTACGCGGATTCTCTTAAAAGTTTGTCCAACAACAAACGCCAACAAACAATGGGCGAGTATTTAATGACTCTGCAAGGGATGTCTTTCGATAAAAACGTGGGACACTGGAATGAGACAAGCAGATTTACGCTCACCGACAGAACAGTAGACGGTTATATTTTGGTGAACAAAACCGACGGCGGAACGCTTGACACATTCACCGTTTCGGCTACATTGTACCGTCAGACGGCAAGTTACGATGCGAAGCAAGGACTTGGAGTACAAGCCACTGCGGAAAATAACAAAGCGCTTGATGCCATCACGTTTCGTAAACAGGACCTCAATGGGAATGTCTTGAATTTGTTTAAGATGACAGGCGTACAATCCGTTGATGTGTACAATACCTTTGATAAAGAAAAAGGCGTGTCACGCGACCAACCAACAAACCTCATAACGCAAAACGGCTCCACCCTTCAGGGCAATACCGTTATGAGCGGATTCTCGTTGCGAATGCTCAACATGAACAGCGCATATCCGGTGTTGATACACAACGCGAAAACCCTTGACGGAGACGTTATCAACAAATATGGAGTCGATGGTGATCCGGGTGGAGCGTGGTTTATCCATAGCTCAACGTATCAAGTTTCAGACGGCTGTTTTATAGTTACGGACGATATGCAAAATTTATTTCTAAAAACAATGGCGTCATGGGGCGTAAGCCAGGGGGATGAAATAAGAGGAACCCTGATAAACCAATAGCAATGTATATGGAGGCAAAAAATGAAGAATAGAAAGTTTATTTTCATCGTATTCTGCTTGAAAATGGCGGCATCTATTTCCGCTCAAACAACATTCTCGGATTTTAATAATTTTACGGGAATGTACGTCATGTACAAAACGGCGGACAACGAATTATTGAGCATTGTAAACGCGGGCGACGGAAATTACTTTGTCAGATTGTACAGCTACGCTGAAACAAAGGAGACTCTTGTTGTGGCGCGAATCACAAAAGATTTTATCCCGAACATTGAAATAGTCCAAACAGCCCGTGACGGAGGCGAGAAACAGCATGACAAGCTCAAAGCGTATTTGGACAGGTTGTTCACGTACACCGCCGCAGGGCAAAACAAAAATTTGCCCGCCGCATATACCGCGACGAAATCCAGTCTGGACGGCAAAGTTTTGAATAAAGGGTTTGTCGATTTTTACATTCCTATAACAAACCTCTTAAAGGAAACTGATGGCAAGGGGGCAACCACACTCATGTGCGTTGAATTTGGTTTTATTTATGAAGACAATCTTAACTCGGTGTTAAATTTCAAAAAATATCCTGAATTTAAAGACAGACCCATGAAAGCTATCAAGCCCGGAAAAATCCAGAAACTTGAAATAGGCAGATTCACCATAGAAGCGCCGAATAATTGGCAAGACAACGGTTTGATGGAGCAGTATTATTATATAGAAGGCGTCACTGAAAGGGACGCCGTTATTATGTCAAAAAGGGTTGATATGCAAGAGACACATGTCGCGGAGATTTATGCGGTAATTATTATGGAGCTGTCTAATGTAGGAGCGTATGTCATTCCCGATTCAATCAAATACACTATTACAAAAGATAAAGCGACCCTGGAATTTGACTTTGTCGATTATGGTTACGCGGAATATAATAAAATGATAATGCATTTTTATCCAGAAGACGCCTGTTATTATGTTCTCCAAATCAACGGCTACAAGGATTTTATCGACAAAAACAGGCGAATGATCGACAAAATACTTGCATCTGCGCGGCTAAAACAGTAAACTATCCGCATGTCGCAAATCCGCTTGCAAGCCTACCTCGCCCATGCGGGAGTCGCCTCCCGCAGGGCCGCCGAAAAACTCATCACAGACGGACGGGTTTCCGTGAATGGAACACTTGTTTCCATCTTAGGAACAAAAGTCAGCGCGGATGACACGGTGCGCCTTGATGGAATTCCGGTTGTCATTCAGACCAACGCGCTCTATCTCCTTCTCAACAAGCCGCCTGAATATATTTGCAGTTCGTCAGACCCCCAGGGCAGGCGGCTTGCAAAAGACCTTCTTCCCGCCCGCATTGAAATGCGCCTGTACAATGTCGGGCGGCTTGATTATCGCTCCTCCGGTCTTATCATCTTCACCAATGACGGGGATTTTGCCGCAAAAATCAGCCACCCCTCTTCAAATATCGAAAAAGAGTACCTCGTGGAAGCGTCGGGACACATTCCCGATACGGTCATTGAGGATTTCCTGCGCGGCGTTGTAATAGAAGGCGTGATCTATCAGGCAAAAAGAATCGCCCGACTCGGTAGAAAAGCAATACGGGTGGTATTGATAGAAGGGAAAAACCGGGAAATACGCCGCGTCTTTTCTTACTTTCATCTGCACCCCGTGGTGTTGCGGCGTATTCGCATTGGAAACATATCACTCGGCGGCCTCGTGGAAGGCGCATCACGACCGCTTTCACCACAGGAAATTGAAAGTTTAAAGGGGCAAAGCAAGGGCTAAACACGAAAGAAACGAGAGGAGTGAAAACGGGCGAAGCGCCGGGCGGGACGGCGTTTTAACACCCATTTTCTTTTCGCTTTCTTTTTTCTTACCGCCCCAAATTTTTCTTGATCAGCGCAATTCGTTGCTTTACCGAATCATGAGATGTAAGCGGATCAACAGGTGTATTGAAGCAGTAGTCCAGCAGTTGGTCAACGCAGGTTTCCGCAACATGCAAACGAGTGTCGGACGAGGCGTAGTAGATCAAGAGCCGTCCGTTTTCATCCGTAATGGCGCCGTTGGTAAACACGACGTTGGACACGTCCCCTACCCGTTCTTCACCTTGCGGCGCAATCAGGTAGCCGCCGGGAGTCGCTATGACCTTGAGAGGATTGTCCAAAGCCGTGACAAACGCATAAATCACGTACCTAAGTCCGGCCGCCGTGTTGCGTACGCCGTGCGCAATGTGGAGCCATCCCTTGCTCGTCTTGATGGGAACGGCGCCCATGCCGTTTTTCACTTCTTTGATGGTGTGGTATATTTTTTCGTCAAGGATGACCTCTTCCCTCACCTCGGCGTTCTCCATCGTTTCCGAAAACCCGGCGCAAATGCCGCCGCCCGAACCAGTCTCGATAAATCCATCCTGTGGTCGGGTATAAAACAGATACTTGCCATTCACAAATTCAGGGTGAAGCGCAACATTCCGTTGCTGCGGAGATGTGGTTTTAAGATCTGGCAGGCGCCGCCATATTTTCAGGTCCTTGGTGCAGACAATGCCTGCGCTGGCAGTCGCGCTTGAGGTGTCACCCTTAGACGCATTGGGGTCTTTCCGTTCCGAGCAGAAAACGCCGTATATCCAACCGTCTTCATGGCGAGTTAGACGCATATCATAAACATTCACATCAGGATCAACGCCTTGCTCAAGCAAGATCGGGTAATCGTGAAACACGAAATTGTCGATGCCGTTGGGACTTTCCGCAACAGCAAAAAAACTCTTGCGATCCGCCCCTTCAACGCGTACGACAAGACAGTATCGTCCGTCAAATTTTATCGCCCCCGCGTTGAAAGCGGCGTTGATTCCCATGCGTTCCATCAAATAGGGATTTGTCTGGGGATCAAAATCATAGCGCCAGAAAAGGGGCGTATGATCCGCCGTAATAACCGGATACTTGTACCGCATAAAGATGCCGTTTCCCGGACTTCCCGATCCATCGGCGTGGCTGGGGATATTTTTTCGGGAAATCAAGGCGTAGTGTTCAGCGTTAAGCTGATTGCTCCTCCGTTCAAACCGTTCCATCATATGAACCTCCAATAAACGCCGCAATAGTTCCATACAACTGCGCGCATTGTGATAAGGCGTCTTCCAATTGCCGCCTTTGGGTTGGCTATAATCCGGCGCTCCCTGTGGTGAAACCGCCCAGAACCATTCGCCGGACTGCGTGTCCCTTTGGCGCTTTCTTATCCACAACCATTGACGGTAAGAAACGTCAAAAAAAATTTCGTTTTTTGAAAGTTGGTAAGCGTTAAAAAATCCAACCATAGCTTCAGCCTGGCACCACCAAATGCGGGTGCGGTCGCGGCGTCCAGACGGAGGGTTTTTCGCCCTGTCGTGAATTTCATTTTCCAGAGAGCCGGTTATGGTATCAAAGCCTTCCACAAGCGTTACGTCCGCAACTTTCAGTACAAGCGGCCTGATTTTCTCACAAAGCTGTTTGTTTCCAGTTTCTTCAACAGCCTCCCAGAGCAACCAACTCGCCTCAATATCATGCCCAAAGGAGATAACATCGGTCATCACCGACCAGTCCTTGGTAAAAAACAGATCGAGATGGCAATCCGCTCCAAAAATATGCTCGGCGGTTGCGGTGATAAGGCTTTCCAAAGAGGAGCGTATCGTGTCGCGCAAGGCGACGCATTGGGGACGCAACAATTTCACGGCGCGCAATAAACTTGTCCACGCCTCCATAACATGCAGATTCGTATTCATGGATTTGTCGCAGTCAATATCAACAGGCGACAGTTTCGTATCCGCAATAACAGACCAGTCCGCGCCCAAGGCTTCGCAGTAGCCCTTGAATTGATGATCCCGCGCATGGGTTTCCAATAGGTTGAAAATGACAAGGGCGGCGTCCAATATCGTCTCTGCGGCATCTTTGCTCCGAAATTCAGCCACAGCGGATGCAAACTCGGACAGTCCATAAACGGCAAACGCCTCACCGTAAATCTGCTTCCGGCTGTCCACCGGCTTGCCGTCTTGGGCCACGGTCCAATACACCCCGCCATGCCGCTTGTCAAAAAATGTTTTGCACAAATAGACGTACGCATAATCCGCGCCGGCAAGCAACGCCGGCTCTTTCAGAAATCGCGCGGCGGCGCTGTACGTCCAGAGATGGCGGGACACCATTACAACAGAACGGGGACACCTCGCATCGCCGGCGTTGTTGTTGTTCAAATTGCCGTAAAAGCCTCCGCTTTCGGTATCACGCGCATATTTCAGCCAAAACGGCAGAATATTTCCTTTTAATTCATGGGACAGTTCATTTACCCACTGTAAGAGGGTTATATCTTTCATATCTTGTCAACTCTCTTGGAAAACCGGTCAAAGCCCAATTCTTCTGTTACATCTAAAAAGGCTATCCCAAGATTTTTAGAACAGCCTTATATAAAACGCCTAACGCTCCGGCTGCGAGGTCTACGCCGCTCTGCGTTTGAGCTTGTTCCAAAACGCGAACTACATTCGGGTTGATTTTGAAACAAGCTCAGTTGTCTCACCTATTTCTTGTTCTGTTTAATCCAGTCGATGATCTCATCAACCTTGCCGAAAATCAACCCGGTAACCGTATCCGCGCAACCGTAGTATAGGGCGATCCGGTTCGTAGCCCCGTCAACAAGAGCCGCGCAGGGGAAAGCGACGTTAGGCACATCACCTACGCATTCGTAAATTTCTTGCGGTGTGATGAGGTAGGGTTTTGGACGGGCTATCACTTTCCACGGCTTGTCAGGATCAAGCAGACATGCGCTAAACGCATACACAAAACCATTGCAACTCGTTAAGACGCCGTGATAAAAAAGCAACCAGCCCTCGCTCGTTTCAATCGGAGCGGGACCCGCGCCGATCTTAGTGCTCTGCCAACCGTCTGAGGGCGACATAACATGCCGGTGTTTGCCCCAGAAAGTAAGGTCAGGACTTTCCGAATACACAATGTCGCCAAACGGCGTATGCCCGGAATCACTCGGTCGGCTGAGCAAAGCGAAATTCCCATTTATTTTGCGGGGAAAGAGTACGCCGTTCCGGTTGTACTGCATGAGAGGGTTTTCTAACTGATAGAATTTCTCAAAATCAAATGTATACCCCATGCCGATGCATGCGCCGTGATAGCCGTTGCACCAGATAATGTAATAGCGATCTTCCACAAACACCACCCGCGGATCATATTTATAATCAGACATGGGAAAATCGGGATCATCTGGTCTAATAAAATCTATCGGCTGATCGGCTATTTTCCATTTATAACCGTCATCGCTGAAACCGACGTGGATGTTCATCTGACGCGCCGTATCATCGCAACGGAACACGCCCGCAAACTGTGTCCCATCGCTTCTCTTAAAAGGCACAACAGCGCTGTTGAAAATGCTATTCGAACAGGCGGTTAAATTACGCGGAATCACCGGATTGCCGGAATACCGCCACAACGGGGAATTGAGACTGACATTTCCCCCGCTCGACTTCTTTTCCCAGGGAATATTGGGCAACGGCGCGACATTCTTTAAAGTCATATATAACTCCTTTTGACCAATGACAAATGCTATTTACAGAGTACAACGAATTCCCATGCGCCAATCCGGTTCCATCCATTTTCTAAAAGAGCCTAACTCGCCTCGAAAAAGACCCTTTGCGCGGATTTTCATTGATTCACTGTGATTTTGTCATCAAAAATTCATATCCATGTATTCGCCAATTATGAAACAATTATCTTTTTCTTGCCGTGTTTTATCGCGGCTTTGCAAATTTTGCAAACTTTCACTTTGGCGTCATTTTCGCCTTTTTCTTCGTATAAAACTTTTACAACACGCTTGCAAAGCGGACACTCCATCCTTCCGTGATTCGGCAATTCTTGCAAGCCTTTTCCTCTATGCGCTTTTGACATACCCAGCCTCCTTACGCCTTGTCAGCCTTCTTTTCCGCACGACCGGCTTTGGCATCAACTTTTTCCTTCAAGGCGGTCTTCTTTTCTTCTTTTTTGGCTTTTTTGTCAGAAGCCTCCTTTGTATCCAGCTTATAATCGACTAGTTCAAGGAGAACTACTTCCGCCGCATCTCCGCCGCGCTCGCCGAGTTTCAGAATACGGGTGTAACCGCCGTTCCTGTCCTTCATGCGCGGGCCAATGTCGGTGAACAGCTTCGCCACCATGGCCTCGTCGAACAAACGGCTTGAGGCGATGCGGCGATTATGCACCGAATCGATCTTCCCTCTGGTAATCAATTTCTCCGCAAAGCGTCTGACTTCCAGAGCTTTCGCTTTGGTTGTTTTAATACGTTCATGCCTAAACAGAGAAGTTATCATATTCCGAATCATGGCTTTCCGGTGGGCAGCCCTGCGGTCAAGCGGATTAAATCCTCTTCTATGCTTCATCTTGCACTTCCTTTTTTGATGTGATTTTTACCACGTGTTTCAAGTTGCTGAAATCGGTCGTCCCCAGAGTCAAGTTCCACTCTTTCAGTTTTTCTACAATTTCTTGCAAGGACTTTTTCCCAAAGTTGCGCGCCTTATTCAAATCTTCTTCGGTTTTTTGAATCAATTCGCCTATGGTCTTGATATCCGCCCCTTTAAGACAGTTATAGGAACGCACCGACAATTCGAGTTCTTCGATCTTCGTGTCGAGAATAGAATGCAACAGACTGTCGCTTTCGTCCGGCGTATTATCGGCAATCAAACCGCCTTCATCAAAATTGATGAATACTGAGAAATGATCTTTCGCTATCTTCGCGGCTTCAGCCACCGCATCATCCGGTGTAACAGTTCCGTCCGTCCACACTTCAAGCGTCAGTTTGTCGTAATCGCTCCGCTGTCCCACACGAACCGGCTCAACCGTATACTTCACCTTCTTTACCGGTGAATAAATGGCGTCAAGTGGAATCGTCCCGATCTCTTCAATGGCTTCTTCATTCGCTTCGGACGGTACATACCCCCGCCCCAAGTCTATCTGAATCTCAAATTCAATCGACGCATTATCCATCAACGTCATCACATGCTGTCCGGCGCTCATCACCTCAACGAGTCCGGGTTTCACAAAATCATCGCTTGCAACCTCACAGGCGCCTTTCCATTCATATAAAACCGTCGTCAAGTCCTGATTTTCAGGCAGTTTCAAGCGGATTTTCTTTAAATTATTGATAACTTCCAGCGTATCTTCCACAATATTCGGTATGTTCTCGAATTCACTGGAAATAGTGTGAGCCGTCCCATCGTTATTATACGATGTTATTTTAATAGCGGAAATAGCATACCCTTGAATAGAAGACAAAAGTATCCGGCGCAAGGTATTCCCCATCGTCACGCCCATTCCGAATTCAAATGGAGATACGGTAAATTTACCATAATTTTGGTTCAGTTCGCTATGCTCAAAAGCTATTCCCTTTGGGCGTTTAAATCCCTCAAGAAGGTTTTTGCGGGCCATTGAGTCTCCTTTTCTGCATTTTCTTATAGAAGGGGGAGCATATTTAAAAGCAAAACCGTTCATTGGAACGTTGCGACAGAAAGTTTGGCTTTACGCCGCTCCTCCCCGCTCCAGCCGCCTTCAGGACCACGTCCTTCCACCAGCTTCCATTGCCCTCACTTTAGGCGGTTTCTACCCGCCGCTGTCAGGGCAACAGACCTCAGTACAATAAATTCCCTATCGAACAACCGGTTTTTCCACGAAAAATCTCGCGCCTTGCGAGTCTGCGGAGCGGTTCATTTCGAATACAACTCAACGATCATCTGCTCTTTAACGTCCGCAAGATCGGTAATATCATTACGGCGGGGAACAGCCATGAACACGCCTTTCATTGCGTCGGGATCAAGTCGCAACCACGGCATTACTCCGGATTTGCCAAATTCCTTCAAGGCGTCTTTCACAAGCGAAAGATCCTTGCTTTTTTCCTCAATGGCAATTTCGTCTTCACTCTTCACTAGATAAGAAGGAATGTTCACCCGTTTTCCATTAACCATAACATGCCCGTGCAGAACAAGCTGCCGCGCCTGACTCCGGCTCACCGCAAAACGCAAGCGGTACACCACATTGTCAAGACGGCGTTCGAGAAGCGCAAATAAATTCTCGCCGGTAATTCCCGGCATACGCAACGCTCTTTCGAAGAAAAGTTTGAACTGTTTCTCCTGCATTCCATAAATTCGCTTGAGTTTCTGTTTCTCACGAAGTTGAATGCCGTAATCGGAACGTTTTCCCATCCGAGCTTTCGGATCCTTTCCGGGAGCAACCCGTTTTTTATTGATCGGACATTTATCACTCTTGCACCTGTCGCCTTTGAGCATCAATTTCTTCTGCTCAGTGCGGCATAAACGGCACACAGGACCTGTATATCGCGCCATGGTTTCTCCTTATATACGCCGTGTCTTACGGGGCCTGCAACCGTTGTGGGGAATCGGGGTGACATCATTGATGGATTTTACCTTAATCCCCAAAACGCCTAACTCACGAACAGCGGATTCACGCCCCATACCGGGACCCTTCACATACACATGAACTTCCCGCAAACCGGACTGCATCGCTTTTTCCGCAGCCGTTCTGGTTACCGCTTGAGCGGCAAAAGGCGTTGACTTTTTGGCGCCGTTGAAGTTAAGCTGACCGGAACTCGCCCATGAAACAGTGTTTCCCATAAGATCGGTAATAGTAACAATGGTATTGTTGAACGTAGCCTGAATATATACGTTCCCTTCATACACCGATCTCTTTTCTTTTCTTTTCTTCGTATTAGCCACATCTCCTCCAAGAACTTCCAACCATTTTGATTTTTAGCAATTTTCTCAGCATGGTAACAACAAAACCTCACTGTGGTGGTATTGTTACATCCTATTTTTTCTTTCCGGCGACAGTTTTCTTTTTGCCTTTACGGGTACGGGCATTTGTTCTCGTCCGCTGACCGCGCAACGGCAACCCTTTTCTATGGCGAAGACCACGATAACAACCAATATCCATGAGGCGTTTAATGTTCAACGCAATCTCGGTGCGCAAACGTCCTTCCACCTTATAATCGTTCTCAATGAGTTGCCTCAGTTCGTTCAACTCTTCTTGGGAAAGATCATTTATCTTACGATTCGGATCCATTTTTGTTTTAGCGCAAATTTCATCGGCGCTTGATCTTCCGATTCCAAAGATATAGGTTAAAGCGATGTTTACATGTTTGTTAGGAAGGTCAATCCCCGCAATACGTGCCATACTTACTCCTAACCCTGCTTTTGCTTATGCTTTCGATTTTCACAAATGATACGGACTATGCCGTTCCGCTTGATAACCTTGCATTTATCGCATATAGGTTTTACACTTGTTCGGACTTTCATCCTTCTTTCCCCTTTTCAACTCTTTATTCATACGCCCGCGGCGCACGTTAAAATTTAATTATCCGAAGCTTTTTCAACACCAACCGCGTTTTGAAAAGGCTCATTCCTCAATGTACTAACACGCCCCAAGAAGGCGCGCCTACTTAGACAATTCTACAAATTCCGTCCCTTCAGTCTGCCATGTTTCGTCAATCCTTCATGGTTGTGCATCTTCAAAAGACTCTCAATCTGACTCATGGTATCTAGATCAACGCCGACAAGGATCAGCAGGGACGTGCCGCCCATCAAATATGAAATTGAAGATGGGAAATTAAACGCCCACTGTATCAGCGATGGAATGATCGCTATCAACGCTAGGTATAAAGAGCCGGGCAACACAATGCGATTCAGAATTCTGGTCAAATATTTCTCAATATGCTCAGCCCTGATGCTTGGTATGGATCCGCCATTCTCCCTGATGTTTTTGGCAATCTCTATCGGGTTCAAACTGACCTGTGTATAAAAATACGCGAAAAAGATAATCAGCAACACATACAGGACGTTGTACAAAAGTCCATGCGGCGCTAAAACCCGTGAAACAGCCGCAAGCCACGGCACATTCCCGCCAATAGTAGAAGCGATCTGCAAAGGAAACGTAAGAATGGACGATGCGAAAATCACCGGAATCACGCCGGAGGGGTTGATCTTAAATGGGATGTAGGTGTTTTGAGCGCCATACATTCTGCGTCCCACAACCCGTTTCGCGTAGTTCACCGGTATTTTCCGCTGCCCTTGCTGTTCAAAGACCACCAGCGCCACCACCGCGACAAACATCACAAACACCACTATCACGAAGATTATATTAAGATCGCCGCTCTGAACCCGCGCGACAAGCTGCCATAGGGCGTGGGGAAGCCGCGCCACGATGCCCGCGAAGATCAGGAGCGAAATGCCGTTGCCGATTCCCCGCTTGGTTATCTGCTCGCCCATCCACATCAGCAACAAGGTGCCGACCGTCACCGTCAGCATAGCCAACAAGGAGAAAGGCACGAGAGGCAACATCAACAGGCGTTCCATGTTCGGAGAGCGAGATATGCTTTGGGCGTACTGGGTTACCGCAAAGGACTGAATAAGGCAGACCGCTACGGTGCCATACCGCTGATACGTATGTATCTTCTTCCTGCCGCCTTCTTCCTGGGACAATTTCTTTAAGCTGGGAAACACAATCAGCAAAAGCTGCATAATGATCGACATAGAAATGTACGGCATGATACCCAGCATAAACACCGAAAAGTTTGAAAACGCCCCGCCCGCAAAGAAATCAAGATAATCGACAAGAGCGTTTCCAGAGTTCTGCTGGGATTGGAAATAGACGTTCAAATCATGCACATTGATCCCCGGCACGGGAAGCACGGTTCCAATGCGGAACACCACCAACATGATAAACGTAAAGAAAATTCGCTCCCGCAATTCTTTAACTCTGAAAATACCTACCAATGGATTAGCCATCTAACCGTTCCTCTTATTCGGCGATTTGTCCGGCGCTTGCCGAGCCGGAAACCGTACCGCCCGCCTTTTCGATTTTCTCTTTCGCCGAACTTGAAAACGCCTTAACCGTAAGGGTGAGTTTTTTTGTAAGCTCTCCGTTTCCAAGCACTTTTACCGGCAACTTTCCTTTAACAAGCCCTTTCGTTCTCAGGGTTTCAACGCTTACCGTCTCTCCATTTTCGTACCGTTTCTCTAATTCGTCAACATTCACCGTCTGAAATTCTTTCTTAAACGGATAATTTGAGAAACCTCTGCGGGCGAGTCTGCGGTACAGAGGCATCTGTCCTCCCTCAAAACCCACATAGGTCTTGCCGCCGGAGCGGGACTTCTGCCCCTTGTTGCCCTTGCCCGCTGTTGTACCCCTGCCGGAACCTTGCCCTCTCCCGACGATGCGTTTCTTTCTATTTGCGCCTGCCGGCGCATGCAAATTAAAATCATGCATTATTTCACTTCCTCCACGGTTACCAGATGAGAAACGACCCTGATCATTCCTTTAATGGCAGGAGTGTCTTCCTGCTCCGTCACGGAACCGATCTTCCGAAGTCCCAGAGAACGCACCGTCGCCTTCTGCTTGGGAAGCGTTCCAATGACGCTGCGCGTCAATCGAATCTTAATCCGCGCCATATTACCCCCATAACTCCGCGATGGATTTCCCGCGGTTGTGCGCTACAACTTTTGCGTTCATCATCCGTTTGATGCAGTCAAAAGTCGCCTTGAGAACGTTGTACTGGCTCGATGCGCCGATGGACTTGCTCAACACGTCCGTAACACCGCCCGCCTCCATGACAGCCCGCACCGGACCGCCGGCGATAATGCCGGTGCCGGAACAGGCCGGTTTCAGTACAACGCTTGACGCCTTAAACGCCCCGCGCACTTCATGGGGAATAGTGCCGTTTTTGATGGGCAACATAACAATATTACGCCGCGCTTTTTCTTCACTTTTGCGGATCGCTTCGGAAACATCATTCGCCTTTCCGAAGCCGTAACCGACCCTACCCTTTCTATCGCCGATGACAGTCAACGCGGAAAATGAGAATCTGCGTCCGCCCTTCACAACTTTCGCCGTTCTATTCAGCTTTACCAACTTGGAAACCGGGAATTCTTTTTCTTTTTCCTGTCCTCTATCCCGTTCCTTGCCCTCATGTGAACGCTCTCTTGCGTGTTCCATTTTACCCCCTAGAATTGTACGCCGGCTTTCCGCGCGCCGTCCGCCATAGCCTTCACGACCCCGTGGTACAAATACCCGTTCCTGTCAAAAACAACGCTCTTAATGCCTTTGTCAAGGAGCCGTTTTCCCAAGATCTCGCCGATCCGCGCCCCGCCTTCCGTATTCGGCTTGATGCCGCGCAACTCTTTCTCCATAGTCGAAGCGGACACAAGCGTATGCCCTTTTGTATCATCAACCACCTGAATGGATACATAGCGGTTGCTCCGTGTAACGGTCATACGCGGTCTTTCGGGCGTACCGGAAAGCGTTTTTCGTATATGAATCTTTCTTTTGAGCCGTCTCCGGTCTTTATCAAGCATTTTCTTCAACATATTCTTATCCTATCCTACTTCACGCCGGACTTGCCGGCTTTGAGCTTGATACGCTCAGTCTCATAACGGATGCCCTTGCCCTTATACGGTTCAGGAACACGCAACTTCCGAATCTCGGCGGCGAACTCGCCGACAGCCTGCTTGTCGATACCGCTTATCACGAGCTTGCCGCCTTGCTCCACAGCGGCGCTAAGCCCGTCAGGTATGTATACGTAGATGCTGTTGGAATAGCCAAGGTTCATAACAAGGATGTCATTCCTCGCCTCCACCTTATAACCAACGCCCGTAACGATCAAAACTTTGGAAAACCCTGCGGAAACACCCGTCACCATGTTGTTCAACAGATTGCGATACAACCCGTGAAAGGCTTTGGTCTGCTTTTCATCATTCACGCGGTTTACGATTATTTCACTGCCTTTGTTCTCAAAAGTGATCACCGGGTGATATTTTTGAGACAGTTTTCCTTTGGGACCTTCAACAAGAATGACATCATCTTTAAAGGAAACGTTCACTCCCGCCGGAACTTTCACCGGAATTTTACCTATATGCGACATCTCTCTCTCCTACCACACGGTACAGATGATTTCTCCGCCCACTTTCTTCTCGGCGGCTTTTTTTCCGGTGGTAACTCCAATTGATGTTGACACGATCAATGTACCATATCCGTTGTAAACCCGCGGCATATCCTTATAACCGGTGTACACGCGGCGTCCGGGTTTCGACACTTTTTCAAGCCCGTGAATGATGGGACGAATCGCGTCGTCATATTTCAGGAAGATGCGGATGACGCTCACGTTGTCCGCCGTAGTAGCCTTCTTGAAATTTTTTATATAACCTTCCGTCTTAAGTATCTTGACAATTTCAAGCTTCAACTTTGAGGAAGGGATATCCACCTTTTCATGCGTCGCCATTCCCGCATTGCGGATTTTGGTCAACATATCCGCCACAGGGTCAGAAATGCTCATGCTTCCCTCCTACCAACTCGATTTTGTAACGCCCGGAATAAGCCCTTCGCTTGCAAGTTTTCGGAAGCAAAGACGGCACATCTCATATTTACGGAGATACCCGCGCGCTCTGCCGCAAATACGGCAACGGTTTACTTTTCTGGTTTTATACTTGGGCGTTCTCAGCGCCTTTATGATCATAGCTTTTCTTGCCATACACCCTCCGCCTACTTCCTGAACGGCATGCCGAACTTTGCAAGAAAGGCTTTCGCCTCAGCGTCTGTCCGCGCCGTTGTTACAATAACAATATTGAGCCCCGCTACGCGCTCAATCTTATCAAAATCAATCTCAGGGAAGATAATCTGCTCGGTGATACCCAGCGAATAATTCCCATGACCGTCAAAAGCGTTTTGATTCACGCCGCGGAAGTCTTTGACACGCGGCAACGCCACATTAATGAGCCGGTCGAAAAACTCGTACATCATCGCGCCGCGCAAGGTCACCTTAACCCCAATTTCCTGTCCGGCGCGGATTTTGAAGTTGGCGATGCTCTTCCGCGCTTTGGTTTTTACGGCTTTCTGCCCGGTAATAAGGCTTAAATCCGCAATCGCCGCGTCAAGCAACTTCTTGTTTTGAAGCGCCTCGCCTACGCCCATGCTCACGACGATCTTCTCAAGTTTGGGAACCTGCATCACCGACTTGTACCCCACTTCCTTGAAAAGCTCAGGAGCAATCCGCTCACGATATATTTTCTTGAGACGGGGATCGTACTTTCCTTCAGCAACGCCTTCGGCGGGAACAGATTGCGTCGCTTCCGCCCTCTTTTCCGCTGACGCGGCTTTTGTTTCTTTCTTTTCGCTCATTACAACGCCTCACCACATTTTTTGCAAACACGAATCTTTTTATCTCCATCGATCTTTATGCCAATCCGCGTAGGTCCGCATTTTTTACAAATGATCTGTACATTAGAGATGTGAAGTGGAGCCTCAATTTCAATGATACCGCCTCTATCTTGCTGATTGCGCCGTTTCCGCGCTTTCTTAACGATATTCAATCCTTCCACCACAACCCGGTCCTTGTCACGCAGTATCTTGAGGATACGCCCGCGTTTCCCTTTGTCCTTACCGGTCATAATTTTAACGGTATCTTCTTTTCTCAACTTAAATTTATGCCGTACTACTTCCGCCATACCCTTCTCCTACCGATCTCACAGCACTTCCGGCGCAAGAGAGACGATCTTCATAAAGTTTCTTTCACGCAACTCTCTTGCCACAGGTCCAAAGATACGCTTCCCTTTGGGATTCAGCGCCGCGTCAATAATCACGCACGCGTTGTCATCAAACCTGATGTACGTACCGTCAGGACGGCGATACTCTTTATGAACCCGCACCACAACCGCCTTTTCCACCGATCCTTTCTTGATGACGGAAGTAGGCAACGCATTTTTCACCGCAACCACAATAATATCGCCAATTCCGGCGTATCTCCGTTTGGAACCGCCAAGCACCTTGATACACTGCGCCCGCTTGGCACCTGAATTATCCGCCACATTCAGGAAAGTTTCAACTTGTACCATTTGTTCCCCCCTTACTTATTTGGCGTGTTCTACAATTTCGACCAAACGCCAGCACTTTTCTTTGCTGATGGGCCTGCACTCTACCACACGGACGGTATCGCCGATCTTCGCCTCGTTTTTCTCATCATGGGCTTTCACTTTTTTCGTCCGTTTTACATATTTCTTGTACAGAGGATGCAACGCAGTTGTTTCAACGGCAACCACGATGGTTTTATCCATTTTGTCGCTTCTTACAACCCCCGTAAACTCCCTTTTGCCGCTCTTGGCTTTTATTTCCTGCTCCGCCACGGTCCGCTCCTTACGCTTTCTTTTCCTGTTGCGCTTCCTGTTGATGGATTAAGGTATGAAGCCTCGCTATTTGCCGGCGAAACGCCCGTTTTTGAAGCGGGTTATCCGTATGTCCTATCACCATCTGGAAACGAAATTCCATATATTTCTTTTTAAGTTCGTCCAATTTTGCCTTCAATTCAGGCAATGTCAAATTTCTGAAAGAATTCTTCATATCTACCTCACACGCCCAATTCATAATCGGCGCGAACCGCAAACTTTGTTTTTATCGGAAGTTTCGCGCTCGCCAAATCCATCGCCCGTTCGGCAAGGTCTTTGTCAATACCGCCAAGTTCAAACATAACGGTACCCGGTTTAACTACCGCCACCCAATATTCGGGGGCGCCTTTTCCCTTGCCCATACGGGTTTCAGCCGGTTTCTTGGTATAGGGCTTGTCAGGAAAAATGCGTATCCACAACTTGCCGCCGCGTTTGATATGGCGGTTCATCGCAACACGCGCAGCCTCTATCTGCCTGTTGGTTATCCACATCGGTTCCATCGCGACAAGACCATAATCGCCGAACGCCACGCGGTTGCCGCGGGTCGCCGATCCTGGAATCCTGCCGCGCTGAACTTTACGGAATTTTACACGTTTAGGGCTCAGCATCTAGTTCTCCTTGTGCGGGATGCGATCTCTGCGCTTTGTTGTTTTTACAAGCGCACCCGCGTCTTCTTTTTGCTCTTTGCCATATTTCATGCCATTGTAAACCCACACTTTCACGCCTATAGCGCCAAAGGTAGTATGGGCTTCGGCAAAACCATAATCAATATCCGCCCGCAGGGTGTGAAGCGGAATGCGCCCATCCTTCGCTTCCTCGGTACGGGACATTTCCGCGCCCCCGAGTCTGCCCGAAAGCCTCACCTTGACGCCCTGCGCATTGCCTTTTTTCATCGCGTCGCTGATAGCTTTTTTCATGGTTCTCCTAAAAGAGGAGCGCGCCACTAACTGACGGGCTATATTATGGGCTACGATCTGGGCGTTGTTTTCCGCATTGCGGACTTCTTTTATCTTGATCTGTATTTTTTTGGTGACATGCTTCTGGAGATCATTGCCAATCTTTTCAATATTCGCGCCCTTCACCCCGATGACGACTCCGGGACGGGACGTATGAATAGTGATTGTAATGCGTTGCGGATGCCTTATGATTTCAAGCTCAGCGATATCAGCGCCCTTGGTTTCAGGCATGTCCATGATCAACTTGCGCAGTTTAATATCTTCGTGCAAGGTTCCGGCGTATTCTTTCGGATCAACGTACCAGCGCGATGACCACGTCTTATTGATGCCGATGCGCAACCCTATCGGATTAACTTTCTGTCCCATTAATTTCCCGCCTTCTCGATTTCATCAACAACTACGGTGATATGACACATTCTTTTCAAGAGCATATCCGCCCTTCCCCTCGCCCGAAACCACACCCTCTTGAGGCGCGGACCCTCGTCAACAAGAATCTCTTTTATATAAAGCATATCTTCTTCAAGCTTCTTATTCTGAAAAAGCGCGTTTGAAGTCGCGGACTTCACCGTTTTTCCGATAAGCCGCGCCCCTTTATGCGGCATATTTTCTAGAATGGACACCGCTTCGGGATACGGCTTGCGCCTGATAAGATCGGCCACCGGACGGAGCTTATAGGGTGAACCAATGAGGTACTTGCTGATCGCCTTATACCCGCTCTTGAGCGGCTCTCTCTTCTGCTTGCCCATCATTTGCCAGCCTTTTTATCGGATCCTGCGTGTCCCCGAAAAATCCGTGTAGGAGCGAATTCGCCCAGTTTATGCCCGACAAGATTTTCCGTAATATACACTGGAATCCACGCTTTGCCATTATAGACGGAAATGGTTCCGCCAACCATTTCAGGGATGATCGTAGAGCAACGGGAATAGGTCTTTACCATTTTTCTATTCCCGGCTTTGCTCATCTCCAACACCTTCTTATAAAGGCTCTTTTCAATAAAAGGGCCCTTCTTAATTGACCTAGACACGTTTTACTCCTACTTTTTCTTCGTGCGGCTTACAATAAACCGTGACGAAGGCTTATGCTTTTTCCGTGTTTTATAGCCCTTGGTCGGTTGCCCCCACGGGGTGACCGGGTGAATGCCCTTGCTCTTTCCTTCGCCGCCGCCGTGCGGGTGATCAACCGGATTCATCGCCATACCACGGACAGTAGGACGAATGCCGAGCCACCGTTTGCGTCCCGCTTTGCCAAGTTGGGTGTTCATGTGGTCTTCATTGCCAACCGTCCCGATAGTGGCGCAACACTTCTTGAACACCATGCGCATCTCGCCAGAAGGCAGTTTGATCGTAACGTAGTCGCCTTCTTTTGCGGCTACAAGCGCGCCCGCGCCTGCGGAGCGAACCATCTGTCCTCCCTTGCCTAGCGTAAGCTCAATGTTGTGAACCGTAAAGCCCAACGGAATATTTTCAAGCGGAAGAGCGTTGCCTTCAACAATGGGCGAACCGGGACCGCTTATCACGGTCGCTCCGACCGCCAAACCTTTTGGCGCGATGATATAGCGTTTTTCACCGTCTCTATATTTAATGAGGGCGATATTTGCGCTACGGTTCGGATCGTACTCAATGGTGGCGACCTTGCCGGGAACGCCGGTTTTGTCCCGCTTGAAATCAATGTCGCGGTACAGCCGTTTATGCCCGCCGCCCTTGTGCCTGACGCTGATGCGTCCAAAAGAATCGCGTCCAGCCCGCCTCTTTTTTCCCGATGTAAGGGATTTTTCAGGCGCGTTATTTTGGGAGAGTTCGGAAAAATCCAGCCCAATCAACTGCCTCATCCCCGCAGTTATAGGCTTATATGTCTTAACACCCATGTTTCTTTCCTAACCGTACTTTACACGCCTTCAAACAGGCCAATCTTTTCACCAGAGGGCAAACGGACAATCGCTTTCTTCCACATCGCCGTTCTGCCCGGTCTGCCGCGCTGCCGCTTGGGCTTGCCGCCCACTACCATGACATTGCACGAGACAGGGTGAACATTAAACAATGTGGAGACAGCCTCTTTTATTTGCAACTTGTTCGCGCGCATATCAACCTTAAACACATATTTTCCCTCCTCACGCAAGAGGTTCGCCTTTTCGGAAAGCACCGGCTCAATAAGGATATTTTCAAATGCGATCATGCTTCAACTCCCTTTTTCTGCCCATAAAAATTATTGAGATTCTTCACGGCGGTTTCAAGCGCGATGACAGAACGCGCATAAAAAAGATCGTGAGCGTTAAGCCTGTTGTATGACAGATATGTAAGCCACGGTATATTCGCGGCCGCGCGTTTCACAAGCGGATCGTCATCTTTCAGGACAATCACCGTCCGTTCTTCCCCGGCAATATTCTTGAGGATTTTAACCAAATCTCTCGTCTTTCCTGACGCGATGGAGAAATCTTCAACAACTTTTATCATATCAGACCGGGCTTTCAAACTCAAAATGCTTTTAAGAGCGAGCCGTTTCGCCTTTTTCGGCATCGCATAGGAATAATCCCTGGGTTTTGGTCCAAAAACAACGCCTCCGCCTACTAAAACAGGCGACTTCTTGTCGCCGCGCCGCGCCCGTCCGGTTCCTTTTTGCTTATAAGGCTTCGCGTTTGACCCATGAACCTCTCCGCGATCTTTGGTACATGCGCAACCAACCCGTCTATTGGCAAGCTCGTTGTTTATCGCATACCAAATGCTGTCTTCATTTACCACAAGTCCGAATACCGCATCGTCCAGCTCAACGCTCCGAACTTCTTTGCCTTCTATTGAATATACCGTTCTGTTCATTGCTTCCTCATTTCGATGCGCTTATCGCTTCACTGCCGCTCTGACAAGCACCAGCCTCTTATTGACACCGGGAACGGCGCCGCGAATCAACAGCAACTGTTTTTCGGCGTCAACCTTAACCACCTTCTGACTCAACACCGTTGTCTTCTCACGTCCCATACGACCCGGCAGTTTTACATTCTTGAACGTTCTGCCCGGATAGGTCGACTGACCTGTTGAGCCGGGTTCACGATGGAACTTGGAACCGTGAGAACGGCGTCCGCCTCCGAACCCCCACCGCTTCATAACGCCCTGGAAACCTTTGCCTTTTGAAACGCCGGTAACGTCTACATAACGACAGTCCGCAAAAAGCTCGACCCCTAGCGAATCGCCGACAGCCACTTCTTTTTCAAAATCGCGCACCTCTTTAAGGTGTTTTTTCGGCGTTATATTCTCAGAAAATTGACCCGCATAAGGTTTTGTCACCAATTTTTTTCTCTCATCATCTACACCGAGCACAACCGCGTCATACCCGTCTTTTTCTTTATTCTTCTGAGCGATGACCACATTTGGGTCGATACGCAACACCGTCACCGGGACAAGATTGCCTGTATCATCAAAAACCTGTGTCATACCCACTTTTCTTGCCATAAGCCCTAACATGCTTGACTCCATCCAACGGCGCACAATTTTCACTCCGCATCGAAGTGAAAATTTACAGCCGTTACTGTTTTATTCCGACATCCACACCGGCAGGAAGTTCCAATTTCATAAGCGCATCCATCACTTCAGGGGAAGGGTTAATTATATCGATCAAACGCTTGTGCGTCCGCATCTCGAACTGCTCACGAGATTTTTTGTTCACGTGAGGGGAACGGAGAACCGTTACCTTCTGTATACCGGTCGGAAGCGGAATCGGTCCTGTTACTTTGGCTCCTGCCTTTTGAACAGCCTGTACGATAGACCTAGCGCTCTGATCAATAAGTTCTATGTCGAAACCGCGTAATTTTACACGAATCCGTTCCTTAATCATTATTCCTCCAAGAGTCTTGAACCTCTCGCCAAAACGCCCCTATTGAAGGGCGCCGGACAAGAGGATCAAGCGCGTACAACTTATTCGAGAATATCAGTAACCTGTCCGGACGCCACAGTTTTCCCACCCTCACGGATTGCGAAGCGGAGATTTTTCTCCATCGCTATGGGGTGGATCAGCTCACCAATAATTTCAGTGTTGTCGCCGGGCATAACCATCTTCTCACCGGCCTTTGCCTCACCGGGGAGCGTTACGGTCCCCGTAATATCCGTGGTGCGAAAATAGAACTGCGGACGGTATCCCGTAAAGAACGGGCTGTGACGGCCGCCTTCCTCTTTGGAAAGGCACACAATTTGACCTTTGAATTTACTGTGCGGGGTAATGGTGGCGGGTTTTGCAAGCACTTGCCCGCGCTCGACTTCTTTCTTCTCAATGCCGCGGAGAAGCACGCCAACGTTGTCGCCGGACTGCGCGGAATCGAGCAATTTGTTAAACATCTCAAGTCCGGTCGCAACGGTCTTTTTAGTGGGTCTGATGCCGACAATCTCAACTTCTTCGTTGAGCTTGATAACGCCGCGCTCAACCTTGCCGGTAACAACGGTGCCGCGACCGGGAATGGTGAACACGTCTTCAATCGGCATAAGGAAGGGCTTCGCGTCATCACGCACGGGATCGGGGAAGTATTCATCCATAGTGGTGAGCAACTCTTCGACGCATTTGGTGCTGTCGCTGTCCTTGCCCTCAAGAAGCTCGGTCATCGCAAGGAAGGCCGAACCTTTGATAATAGGAATCTCATCGCTCGGGAACCCGTTGTCTTTAAGAACATCCTTAATCTCTTCTTCAACAAGTTCAAGAAGCTCAGGATCGTCAACAAGGTCAACCTTATTCAGGAATACAATGATGTTGGGAACGCCTACCTGACGGGCAAGAATAATATGCTCGCGTGTCTGGGGCATAACCGAATCAGGGGCGGACACCACCAATACGGCGCCGTCCATCTGAGCCGCGCCCGTAATCATATTTTTAATGTAGTCCGCATGACCCGGACAGTCGATATGCGCATAGTGGCGTTTGTCCGACTGATATTCCAAGTGCCTCGTATTGATGGTGATGCCGCGCTCTTTTTCCTCAGGCGCATTATCAATGTCATCAAATTTCATCAACTTATCACCATACTTCTTGGCGCAATACATTGTAATTGCCGCAGAGAGAGTCGTCTTTCCGTGATCCACATGTCCGATTGTACCTACGTTCATGTGCATCTTTGTTCTATTAAACCGATCTTTTGCCATGCCTATCCTCCTTTGATTTTTCAGGACGCACTGTTTATTCTTTCAATCCTAGAAAACGGACTGATAATTACAAAATAATAGATTATTACAACCAAACCGACACTGTATATCGAAGGCAAAAGACAAGCGACAGAAACTTTCTGAGATAGCTCCGCCCCACCTGTCCCGTTTCAATAACGATCGGTTTGGATTGGCAAAATCACCACTTATAATGGGCAAAAGCCTTGTTGGCCTCCGCCATCTTAAACGTATCATCCCGCTTTTTGACTGCGGTGCCCGTATTGTTAAAGGCATCCATCAACTCAGCGGCAAGACGCTCGCCCATGCCGCGCCCGTTTCTCGACCGCGCGGCTTTGATAATCCATCGCATTGCAAGAGCCTCCCTACGGGTTTCCCGAATTTCAACAGGAACTTGATACGTTGCGCCGCCAACTCTACGAGACTTCACTTCAAGGCGCGGTTTTACATTATCCACAGCTTTCAAGAAAATGTCAAGCGGCTCTTCATTCATTTTCTTGCGAATTTCATCAAACGCGCCGTCAATAATACGAAGTCCGACAGAACGCTTGCCTTGCCACATCATACGATTGACAAATTTTGAAACAACAACGCTATTGTATTTAGGATCAGGCGCAATCCCCCGATCAATGGTCTTCTTTTTCCGTCCCATTTCCCTGCTTCCTTACGCTTTAGGCTTTTTCACGCCGTATTTCGACCGGCCGCGTTTGCGCCCCTCTACGCCGAGGGTGTCTTTCGCGCCGCGGATAATGTGATAGCGTACGCCAGGCAAGTCCTTGACACGTCCGCCGCGCACCAGAACAACCGAGTGTTCCTGCAAATTGTGTCCTTCGCCGGGAATATAGGCGGTTACCTCGGTTCCATGAGAAAGACGTACACGAGCTACCTTCCGTTGCGCGGAATTCGGTTTTTTGGGCGTCGTTACCATGACGCGAGTGCAAACGCCGCGTTTCTGAGGACAGGACTGAAGCGCCGGCGACTTCGTCTTGGAGGAAACTTGCTGCCGTCCAAAGCGAACTAACTGATTAATTGTTGGCATGAACTAAAAACTCCCGTTTCATAATGAAATGAAAGTCTACTTAACTTTAAAAAAAAAGTCAAGCGGAATTTAGATTTTTTTTGATAAACTGGAGAAATTCGCCCGCATTGAGCGGCAATCGCGGCTTTCTGAAGCCCTCAGAAAGCCGGCGTCCAGCGGGCCGGCGCCGCCGCTTGTTCTCCCCCACCGCATAGAATTATTCATCATCGCGGACGTTCTTCGCTTTTTCCTGAAAGGAAGGACACTGAATCCCTGCCGCCTGAAAAACCTCCACAGAAGGGAAATTTCTTGATTTTATGCCGAACACGAGGCAAGCGTGGGGAAACGCGGGTTCCCACGTTATCTTAAAATGGAAACATTTGCGGCAATCTATCATAGCGTCCCGCCATTTATATAAGAGTCAGCGCATCCCGCTGGTACAGCGCCGCTGCGTCAGCGTTGCCAGCGGTTGCCGCCCATAGTATCAAACATTAAAAAGCGTGTCTAGATTGAAGGGAAAAACCGGGCGTCGTTTTGAACGCCATTTTTTCACTTCATCTTGAAATATTTCGTTATCCTTACTATAATACGCGCATGTTTCACTATTGTCCAAATTGCGGCTCAACCAAGGTAAGAGTCGCGCGGAAACAGCGGTTTTCTTGCGATGATTGTACATTTGTGTTTTTTCAAAATGTCGCCGCCGCTACAGGATGCATCATCAGCGCCAAAGCGGGCGTTTTGTTTGAAGCGCGGGGAAAAGAACCGGGAAAGGGGAAGCTGGGGTTTCCGGGAGGCTTCGTGAACCCGGGCGAAGGCGCCGTTGAAGGGGTCAGGCGGGAATGTATTGAAGAAATTGGCTGGGATCCCGGTGAAAGGGCGCAATTTATGGCTTCTTTTCCCAATGAGTATCTCTATAAGGACGTTGTATACCATACATGCGATCTCTATTTCACGGTTTCCGCCCCGGAATTGACCCTCTCCGATCTCAGCATTGACACAAAAGAAACTCACGAAGTCCGTTTCATCATGCCGGATGAAATCGCCATTGACGACCTCGCGTTTGACTCCGCCAAGAAGGCGTTGCAGTATTTCACCACGCGGCTGGCAGGACGGTAAGCGACAGCGCCCCGCGCCATCGACAACGGTGTGGGATGCGCGGCGCCTTTTTACAGTCCTTCAATGTCTTTAAAATACCGCACCGTACCGACTTTGAGTTCATCCGTCGCGTCTTCATCGGAGACGATAATGGCGCGGGGGTGCGTCTGGAGGCAGGAAAGCGTCCATATATGGCTGACGCCGCCTTCAACCGCAGCTTGCAGAGCGCGCGCCTTGTTATGACCGCTCACGATAATGACGACTTCCCGCGCATCCATGATGGTGCCGACCCCGATGGTCAAGGCGGTGGACGGCACCTTGTTGACATCGCCTTCAAAAAAACGGGCGTTAGCTAACTTCGTGTCCTTGTTGAGCGTCTTCACGCGGGTTCGGGAATGGAGCGAAGACCCCGGTTCATTGAACGCGATGTGTCCGTCCGGTCCCATACCGCCCAAAAAAAGTTCTATGCCGCCGGCATCCCGTATCGCCTCTTCGTAGGATGCGCATTCCGCTTGGAGATTCGGCGCCATTCCGTTCAATATGTGGATGTTTTGCTTTTTTATGTCAATATGATCGAACAAATTATCCTTCATAAAACGGTGGTAGCTCTGCGGATGATCGTCCGGCAACCCTACATATTCGTCCATGTTAAAGGTAGCGACATCCGCAAAGCTCACTTTTCCCGCCTTGTTCAAGACGATAAGTTCCTTGTAGATTCCAAGCGGGCTTGATCCAGTGGGAAGCCCCAACACAAAGGGTTTGTCCTTTGACGGAGCAAAGGCGTTAATGCGTCCGGCGATATAACCGGCTATCCATGTACACGCGGCGGTGTAGTCTTTATGCACTAAAAGTCTCATATCAACCTCTCTATTCTTACTGCATCGAAACGAACCAACGGTTCGCCGAACTAGCGGTTCGCATTCTTATAAATCAACTGCCGTAGACGCCGGGCAAAGCGCCACGCTTTAAAATTCGTTCTTTTTAATTGAACCGCCCACAAGGACGGCTTTGATGTTGAAATCCCTGTCAAATACGGTGATGTCCGCATCGTAGCCCGGAATAAGCGCGCCTTTATGGGTATAACGCAACACTTGAGCGGGATTAAAGGTGGCTGTTTTAACGGCATCCTCAAGGGAAAAGCCGAAAGACACAAGGTTTTTTATCCCCCGGATCATGGTAAGCCCGGATCCCGCGATGACATCATCCGCTTTGCGATGAAAAGCGCCATCGTGGAAAACCACTTCCTCGCCGTTGGCGAAAAACGGACCCTTTTTTTGTTCGGTGGGCTTGAGTCCGTCCGTAACCAGAACGATCTTGTCGTTAGGCTTATCCCGCTGGAGCAACTTGAACACATCGGGATGCACATGGAAACCGTCCGCGATAATTTCACACGACATTTCAGGGTGAATAAGCACGGCTCCAACCGCATTCGGGTTCCGGTGTTCCAATCTGCTCATGGCGTTGAAAAGATGCGTCGAATGGAGTATGCCCGCCTGCATGCCTTCAACCATGTTGTCGTACGCCGCGTTGGTATGTCCCGCTTGAAGCACAATGCCCTTCTTTATACAAAACAAGGCGAGCTCGCGCATGCCTTTAATTTCCGGCGCAACGGTCATGTTGGCGATATGCCCGCCAGACACTTCCCAGAGCCGCTCCATGAAAGGAATGTCCACCGGACGCAGAGTGTCGGGTTTTTGTACGCCCAGTTTGCCAGGCGACAGGAAAGGACCTTCAAGGTGCAGACCCATGATCCGCGCTCCGTCTTCTTTGCCTATCGCGGCGGCGATTTGATGCGCGGCGTCCGCCATGGCGTCTCCGGCTATGGGGTAGAGCGTCGGGTTGAAAGCGGTGACTCCGTACTGACAGAGTAGCCGGGACATCTCCAGTATGGATTCGGCGGAGCAATCGTCCGTACCGTACCCGCCAAATCCATGGATATGCGTGTCGATAAACCCCGGCGCAATAACGGCGCCCTGAGCGTCGATGATTTCAACATCGCTTCCGAAATGTTTTTGCTCAAAACGTTTTTCGGAAAATACATCCTCAATGCGTCCGTTTTCAACCAGCACAGCGCACTGGTCCATTGCGGCGAAACTCGTCATAACGATGCCGTTGTGCAGACAAACAGCGCTCATAATCTCATCGCTCCTTAATCCTTCTTCCTAAACCGATTTTTCGGCGCAAAAATCGGATCAAAATATTTATGCATGTCCACTTTAGCGGCGAACAGCTTTATTATAACCTGATAGATGATAAAAGCAAGGGCTATCGCCAAAATAAAAATCAACATTGACCCCCATGTCACCGCTTCTTCAGAAATATGAGGGGCAATTAACCGCAAGAAAAGCATCAGCAACACAAAGAAAACGATGATGGTGATTACAAGGTTGACCGCCGTAGCGGCAAGGACGAAAAAAAATGTGTTAAGTTTCTTGTTCAAGACATTCCTCCTTTTTTTTGCTTCATCCGGTATTTTTGCGCATCCTGATTTATATCCCGCTTGTCAACGAAGATGGAGAACAACAATAAGACGCAACACACTACAACGCATGCGTCCGCGATGTTAAACGTGGGCCAGCGGTCGAAGCCGAATAGACCGAAAAATTTAACGCTGATAAAGTCGACAACGCCGTCGGGACGAAAGATGCGGTCAATGAGGTTGCCCAAACCGCCGCCGGCAATGCCGGCTATAGCCCATCTCTGCAAGTTGGTGAAGGCATAGGACTTGAAATAGTACCAAATCACCGCCACAAGCGCCACAAGCGGCAGAATAATAAACAAAACCGGACGCGCAACGTCGGGAAGTTCCTCCCCAAGGCTGAACGCTATCGCTTTGTTGCGTACATGGACGATCCACAGGAGGTCGTTGTCAAACACATCTTTGATAAAAACCCCGCCGGATGGCGGCAACCGCCAATTGCGGGCGATAAATGTTTTGACCGCCTGATCCGCCAGTATGATGAACGCCGTCAGCGAAAACGGCACCATTTTTTTCATCTATGGGTTTCTCCTCATCGCTCATAATCCTGTCGGGACATCAATAAATTCAACGTCCATCTCCAATTTTCCGGCGCACACGTCCATTATGGCGCGGACGCCCCATACTTCGGTTGCGTAGTGTCCGCCCGCAATCACGTTCACGCGGGATTCAAGCGCGTAATGGTACCACTCATGCGAGGCGTCTCCGGTTACAAAAAGGTCTATGCCTTCCGACGCGGCTTCTCTCACAGCTTCCGGCGCACCTCCCGACACAACCGCCACATGCAACATGCGGCTTGTGCCGAAACGGAGAACGCTCAAAGGGGGCATCCCCATGTAGCTGATGCGTGAAATCGCATCTTCAATCGTGATCGGCGCACTGACCATGCCCTTCCACCCGATCTTCTGTCCATGATACGTGCCGAACGGCTCAGGACTTTCAACGCCGAGCTTCCGCACAAGCGTTATATTGTTCCCGTATTGCGGATGTTTATCCAACGGAAGATGGACGGCATACAGAGCGATATTTTTATTAAGGAGAAATTTGAGCCGTCGGCGGTGAGCGTCGGCGAGCGCCCAAGTCTTTCCCCAAAAAAGTCCGTGATGGACGAAAAGCATCCCAGCGCCTGACTCTGCGGCGCGTTCAAAAGTCTCCATGCAGGCGTCAGTCGCAAATGCGATTTTTCTTATGTCGGAACCGTCATTGTCAACCTGCAATCCGTTCATGGAAGAGTCTTCTATTGCATCAATAGCGAGAATGTCCTTAAAAAAAGCGTCCAATTTTTTAGTAGTCATTGCTTTTAATATACCATAACATCAGTCGAATTCCAAGCCTGATTTTTTTCAATGTATGCATTTTCGCCCATTCCGGTTCTGAATTCTTGTTTTTTTGGGACAGCTTCATTCGGGACAAACCCATCTATGAAGAACGACGCAAAACTGGCGATTGCCGCCGCCGTATTGGTGACGCTCGCCCTCCGCGCGCCCGGATCTTTCCCCGCGCCCAGAACGGCAGCCGAGTACAGCGGCTGAACCGCGGGATAGTCCAAATAATCCGGCGCCTTCATGCCTTGTCCCGCAAGCAAAAGAGCGGGCGCCGCGCCGCTTGCGTACAGGGCGTTTAAAAGGGCGATGTACGTTCCGTCCCGCTCTTTCGCCTTGAGAACGGCGTCAGAAACCAAAAATAACGCGGGTTTTCGCATAACCGGGGCGCCCGCGATCCGGTTCACTTTTTTAGGCTGCCGGCTCCTAAACCACGAGTCCGCCTTGAACCGCATGTTGGCGAACCACGAGAGGTCATCCGGCGTTTCAATGGGTTCTTCCTCATGGTAAAAAGACGACCACAGGCGGCTTTCAACCGCGACGACCGCTTTCAGAAAAGGATTCGCCGCGATAAAGGCGTCTGATGAAACAGCCGAAATCAGCGCCGAACCGCCCGCGCCGTATCCAACGGCGAAAACAGGCGTCTTGTTTCCGGTCTGCGCAATGCCGTCCACATTGGAAAAAATGAATTCAATGTCGGACAACCGTTCCTTTTCCCAATAACGCCCCGTTTGGTTCGCTTTTTCCAAAACCGTACCGTTCTTCAACGCCGCAAGCAGGGGGAATTTTTCTTTCAACCACGCCTTCAGCGGCGTCTTTTCCCGTGCAAAAGTGGCGACGACAAAGCCATTCTTTCGTATTTCCGCGCATATCTTGTCAACGGCATGAAAGGAATCAATGATCGGCGGGACAACCACCATAAATCCCTTGCTTTCAGCCTGTTCCACATTGTATATCCGAAGCGAAAAACGCGCCTGCCGACGCTCGTCAAACAACGCGACAGTCCGTACGCCATCCCCGGTCAGCGCCGTATCCAGCGCGGGCGAGAAATAAACCGCTATTCCCGTTGTGATTATCAGCGCCACAATCGCGGACACGGGACGGGACGGCTTCTTTCGATTATAGACATTTTCCATTGCGGCGCTGTTCCGGTCAGCGATATGCTCAAGCAGAGTCGTTATGTTCACAACAACAACGCATATCAGCAAGGGGATGCATTCGGGGCGGAAACCATAAGCCGGGAACAGGCAAACCGTAATGCCGAGGCTGATGGGATAAAACCAGCCAAGCCCGCTAAACTGCCGTAATGTTCTGAAAAACGGTTTTATAAGAGGCAAAATCAGCAAAAGGAACACAATCAGTTCAAGTGTCCATAGGTCTCTCATGGTTTATATCGGTTGCAACCGCCCCGCGTCAGGGCGCGACCTGCGACAAAGCGTCGGCTATGACGGCGTGTACACGGTCGGCAAGATGTTGCTTGCGGTCTTCACGGGGAATATCCGCGATGGCAATCGGGGGGGCGAACACAAGCCCTATGGACGCCGTTTGGATGCGCCCCGTTTTCTCGAAAATATCGTAGCTGCCCGCAATGGCTGCCGGTACGATGATGGCGTTGGACTGGGTCGCCAGCTTGAAAGCCCCGGCTTTGAACGGGAGCAACCCTTGCCCCCTGCTCCGGCGACCCTCTGGAAAAATGATCATCGCGCCCCCTTTTTGGATGTTTTTCACGCCTTTATTTATGATGTCCAAGGCTTTTCTTATGTTCTTTCTATCCAAAAAAAAACCGCCCAGCAAAGTGATCCACATATTGATGCACGGCAGCCATATAAGCTCTTTCTTTGCTATAAAGCCGAACGGCCTGCCCGCATAGGCAAGGATAAGCGCGATGTCAAAGATGCTTCCGTGGTTGCTTACAAAGCATACGCCGCCCTGCTGTGGAATATGCTCCCTTCCCTTGACCGTCAGCTTGCAACCGGTCAAAACAATGAGCAGCTTCGCCCATATTTGCGCCACTTTATACATGGCGAACGACATGCTTCTCTTAAAACCTATCAAACTGAAAAGAAGCAGCAACGCTCCCGCCGGGGTTACAATAATAACCGTTGTTGCCACCACAGTAAAAACGCCTATTGTCCTTAGTAAACTTTTCAAAACGACCTCTTCCTTAATGACAGGACGCTTTCTCTCAATGCGCCCTTGAAAGGCGGCGCCCTTATCTTTATGAAAGCGATGCGCGCAACGCCCGGAATTACCGGGACGGAAGCGTTACAACGCCGCCCGCCGCGGTAAGCGGTATATACTGGGAAACTTCAACGCCGTTCCAGCGTTTGGCGCGTTCAAGCTCTATTTCCAACTCCCGCATACGGATTTCAATCTGTTGATTGGCGGCAATCAGCCGGTTGTATTCGGCGATGCCCTGCCCTTCGGCAATCCTCGCCTCGGCTTCCTTTTGGGCGCGGTACAGCGCCGCATCCGCGGCTATTTTCTGCTGATCCGCGTCCGCCTGCGCGGTCGCCAGCTTCGCCTTCGCCGCGGCTTCCGCTTCTATCACCTGCTTCCTCGACTGCTGCTCCGCTATGTTCGCCTCTTCCGTCGCCTTCTTCACGGCCTGCGCCGCCTCCATTGTGGCGTTGATCTGCTTGTCAAAATCACCGCTCCAATCGAAGTTTGACACATTCAACTGGGTGATGATCACCGGATACTGGCTCAACGTTGAAGTCAGGCGCTGCATCACATTTTCGGATATGTTCGCCTGATTTTGGGCGAGATCAAAAATGGTGTACCCGCCGATAATCGTCTTGATTGAGGTAATCACGGAACTTTCGATGATCTGTTTCAGAGTCTCTTCGGAATACATTTTTGCAATGTCAAGGATCCGCGTCTCGTCAAACTTCCAGTAGATCATCGACTCCACCCCAATAATCTGGTTGTCTTTGCTGATCGCGCCGTTGTTGTCAATGGCTATCTTGACCTTGAACTCTTTAGGCTTAATCGACCATGTGCGGATGGCGCCGAGCAACGGAACATGGGTGGCAAGGCCCGGCTGGATCACTTCGTCTCCAGCCGCGCCGAGAAAATAACTGACGCCGCGATCCGTCGCGCCGATAATGGTGAATGGATTGAGAACAACGACGAGAACAACAGCCGCAACCGCGATGACAAGCGGTTTTATAAATTTAGGCGCCATAAAGAACCTCCTTCTTGCCGCGCCGCTTTTGTGTTTTATTCGCGGCGGGGGCTATCGCCTCGCCCTAAAGGGCGAAGAAATTCATTTCATTAAAAGATATACCGTATGAGCGCTCTTGTCAAGGGGAAAGTCTTCGCGGCGTACGGCGGTCGAATATCAGCGCGTCATTCGCTATAATCATCACATGCAAAGGTATCCGTTAAAATACGCCGAATCAGGGCATGTGTTTATTTCTCAGGAAGACCGGTTGGACCGGCTTGTGGACGAGCTTGTGGATAGGAATTACGCAATGGACTTCTGTCTCGCGCTGGATTTTGATCCGTTTTTTATACAAAGGCTTATGATGGCGGGATTTCTGGTTATGTCAACGAGATTTGCCAGATATTCTTCGGAATATCTCCTGTTGCCGAAACTTCACACGACGCGTTCCGTCCTGTTTTTTCCCAACCTGCACATCAAAAAGTCAATAAAACGCTTTGTGAGCCGGTATGAATTGCGTGTTGACACGGATTTTGATGATATTGTAGACCGGTGCGTCGCGGTTCATGGGGATGACTGGCTTACGGCGCCGCTTTTGAAGGCGGTACGTTCTCTCCGCGGCGTCAAAACCGTTTCCGCGCGGCCCATCTCGTTTGGCGTGTATAGAGACGAGGAGCTGAAAGCCGGCGAATTCGGCGTACTTGCCGGCGGCGTGTACACAAGCTATTCCGGATATTATGACGAAGACAACGCGGGCTCCGTACAGATGATCCTCATGGCGCGGCATTTGGAGGAGCGCGGCGCTCCGTTTCTCGATCTGGGCATGCCCCTGCCCTACAAAGACGATTTAGGCGCTACGAACATTCCGCCGGGCCGTTTTGTCCCTCTTTTCCGCGAAGGCAGGAGGCGGAAATTGCATAAGCCGCAAACGCTTGCTTTGTAAGAAATGAAGAATAGTAAAGAAGAATAGTGAAAATGACGAGAAACACCCTGATTCAGACCCTGTTGGAGTTATGCGGAAACCCCTGCGACTCGGTGTATATGCGGCTACCGGCTTTAAAGACATGGACGCCGGTTTCATAGCGACGGCATTATGCTTTCGCAAGCGGCATCCGCATTCTTAAGCGGGACTATCACCAAATGGAACGTCCCCCGCCTCCCTCATTGCGGCGACGGTGATATTCTATAGGCCCCGTTGCGAATCAACCGCGCCCGCGACATCTTGATCAACAACCTGCCCAAACGGACTATCAATGAAATCGAATTCCCATTGGTTGATTCAAGAGAATTCGACATGGTGGATCGCAAAATCCTTGGTTCCATCCAAGCTGAACAATTACCCGGCTGATGAAAACGTATTGACGAACCGCCGCAAACGGCGTATGCTATGCGCTTCTCATGCTTGGGTACAGACACGCCTTTCATGCGGGCGGCGGCGCGGATGTTCTAAAACACACAACGCTTGTGTTTTGCCTCGAATATCTTTGTCAAAAGGAAACGGCATGTCTCTACATTGACACCCACGCGGGAGCGGGTTCCTATGCCTTTGCCGGCGGCTATGCGGAACAGAACAAGGAGTGGAAAACAGGCGTCGCGCGGCTTATGGAAAAGACTGGAAAGATAAAGCGGTCTGAAACGCCCGCGATGCTCAACAGCTACCTCTCGCATATAAAAACTTCCGCCGCTTATCCCGGCTCTCCGGCTTTAGCGCAGAAAATCCTCCGTCCGTATGACAGAATCGTCTGCTATGAAAAACACCCGGCGGATTTCCTCCTTTTACGCGAATTTTTGTCTCACGATTGCAGGGCTGAGGCGAGAAACGCCGATGGATTTGAAGGACTCAAATCCCTGTTGCCGCCTCCCTCAAGACGCGCCTGCGTGTTGATTGATCCTTCGTATGAGACTCAAGATGATTACGAAAAAACCGCGTCAGCCGTTATGGAGGCGCTCAAGCGTTTCCCAACAGGAATGTACCTTGTGTGGCGCCCGCTTCTTGCCTTGGACAAGGCGGGCGAAACGCTCAGAGACTCTCTTATGGCGATGTATAACGGGAACCGATGTTGCGCGGAGCTCATTACCGGAGACAAGCGGCATGCGATTGGAACAAAACGGGGCGGCTTGTATGGAAGCGGACTTGTCGTCTACAATCCGCCATGGACGTTGAAAGCCGCTTTGGAAGAAACGCTGCCTTTTCTGGCTGACTGCATTGGATGGGATCATGTTAGCGGCTTTCAATGGATTGACAAGCGCGGCAACGCGCAGTGATACAGCCGTTTGAAAGCGCGGGGATGCGATCAGCTTGCCTTTGCCCTGAAGAAATATTCGCCGCGCCTTCGGAAAGCGCCGTTAGGAAGGATTCTCTCCGGCGTTTCAAGAAGCCTCCTTTTTATGCTCAACACAGTCCTACTTGCCGGTGGCATTGCGGCGACGGTGATGTTCTAAGAATGCGGCGACAGGCTTCACGCAACGCCGCCGCGCACGTTACGGATCCCCGATGCTCAAGGGAGACTTCGCAGGTTATCTTCTCGCGGGTCTTGAAGGAGCGTACTTGAGTTGGAATAGCGGGTTGCCGCCGTGTATACACGCCAGCCGCCGGCGCAGGCGCATGGAAAAAGACGCTCTGTAAAATAGGCGGATTCTCTACAACTTGCCTATGGCAGAACTCCATCTATACATGTAGAACAAGGTTTGGCTATTGGGATAGTCAAATACCGCCGGTAAAACCGGCGGCTTGTTTTTGTGAACCGCTCAAAGCGGTTTTTGTTGTTTGGTATTTTATCTCATCCTTTTAGCCTTTCCGGGTTTGCCCCTCTGCCCTACCCTGCTTAATTTAATTTCGTTTTACTCATTTATGCGCTTAATTACCTTTATCTTGGAACATCATGCTTTATCTGATTTGTCCTATCTCTGAGGAACCTTCTTGATGTGTGTTACAACATCCAGTTCTGTATGAATTTGAAAAGTTTTAATACTCCCGTAAAAGTCAAACTCTTTTAGTCCCCCGGCAAAGCCGGGTGTTTACCGATTTTAATTAAAATTCGGCTCCGCCTAGATTTAACGCGCCTTGTCTCCCATTGCCAAGACATTCTTGGCTCTTGATATATTCTCTCGCCCTCTTCTCAATCTAATCCCGCCGTACTCGCATACTATCCACGGGCCCAAAAAACCCTATTCGCCCTCCCTTTCCCCCGCATAATTCCCGCGGGACTACCCCCGATTTCCGCCGAACATTCCCACACAGCG
>JAIROG010000074.1 GCA_031257675.1 Treponema sp. | reverse complement strand
CTTTACAAAAAATTATTACCAGGAGTAACCGTATGACTTGCAGATAAGCGCAGAGGCTAAAGAAGCTTTATGAGAAAATTATACTACAAACAGTTAAGCCCCCCCCCCCCCCCGTGTTTAGTTAGACTCGTACGTTCCATACATTGCCTTATATACAATTACACATTTAGACGTTGCGCCGTTTCCTCTCCGCGCCCGTTTTTTCGCCCTGCGATCCGCTATGCGCTTTGCGTTGCGATCCGTACCGACCTGAAACGAGCGTCTTCGCCCTGTCTGCTCCGCGCCACAAGCGCGTCTCGGAATGCGGATTATCCGCATCCATATATTTTACGGGAGCCGCGTCAAGGCGCAGGCTTCCACAAAAGGAGATTCAAATGAGAGACAAAAGAGTTTTGGTTTTCGGTATCGCATTAATTCTAATCGCGATGATCGTTGGGGCAGCCTTCGCTGAAGGTAATGATGAGTATACCGTTTCGGTTGTCTACAATGAGAAAATAAATGCTAAGATAGTGCAAAAGACAGTAACGTATACTTTGTGGGCTTCTTCTGCTCAAGAAGCGGGGAAAATGGCGCTAGAACGTTGTGAACGCGAGAAGGGCAATGCCGCTTCTTGTGGGGCTCCAATAGCAACCGGTAGGAAAAAGTAACGGTAAATACGGTTAATCTAGTAGGAGGCCGCTCATTAATTGAGTGGCTATTCTCTCAAAGGAGAGCCGTGCGCCATAATATTTTTAGTTGCGGAATAGGGGAGGACGGGCAAGACGGGGAGAGGCTGTTCCAAAAATTGAAGATTTGAAACAAGTTCATATATTAAAAGTAATGCCGCCCTTTTTCTATTTGCCAAGTGAAATTTTTGAAATTGATTGATTTTGTTTGACAATTCAAAATTATTCGTCCATACTAACTATAGAGAACTTCTGGAAACTCCGGTTGAGTTTCCAGTGGCTTAACGTACTATTTGCACATGCTGAAATAAAGGGACTGCTGGAGAATCATGGGTGTCATTCGTGAAGCGTGCGTGGAAACGCGCGGCGATATTGACGGCGCGGCGCGGGGCGGCGCCGACCGCATTGAGTTGTGTTCGCGCCTTGATATTGGAGGGCTTACTCCGCCGCCTGAAATGGTGGAGTATGCCCGCGCCCAAAAATTAAACGTAGCCGCGATGATCCGCCGCCGGGAAGGGTTTTCCGCCGGCAGGGAAGAGTGGGAAGGGCTGAAAGAAGATATTCGCGCTATGATACACGCGGGCGCGGACGGTCTTGTATTCGGCTATGTTTCAGGCGGCGGTCTTGATCTTGAGACGCTTAACACGCTTCTTCTGGAAGTTCACGCCGGGGAAGCTCAGGACGGCAAACGGGAGCTTGTCTTTCACATGGCTTTTGACGAGCTTTCCGAGACGGCGCAGTTCGCGGCTGTTGACACGCTCGCCGCGCTGGGGTTTGCCAGGATTTTGACCAAGGGCGGCGCTGGACGGGCGGAAGACAACATAGACCGCTTGAAACGCCTGAACGCTTGCGCGCAGGGCAAAATCACGATACTGTGCGGCGGCGGCGTAACTGACGGCAACTATGAGCGCATTGCCAAAGAGACCGGCGTCACGCAGTTTCACGGTCGCAAGCTGGCGATTCGGTAAGGCGGGCGCCGCCGCGTCAATACAACGTGAAGGCGAGTCGCTAGATGGCGTGGAGGTTCATAAAAGGTCTCTTGAATATGAAAAAGCGTTTTGCTGAGGAAAAAAAAGTTGAAAAAAGAGCGGCGTTCTGGTATACTGCTGTTATGGATACGATTGAACTTCAAGAAAAGATAATGGAACTGAAAAGGCTGGCAAAAGAGTCCGGGCTTGATGCGGACGACGAGTTAAGAGCGCTTGAGGAAAAGGCGCGCGCAAAATCAAAGACAGAGCGGGCGTGGAGATACGTTGAGCTTGCGCGGCACCCGGAACGCCCCTACGCGCTTGAGTATATTGAGCGCATTTTCGACAACTTCATTGAGTTGCACGGGGATCGTTGTTTCGGCGATGATCCGGCTATTGTCTGCGGGCTTGGGCTTTTGAATGGGAAGTCCGTCACTATCCTTGCAAACCAGAAGGGGCGTACGCTGAAAGACAACCTGTACCGCAACCACGGCATGGCGAACCCCGAAGGCTACCGCAAAGCCTTGCGCCTTGCGAAGCAGGCGGAAAAATTCTCCCGCCCCATCGTCACCTTTGTTGACACGTCCGGCGCCTATCCGGGGATCGGCGCCGAGGAGCGCGGCATTGGAGCGGCGATAGCGCGCAACCTGCGGGATTTCAGCCAGCTTAATACGCCCATCGTGTGCGTTGTCATTGGCGAAGGCGGATCCGGCGGCGCATTGGGCTTGTGTGTCGGCGACAAAATCTACATGCTCGAAAATGCCATCTACTCGGTCATCAGTCCCGAAGGAGGCGCATCGATCCTCCTCCGTGATGCGGCCCGCGCCAAAGACGCCGCCGCCATGCTTCGCATCACCAGCCGCGATCTCATGGCGTTCAAGATCATCAACGGCGTCATACAGGAGCCGGAAGGCGGCGCCCATACCGATCTTGCGGCGACTGCGGCGTCTATAAAGCGGACGCTTGAGCGGGATTTGGACGATCTATGCCGCCGAAGCCCGCCGGTGCTGGTGCGCTACCGCAACCAGAAAATACGAAAAGTAGGCAGGTGGAACGAGGCAGGTTAGAGAACGCCTCCCGCCTAAGCCAGTTTAGCCCTTTTGCCAACGGCTAGGCGTATCGCTAAGGTAAAAATTAAGGCAAAAAAACGTGGAAGGCGCTGCCGTTGGAGTCGCTTTCCGCGCTGATGGTTCCCCCGTGGGCGGAAACAATGGCCGCGGCTATGGTGAGTCCTATGCCGGATCCGCCGGCGCTTCGGCTGCGGGATTTATCGGCGCGGTACAGGCGCTCGAAAATGCGCGGCAGCTCCTCAGGCGCTATGCCGGCGCCGGTGTCCGTGATGGAAACGCGCCGGTTTGTGGAAGACGGCTCTATGGCGATGGCAATGCTTCCTTGGTCGGTGTACTGCACCGCGTTGGACAAGAGGTTGATAAACACCTGTTTAAGCCGGTCATAGTCTGCGGTAATGGGGCTGGGGAGGAGGTTCAACGTTATGGCGATGCCCTTTTTATAAGCCGCCGCCTTGAATTGTTCAGCCGTAACGCGCAGCAACTCCGCAAGGTCAAAATCTATTTTGTCAAGCTCTGTATGTTCCCACTCCAAATTGGTCAGCGTGTTGATGTCTTGCACCAGGCGGATAATCCGCATGATTTCTTCATGGCAGCTTGCAAGATGCTCACGATCCATCACCCACACGCCGTCAAGTATGGCTTCTATAGAACCCTGCAAATAGGTGAGGGGAGTGCGCAGTTCGTGGGCTATATCGGAAACAAGCTGTTTTTGGCGGCGATCCCCTTCTTCCAATTCACGCGCCAATTCATTGATTGAACGGGAGAGACCGGCCAATTCCTTTGTCTTGCAACGGTCGTTGAGCCGGATCCTAAAATGTTGCCGGCAGCCGTTTCCAGAAGAATGCAAGGCGGCGATTTGACGCGCCGCTTCCTCGGCTTTGAGAATGGGGCGGGCTATGGCGCGGGACAGCAGCATTGAGATGATGACGCTCAATAGGACAAAAGCAAGACCCGCTATGAGAAAGAGGCGGTTTACGGACGACATAAACAGCGTTTCCGTCTCGCTGTAGAAAAAGGGTCCGTATGTTTCTATGCTTACGTTTCCAACTATCTGTTTGGCGCGCCATATCGGGTATTGCTGGTCTTGAAACGAGCCGCTCACGTGAAATTCACCTTCCATGCGGGTCGCGATAGCTTCCAACACTTCCATACATTCCCGCATATTATGGGAACGGGCGTCCCAGATGAAACCGCCGTTTTCATCAGATATGGTCAGGATATAGCCTTCATGGATAAAATACATGCCAATCGTTTCGATGGTGACAATGTCGAAACTCCGGCTGTCCGGATTGTACTGTTCGCCTATGATCCGGACAATATCATCGCTTTTTTCGGAGATGTTTTGCTTTATAAGACCGGTGAATATCCGCCGCGTGATCTGGTTCACCATGAAGGTGAGTACAACCAGGGCAAGGCTGATAAAAAGAACGTATGTCAGCGTCAAACGGCGCGTGAGGCTGATCATCGGGTTCCTCCGATGCGGTAGCCCATGCCGTATACGGTGGCGATATATTTGGGAGATTTTGAGTCGTCCTCTATTTTTGCGCGGATTTTCTTTATGTGCGCGTCAATGGCGCGGTCAAACGCGGCGCAATCGCTTCCTTTTATGGATTCCAGAATTTCATCACGGGTGAAGATTTTGGCTTGCCGCGACATTAAGAGGGCGAGTATGTTGTATTCATCGCGGGTAAGGGCGATTGCTTTTCCATCGCGGGTGACGCTTCGTTGTTCCGTGTCAATGATGAGGTCTTGGCACTGTAAAAACCGGCTCGGTTGCCGATGCGGGTTCTCTGCGTCCCCGGCTCTCCGCAAGGCGGCGTCCACTCGCGCCATAAGCTGGCGGGGGCTGAATGGTTTTGTTACATAATCATCCGCGCCTATCTTGAGTCCTCGGATGATGTCGGCTTCCTCAACCTTGGCGGTGACCATGATGATGGGAATGTTTGACGTTTCCCGTATCGCGCGGCAAAACTCCTCGCCGGAGAAGTCGGGAAGCATAAGATCAAGGAGTATCAAAGAAACGGCGTTTTTTTCAAAAAGGTCCAAGCCTTCCCCGCCGTTTTTGGCGCAGAGGGCGGTATAGCCGCTCGCTTCAAGGTAGGACTTTACGAGTTCGAGTATTTTTTCTTCATCATCCACAACAAGCGCGGTCTGTCTGTGTTTCATGGCTGCCAGTATACCATAGGATTATGAAAAAATCGTGATTTAATTGAGGCGAATTTACGGTTTTTATGGCTTCCGCCGGTCAATCGCACGTGAAAATTTCGTATGCCGTCCGTATTTATTTGTAACAGAAGAATTATGCTTAAAAATCAAAAGTCAAGCCCTTTCTTTTATGGACGCTTTCACCATGATTCTGGCGTCCGCCGCCTTTTCCCATTTGACGCCTTGTCATACTTTCAAAATTTTTATACTATATATAGCATATATATTCCGACTCGGCTGTGCGCCGCAGGCATGCATAGGGAATTGCGCGAACCGTTGGTTCGCTTCCGAATAGTACGCCCGTAGCGAAATGTTGCGGGAATTTCAGGAGTATCCATGAACATACAAGATTTGAAACATTCAGGTTTGAAAAAATGGGTCGAGGAGGCGGCGAGCCTTATGACCCCGGACGCGGTTGAGGTTTGCGACGGTTCGCAGGAAGAATACGACCGCATGATTAAACTTACTATTGACGCGGGGCTTGCAACGCCGCTTAATCCGTGGCTGTTGCCCGGCTGTGTGCTTTTTCGCTCGGATCCTTCGGATGTGGCCCGCGTTGAAGCCCGCACCTATATCGCGTCCAAGACCCAAGATGACGCGGGACCCACCAACAACTGGATCGATCCGGATGAGCTAAAAAAAACAATGACCGAATTGTATAGAGGCTGTATGAAAGGGCGAGTTATGTATGCGATTCCCTTCTCAATGGGTCCTGTCGGCTCGGACATCGCCAAGATCGGCGTGGAAATCACTGATTCCCCCTATGTTGTAGCCAACATGCACATCATGGCGCGTGTCGGCGTGAAAGTGCTTGATGTGCTTGGCGTTGATGGTTTCTATGTGCCGTGCTTCCACTCGGTCGGAAAACCGCTCGCGGATGGCGAAAAAGACAATGGTATATGGCCCTGCGCCCCGCTTGACAAGAAATACATCTCCCACTTTCCGGAAACCCGTGAAATCTGGTCGTATGGCTCAGGGTACGGCGGAAACGCTCTGCTCGGCAAAAAATGCCTTGCGCTCCGCATAGCCTCCGTGCTTGCCCGCGACGAAGGGTGGCTTGCCGAACACATGCTCATTCTCAAGATCACCAATCCAAAGGGCGAAGTGAAGTACATCACCGGCGCGTTCCCGTCAGCGTGCGGCAAGACCAACCTTGCCATGCTTGTTCCAACGCTTCCCGGGTGGAAAGTCGAGACCGTGGGGGATGACATCGCGTGGATGAAGTTCGGCAAAGACGGCAGGCTCTATGCCATCAACCCGGAAGCCGGCTTCTTTGGCGTCGCGCCCGGCACCAACATGGATTCCAACAGAAACGCCATGGAAACGATCCGCAGAAACACCATTTTCACCAATGTCGCGCTTACCGAAGACAAGACCGTATGGTGGGAGATGATCGGCTATGACGCGCCCGGCAAACTCCTTGACTGGAACGGCAAGGAATGGATTCAGGATAAGGGCAACAAGGAGCAAAAACCCGCGGCTCACCCGAATTCACGTTTCACCGGTCCCGCGAAGCAATGCCCGGCAATCGCGCCTGAATGGGAAGACCCCAAAGGTGTGCCGATTTCCGCGTTCCTGTTCGGCGGACGCCGCCCCAAGACAATTCCACTTGTCAACGAAGCGAAGAACTGGACGCACGGCGTGTTCATGGGTTCAATAGTCGGCTCTGAAGTCACGGCCGCCGCGCTTGACGTGAAAGCTGGCGCCATCCGCCGCGATCCGTTCGCCATGTTGCCCTTCTGCGGCTACCACATGGGCGATTACTTTAAGCACTGGCTTGCCGTCGGCGCAAAGAGCGCTCCTGACAAGCTTCCGAAGATATTCTTTGTGAACTGGTTCCGCAAAAACGAAGCGGGCAAATTTATATGGCCCGGGTACGGCGAAAATTCCCGCGTGTTGGCGTGGATATTCGACCGGTGCAACGGCGTTACGGACAACGCGGTTGAAACCGCCATCGGCTTCCTGCCTAAAATTGAAGCGATCAGCCGCCCGGACGGTGTAAGCGAAGCTGACATGCGGGAGATTCTTAAAGTCGACCTTGAAGGCTGGAAAAAAGAAATCGCGGATGTGCGTGAGAATCACTATCCCAAGTTCGGCGCGAAACTTCCCCAAGAACTGTACAACGAGCTTGACGCTATTGAGAAGCGGTTGAACGCCTAGTTTCCGCCGGCGTTTTTGCTGACGAAGGTCAACCGAAATTGGAGCGTTGCGGCGTCTGCCGCCGGCAGACGCCGCAACGCGTCGCTTTTTTGTAAAGGCATAAAAATCATGGAGGAATAGGGTTGTGAAAAAGAAGATTTTAGGAGCGTTTTTGGCGACATTTTTGAGCGTTTCATTATTCGCTCAGGAAGCGCCTTCTCCCTCCAATGCTGTTTTTGTTGATTTTGGATCGACAATCATCGGCGTTCTGTTCGGCGGGTTTGGAATCGGGCTTGGGTATGAGCGCGGATTCACGAAGAACTTTTCCGCGCTGATTAAAGCAAGTTACATGGGTTTTACAATACAAGGCTCACCTTATGACACTGCATTTTTGGGCGTGTCGACTGGACTTCACGCGCGTTATTACCCATTAGGCGACGCGGTGAAACGGTGGTTTTTTGATGTGGGCGGAGATTATTCTTACATAGAGGTAACCTATGGCGATAAAATGGATTCCCATATATTTGAACTCGGGGCGCTAACCGGCTGGAAATTTGTATATGGCGGCGGTTTCTTTTTGGAGACCGGGCTGGGATACAAATTTATATTTGAGAAAATAAACGCTCCGACAGGTTCAGCTTCAATACCTGCAATGAATGGCTTTACCTTATGGCTTGGAATGGGATGGGCGTTTTGAACATGAGCATCCGCCCAAACGCCACGCGAACCTGTGGTTTGGAATTGCCGATTCAGCGCGGCGTCATTGGCGTTATAATAGAGTTGTTGAATAACTTCAGTTATTCAACAACTTCAACTCAATAGCTATAAGACACTGTAATTCCCGGTGATAAAGCAGAAGATCTATAAAATATTCTTTACCGCCAATCTGCAATTTGAACTGATTTCCGATGAAGGTAAACTGCGGCCACATTTCGAGAAGAAAAGCACGGACATTGTTGACCAATGCCGATTCAAGCTGCCGCTCGGAATGTTCATCAGCAAGATCCAAAAAATCAAAGGTGTATTCGTCTTTTACCGCCAGGACTGCCTGTCTTTTGATGGTATCCGGAAGGGTTGTATCAAAATTTGTCTGGCCCAAAAGATACTTTTCATAGGTTTTATTTTCAATTTGATGAATAAGAATATTTTTTGACCAGCCAAATTTCTTTGTCGCCATAATATAAAATCGCCGATCCTGATTATCCTTGCATTTATTCAGAATGGCAATATGCTTTGTCCAGCTAATTTCTCCAACCAATGGCTGGAGAAATTCAATGTCATGATACTCGGAATAGAATTGCGCCATAGACCATAAATTTGACACGGAAAAACGCTAATTCCGGGAAATTCTTTCTGTAATTCCCTTGAAAGAACCGGCACAATGGATTTCCCCCAGCTTTCATTCTGCTTTTCTGAAATAGCCCTGCCTATTTCCCAATAGAGCTGAATAAGATGTGTATTAACCGCTTTGAGCGCTTCATACTGGACAAGGCGGATTTTTTCCTTGATTTCGGTAATGAATGATAATTGATTATGGTCTAAGGTCATAGGTGGCTCC
>JAIROG010000035.1 GCA_031257675.1 Treponema sp. | reverse complement strand
ACACGTGAAGTTCTGGTGTATATTGGCCGATTCGTGGTTTGCGCCGGCGGGAAACATGAGATTCATAAAGAAGAAGAGGAAAGTTTTCCTGTTTGAGACAAACGGCGGCCGGCCGGCGGACAGGAAAGGGGGAAAGGCCGTTTTTTGGGAATGCCCGATGGAGAGCCGGCGCCGGCGCATACGGCGAAGACACAGAGCGGCCATACATTTGCGTCGATATATGGGCGTGTGAAGCCGGAAGCGGCGAAACTGAATCGCGGGTACAATCATTTTGCGGTGAAGTCACAAATATATCTTGCGTCATTGAAGCGGGCGATGGAATTGCTGTCTGCGTTTAACATGGAGGATAAGGGGCTTCTCGCGTAACATGAGTTGTCTAACACGGACTTTCACAAAATGGCGGCAATATATTGAATGGATATGAAGAGTCTGTAAAGCAAAATCAAACGGCTTCTTGATTTCAGAAGCCGCGTATTTCGGAGAAAATGAGGGTTAAAAAGATGGGAATAAAAACAATAGCGCGGGCAATAGTTCCTAAAGAGCTTGTTTCCCTATATAAAAGCGTTAAAAGAAATAAGATCGTGCGGACGCTGCAAAAAAATTATGCCGGCATAATAGATTCTTTTAGAGAGAAGAGAAATATACCCCCCCCCCCCCCCCGAAGAACCTTATATTGTATGGACATGCTGGTGGCAAGGCGAGCGAAACATGCCTGAACTTGTAAAAGCGTGTTACAACCAGCTTAACAAGAACGCCAATGGTCACAGAGTGATCGTGATAACAAAAGAAAATTACAAAAAATACATCTCTTTGCCGGAATGGATGTTAGAAAAAGTGGAGAAGAAAATGATTACCATCACGCATTTATCCGATATATTGCGAGCGTGTTTGCTATACACATACGGCGGATTATGGATCGATTCCACGGTTTTCACAACCAAGACGCTGCCGGAATTCACTCCTGAAACGGAGTTGTATAGTTTAAGGCGGCTTAACGACGCCAATTATATTTCAAAAAGCAGGTGGACGGCTTTCTTGTTCTACGCGAACAAAGGCAATCTTTTGTTTGAATATCTCATGACGATATTCTTTGAGTATTGGAAAACAAACAACAAAATGATAGACTATTTTCTTATAGACGACAGCATAGCTATCGCATACAATGAAATGGCCGATGTTAATAGAATGATTGAAAACATTCCATACTCCAATCATTATGTACACTGGTTGAGCGCCAATTTGAATAATGAATTCAACGCAAAAGATTATAACGAGCTAACCGGAGGCGCTTGTTTTCATAAATTATCATATAAAAATAAACATTACATGAGTGTCAATGGAAAATTGACTTATTATGGGTATATCATGAGTGAAAATAAAGGCGAATATGCCCCGTCCCGTGATTGACTTCATTATTGAGGCTCTGCCCGATAAAAGGGCGCATTTCGTGTTTCCGTCCGGCGTTGTCGCGTCTTTCTGGGCGCGGGAGGCGGCGAAAGCGGCGTTAAAGCCGGTTGCGTCCAGCCGGTTTCTGGCGTGGGACGGCTTTAAGACGCAGGCTTTGTCGGTCATGCAAACCGGAAAACAGGCGATAAACCACGCGATTCGCACCTTGTTTGCCTCAAACTTTCTGCTGGAGAACCGGAAGGCGAAGTTTTTGGGTGAATACATTCCGCCTGAATATGCGGACTCTTACGCATCGTTTCTTACAAGTTTGGCGAAATTGTTGCCCGCGCTTGAAGGCGTTCTGCGCCGCCCCGAAGCCGCCGTTGCGCAGGATGCGTATTTTGCGGACTTGCGGCTTATCCACAAAAACTATTCGCTGTTCTTGGAGGAACACCGGCTTTACGATCCGGCTTGGAACAGGGCTGATTTCAGACAAACCGGCGTGTCATGGACGCTGTTTTTTCCGGAATTGGCGGAAGATTGGGAAGAGTACCGCGAAGAGTTGATGGATATCGCCGGTATAAGTTGCGCGGGAGCGTACAACAGGGACGACCCGGTTCGCATAGTTCCGCTGGAAGCGGTTGCGCCGCCTCCACAGGGCGGCTTGCCGGACGCGGGTTGTTGCGCAACGTACGGGCGCAAATTCCTGCGATTCAAGTCAACCGCGCAGGAATACAAATGGCTTGCCCTTACGTGCAGACGGCTTCTGGACAAGGACGGTTTGTGTCCAGAAGACATCTGCATATCGGTGGCTGGGAATGGAAGCGTTGACCGGCTCGTCCACGAATTTCACCTTTACGGGCTGTTTGCGGATGTCCGGCAGGGGAAATCTTTGTCAAGGCATCCGGGCGGGCGGATTTTCAGCGCGCTTTCGGCATGCCAAAGCAAACGCTGGTCGTACGCGGCTTTGTCCGGCTTGTTGCTTGACAGAGCGTTTCCGTGGAAAGCTAAAGAGTCCATCGCTACGCTTATGGAATTCGGGCTTCGCTACCACTGCGTCTCCGGTTTTCCCGAATCGTATCCCGATGCGTCAGGGCGCCCCGAAATTGACGTGTGGGAAAAAACGTTTGAACAGCATCGAAATCAGGAATTTGCCGGCGTGATGGTTTCTTCCATAGAACTCTTCTACGCGCGGCTCAAGAAAGATATTCGCGCCTTTGCAAACGCATCCAGTTTTGCTGAAATGCGGCAAAACTGGCATGTTTTTGAGAAAAATCATTTTGATAGTGAGGCTATGGATCCGGAAACCAATAAAATTATCGGGAAATCTCTCGCCTCTTTGCAGGAGCTTATAGAGATCGGCAAACGTTTCCCCAACATGTACCAAAAATATGCGGGCAGGGCTTTTCCCGTGTTTCAATCGTGTATTCAAGAAGAAACCTATGTATACGAATCAAAAGAACGGGGAATTCCCGTCTACGCCTACAAGGTTGCGGCGGGAATCGCGCCGCCGGTTCATTTCATCATCAATATGAATCAGGACGACGCCGCGGTGGTGTATGACGGGCGCACTTCTTTTTTGCGGGAAGACCGGAAAAACAGGCTTTGCATACAGGATCGGGACATCTCAGCGGAATTTATCAAAGCGTACCTTGTGTCCGCGGCTACCCCCGTGTTTACGGTCGCGGATCGCACCTTTTCAGGCGCAGCCGCGCCTCACCGGAGGTTGGGAGACCTGCTGGATGGCGAAATTGCGCAACAGCAGGCGCCCATTCTTCCGGATCCATACCGGATGGAAACCGCCATTCTCAGCAAAAGCGCTTCAAAAATTCTATCCGTTTGCCCGTCGAATGTACAGAAAAAAGGCTGGGAAGCGTTCAATGTGATACAAAAAGAGCCGAATGGCATAGATGCGCGGACAACGGCGATACCGCAACGCGGCATTTGCGAGGAAGTTGAAAAACGGCTCTGCACTCAAAAACGCGATCAGGCGAAGAAAGAGGGCGCCGAAGATGAGGATATCCGGCTTTCTCCTTCCGATTTGGACGAGTACTTGGCCTGTCCTTTCAAATGGGTTTTGCAAAGGGGGCTTGGGGTGAAGGAAAAACAGATCGAGATTGAAACGCTGGATCAAAGGGATTTGGGAAGGCTTTACCACAGCATCTTGGAACAGCTTTGGACGCGGATACAAGAAAACCACGGGCGTTTTCACATTCAGGAGTTGGGCGCATACAAGAAATATCTTGACGAGGAGATGCGCCAAGCCATTGACAAGGCTCAAGCCAGCGAGGGATATTTTCAAAAACCCATATACGATATGCTTAAACCCCGCGTTAAAGCCGCGCTGGAAGATTATCTTGACCGTGACGCCGAAAATCTGAATGGAAAGTCTGTTATAGGCGCGGAATATCCCTTGCGGAAAACCTATGCGGCAGCTCCCGCGTTAAGCGGCATAGCGGACATTATCCTGAAAGATGAAGAAGGCGGCTATATCATCAGGGATTACAAAACAAGAAGCGTACCGTCTGCATCTGAATTATGGGCGGATGACGATGATTTTCCGGGCAACGTACAGATGGCGGCCTATATCGCCATGCTGGAAACTGGCGAGGGGAACAGGGACGCTTTCGCCGAAGCCGCCGCCGTCCATGACGCGCGGTTTTATTCGATAGACAATCGGGAATTCCGTCCGGTGATAGATGAAGACAATCCCCATTCCGGGTATGAAAAAGAAATCGCCGCCGTAGACCTTGTTGTTGAAAAGGTTGCCGACGCAATGCGCAATGGCAAGTACATGGCGCCCAAAAACATCTCCCGTACGGTTTGCCGCAATTGCGCGGTCTCGTCCGTGTGCAGGAAGCCGTATATCGGGGAGAAATGAAGATTGCGCGCGACAGCGGTCTTGCGCGGCGTTGCATACCATTGCGTCGCGCGTTGCGGCGTAGCGCAATAGTGTAAATTCCGTCTTTACAATCCCTCTTTCTATGATTATTATAGTAGTATGGAACCTGTTATAGCCCCTTCTCTGTTGTCTGCGAATTTTTCAAATTTTTCTTTCGCAGTGGACTCTATTAAACGCGCTCATGCGAAATGGGTGCATTTTGATATAATGGACGGCAGCTTTGTTCCGAACCTTACATTCGGACACAAAGTGGTTTCGGATCTCCGTTCAAAAAGCGATCTTGTTTTTGACGTACATTTAATGGTGGAAAAGCCCGAAAGAATAGCGCATCGTTTTATTGACGCGGGAGCGGACAATATCACATTTCATGCGGAAGCCGAGGTGCATGTCCATCACCTTTTAAGCATGATCCGATGCAACGGAAGAAAGGCGGGACTCAGCATCGTGCCTACAACTTCGGTGGCAACCATTGAAGAAGCGTTGCCGTTTACAGATATAATACTGGTGATGTCCGTTGATCCCGGTTTTAGCGGACAGAAGATGATCCCCGAATGTCTTGAAAAGGTGAAGAAACTGGTGAAAATCAGGGAGGAACGAGGTCTCTCTTTCCAGATTTCAATAGACGGCGGCGTACATGCGGCGAATGCGCGTATGTGTCTTGATGCGGGAGCCGACATCCTTGTTATGGGTTCGGCTTTTTTTGACGCTGAGGACAAGTCGGCGTTGGTAAAGCATTTAAAGGATTGTATATGAAAAACACGCGAAAACCTTCCTTTCTCTTTATAGTGTTTTTATTGGCGGACGGCGTGGCTTTTTCTCAAACCGGCGGACAGTCCGAGGTTTTGGCGGCTCCGTACACGGCGTTTTCTTCCACCTTCCAACAGGGAATCGCGCTGTATGGACAGGGCGAATGGATAGACGCGGCTGTGAAATTTCGGGAAGCGCAAGGAGTCGCCGCTACCGGCGACGAACGCGCCGAAGCGGTGTACTGGCTTTGTCTTGCGGAAGAATCCGGCGGCGACTTTGAAAGCGCCATAAGGAGTTTGGATGTTTTAGAGCAAACAAATGGAGGCGCAAGCCGTAAAATGGAGATTCCTTACCTCAAGGGGCGGGCTTTTTATTCGCTTGGGCGTTACGATGAAGCCATTGTCCTTTTGAAGGGCTACGCCGACCGGATGCCGGCGAATTCTGTTGCCGCCATTGCGCAAAAATCCGCCGCGCTTTACTGGACAGGCGAATGCCTTTTCGCGCTGGGCCAGCTTGACGCGGCGCAAGACGTATTTTTTATGATTGTGCGGCAGTATCCGCAGAGTGTGAAATATGAGGCTTCGGTGTACCGCATAGCGCTTGTCTATCAAAAAAAAGTGGAGCAAGAACTGCTTGAGCTTTTAAGGCAGAGTCATGAAGAATTTCTTAAAACCATAGAGGAACATCAACGGAGGGAACGAAGCTATGCGCAGGCGCTCATCGTGTATCAAAAACGGATAGCGGCTCTGGAGGCAAGTCTGCGTGAGGCGGGTATTGACGCAAGCGCCGCAGACAGCGGCAAATAGTACATGCGCGCGGACTTATTAACCAAGTCAAGCCGTTTTCTCCGCCAAAGGAAATATGCGGAAGCCATACGGTTGCTGGAACCTAATGTTCTTCTATACCGGGACTCTTTCAAATACCATTACATACTGGCAATGGCGTGTTTATATTCAAGCGATTTTGGCGGAGCTTTCACCTATTTCAAGCGGGCGCGTGAAATCAAACCGCAGGATCCTTCGATATTGCTGGGATTCGCGGCGCTCTATATGCGGAGGCGGGAGACTGACCGCGCTTTGGATATGTATTTGGAAACGCTTGATATAAATCCGAACAACAAGACGGCAAAAAAGGCCCTAAAAATAATTCGAAAGTATTCGGGAACCGATTATTTGTCCGACTGGATCGACGCCGGTAAATTTTCCAGCCTTTATCCGCCTTTGCCGAAGGTCAAGCGCAATCCGGCGCGTATTATCGCATCTCTTGCCTGCGCAACCGTCGTTTTTGTTGTGGTCTATGGGGCGCTCATCGGCTTAAAAGTGATGCCCCTGCCGGAAAACACGCTTTTTAAGCGGGCTTTCAAAGCGACGTCAGAACGGGGCGGGTGGATGGCGACATCTCTTGATCAAGAGGAACGGGAACGTCCGGTCGAAACAGGCGGCAGCTACCGGTATATTTTGACCCGCTCCCAAGTGTTGAGCATGTACGAGGATGCGCGGAAACTGTTCACCACATACAACGATGAGAAAGCGAAAGTTTTTCTCAACCGCATTATTGGGTCAAACGCGTCCGAAGCGATCAGGACGAAAGCCAGCCTCTTAATCTCGTATATGGATGTTCCCGGCTTCGATACGCTCAAAGATCGCATCAGTTACCTCGAAGTCATGGAAGACCCGTTTTTATACCGCGATTGTTACGTGATATGGCGGGGTATGGCGACCAACCTTGCCGTTGAGCAGAACAGCACCTCGTTTGATTTTCTCGTCGGGTACGACACCCGCACCAAGCTGGAAGGGCTTGTGCCGGCAATGTTCAATTTTTCGGTTGCGGTGAATCCTGAAAGACCGCTTGAAATACTGGGTAAAGTCACGCCTTTGCAGGACGGAGGCGCCATCCGGCTTGAGGGAACGGCGATCCACCAAATAGGAATAATTGGGAAATGACGTATTGACATCTCCTTCCCCGCCTTCCGGCGGGTATTTGTACTCTTTCTGCACCGGTTCAATGACATTTGCCGGGTCCATCCAGAGCGGTTATCAGGGCGACCGCGAGATGCTCCTCGCAAAATCCATTCTGGACGGGTCCATGCCGGCTGTATTCGGCGCGTCTATGGGCATAAACGCGCTCTTTTCCGCGTTTCCCACGCTATTTACCAAGGAGGCGTCGCGCTTGCGTCAATGGCGATTAGCAGGCCGCTTACTGCGAAAATCCTCACGGAAATGTCCGCCGCGGGGAAGCCTCGTCATTACGGCAATCGGGTTCAACTTTCAGAGCGTCAAAGAAATAAAGTCCGCAAACCTCATACCCGGCAGTTCATACCATGGATATGGCTGGACGCAATGGGAATGCGGCGGGAAAATCCCCCTTCTTGATAACAACGTCTGCACGGAGCGTTTCAACAGCGGCTTCATATACTGGACTTGTTCGGAAATCCTGTTAAATCCCCATGCGATTGCCGCGTACAACATACTTGACAAACAAAGGAGAGACAATCATACTAATACTATAAAATAAGTAGTATTTTAATGGCGGCAAGAGGCGTTCCCTTACGCAACGGCGCCCCATAGTTCCGGGTGGACGCTGGAAAAGCGTGTTATGCATCAAAAAAGGAGTATGGTATGAAAAGCGCAAACGCCTCATGGCGCTCCGTGCGGCGTAACGTTGCGCGGCGTTTGCGGGAGAGGAACGGTGTATGAAGGTGGTTATTATCGGCGGAAACGACTGTATGGTGTGTCATTACCAAGCCATCTGCAAAAAATACGGGTGCAAAGCAAAGGTTTTCACCCAGCCTAAAAGCAACCTTGACAGATTGATTGGCAATCCTGAGTTGATTGTCCTTTTCACTCATCCTATCTCGCATGAAATGGTTGCCGTGGCAAAGAAAAAGGCTTCGCGGAAAAATATTTTGCTGGTACAATCCCATTCTGGAAGCGGCGCCGCATTGCGGAACATCTTGGCGTCCGCGTCACATGGAGAGGTGTAGTCATGGCTGTCAATGTAAAGACAAGCGTGAAATGAACCGCCCCGCCCTGAAGGGCGGGGTATAATGAGGAAGTTCCAACGCGATCTTGAGTTGACTCATGGGAAGGGACGGCGATACGATTGCCCTCGTTGCAGGCGGCGCTACGGAGGGCTTATAGTTCGGAGCAAGCCTTGCGCCGTCCCCGACCCGGCGCCACACGTTTTTATTTGGGGCGTAGCCCCTTTGGTTTAATACCCCGCAGCTTGCTGCGGAAAACTGGGGGCGTGGGGGATTTGTTCCCCCACCATACGAAAAGATTTCAAAGTGCAATCTTTGATA
>JAIROG010000038.1 GCA_031257675.1 Treponema sp. | reverse complement strand
AAGGGGCGATCATGGAGTCCATCAAACGGATTGGGCATAAGAAAACCATCATCATAGTGGCGCACCGCATCACTACGGTAAAGAACTGCGAAGTCATATATATGATGGAGAAAGGCGTTGTTGTTGACAGCGGGAATTACGAGGAATTGCGGCAAAGAAACGAAGCGTTTCGAAAAATGGCCGGCGGGCTGTAAGCCCGCGGCATAGGAGGGGAGTATGGTCGCCATAGCGGTGATAGGGACAGGATACGTTGGCGCCGTAACGGGCGCATGCCTTGCGGATTTTGGCAACACGGTGGTCTGCGTTGACAAGGATCGCGGGAAGATCGAGGCGTTCAAGCGGGGGGTCGCGCCGATATTTGAGCCGGGTCTTGACGATGTTGTGGCGAGAAACATGAAAGAAGGGAGGCTGTCGTTTACCACGGATGTTTACGGCGCGGTAAAAGCGAGCGAAGCGGTTTTTATCGCGGTTGGGACTCCGCCCGCGGCCGATGGGAGCGCGGACTTGCGGTTTGTGGAGGCGGCCGCGCGGGAGATTGGGCGGGCCATTGAGAAATGGACGGTTGTTGTTGACAAGAGCACGGTTCCAATCGGCGCCGGACGCAAGGCGCGCGAATGGATAGAGGAAGAGTTGGCGGCGCGGGGTTCTGCGGCGCCTTTTGAAGTGGTCTCAAACCCCGAGTTTCTGCGCGAGGGTTCTGCGGTGTACGATTTCACCCATCCGGATCGTGTGGTTGTCGGCGCGGAAAGCGAAAGAGCCCATTCTCTTATGAAGGAGGTGTACCGTCCGCTGTATCTCAACGAGACGCCGTACATTGAAACTGGACTTGAATCCGCGGAAATGACAAAATACGCCTCCAACGCTTTTTTGGCGCTGAAAATAACGTTTATCAACGAGATAGCGAATCTATGCGAAAAGACAGGCGCCGATGTACAGGATGTCGCTAAAGCCATGGGCAGGGACGGACGCATAGGCTCCAAATTTCTCCATGCTGGTCCTGGGTACGGCGGCTCTTGCTTTCCGAAAGACTGTAGGGCGCTGGCGCGGATCGGCAGGGAGCGGGGGGAGCCTGTGTCGCTTGTCGAAGCGGCGGTTAAGGCCAATGAGAGGCAGAAACTCCGCATGGCGGAAAAGATAGAGGTCGAACTGGGCGGGTTGAGCGGGAAAACCATCGCCATTTTAGGGCTGGCGTTCAAACAAAACACCGATGACCTGAGGGAGTCGCCGGCGATCGCCGTCTGCGAGCGGCTTGCGGAAGCCGGCGCGAAGCTGCGCCTTTTCGACCCGGCGGCAATGAAGGAGGCGGAAAGGCGGCTTGCCTGCATTAAGGATTCAGTTGCGTTTGCGGGCGATGAGTATGAAGCGTCCAGAGGAGCGGACGCCCTCGCCATTCTTACGCCGTGGAACCAGTTCAGGAACCTTGATTTGAACAAGATCAAGGGGTCTCTGGCGCGCCCTTACTTTTTTGATTTGCGAAACATTTATAAGAGAGAAGAAGTGGAGAGAATTGGACTCACATACGTTGGGGTGGGAAGACCGGCGTCAACGCGGCGGACGCCGCCGCAAGCCGGCTGTCCATGAAGCTCAAGAAGGCGGCGGTCAACCCCCGCCGCCTTCTTGCCGCAACCGCAAAGAAACAAAATTTGTAAGCATGCCGTGTTTTCGTTTTATTGGAATGCGCGGTATACTAACTGCCATCATAGCGGCGCATCGCATCACTGCGGTAAAAAACCGCGATGTCATTTAGATGATCCTTTTTTATGAGCGACTTCACCTGCTTTTTAGCGTGTACATTGCCATTCTCTGTATGGCGGCGGTGTACAACAACCACCGGCGATTGTTGCAATTCATCATTATAAGCGCGATCATAAACATCTTGCTCGTGTATTTCCGTATGCCGCTTTCCCATGTGGGAACGTTCGCCGCCTCCAGTGAAATTATTGTACATAGCGTTCTGTCGTTTTTTAGTTCGGCGGTGGTCTATATGATCACCCGTTTCGCCTGCATCAACGGATCAATATCCGAATTCACCGGCGTTGTGGATACGAAGGCGTGTATAGGCAAACCGTTTTTAGACCTGTTTGAAGATGCCGCCGTCAAACTCATGCCTGGCGAAGTCATGGTTGTTTAATTTCAGGCGGTTTGATGACGAAGCGAATCGCGGTCTTATGAGAACGGGTCTGGGCGTTGCCATTGCCAAAAATCGGCGCCAAAGAGTTTCCGCTTGCCGCCGGCATGAACGATTATCTAAGCAAGCCGGCGGATGCGTTCTACGGAGCCGCGCTCTGTTGGGTTGCGAATTATAAAACATGACCCTTGAACAAATAAATGAGTTTGTGTATAATATATCTTAAGGTAGTGTTATGGATGAAAAAACAATTTTAGTGATTGATGATTCGCCGGAAATACTTGAAAGTCTCAACGATAGCTTGGGAAATGATTATGATGTACGGCTTGCCAAGACCGCAAGCGCGGCGTGGACGGTGCTTCGTTTAACCGAAGTGAATCTCATTCTCTTGGATATAGAAATGCCCGGAATGTCAGGTTTTGATTTTCTGGAAATCATCAATACAAAAACAACGGTGTATAAAAACATTCCGGTTATTTTTATTTCTTCCAATGCGGAACAGGAAACCATAGACAAGGCGCTGGGCATGGGCGCCGCAGGGTACATCGTAAAACCTTTTTTACCCGAAAATCTATGTGAAACGATCGAAAGGCTTTTTCAAAATGTCAAACTTTGAAAAAACGTCCTTGGATTCACATGAAAAACATTCTTATTCTCTTTTACACAAACTTCTTGCAAGCCTCTTTCAGAACATCAAATTTTAAGGGCGAGCGTACCATCTCGCAGGCGCATTCCACTATTAGATGTAATGCCGCGCCCTAAAAGGCGGGCCTGCAAGGCGTAATCTTGCCGCCCTATAGACGGGCGGGTAGTTCATTGTAACCGCTGTTTACAAAACGGCAAAGAATTGATAAGATACGTTCATGTTGTTAAGCGAACTGGGAACGCCCGTCGAAACGTTGCGGGCAAAAATCTATGATACATGGAGGCGTCTTTGAAGACGCTTCGTTTGCGGAGCGCATTGCCGGTATAGAAAAGAAATCGGGCGCTCCGGATTTCTGGAGCGATCAGGCGGTTGCGGAAAAGGCTATGGGGGAACTAAAAGCCCTCAAAGCCCGCTATGAGCCGTGGAAGGCGATCAAAGCCGCCGCCGATGATCTTGAAACCCTGTATGAGCTTTCGTGTGAGGAAAAAGACGAATCCCAATCGCCTGAAATAGAAGCGGCGTTGAAAGATTTGTCAGCGAGGTTTGAAAAACAGAATCTGTTTGAGCTTATGTCTGGCGAGGTTGACAAAAATGGGTGCTTCCTCACCATTCACGCCGGAGCGGGCGGCACCGAAGCCTGCGACTGGTCACAGATGCTTTACCGCATGTACCTGCGCTGGGCTGAACGCAAAGGGTTTTCCATTGAGGAAGTGGACCGGCTCGAAGCCGAGGGCGGCATAAAGAGCGCAACGTGCAAGCTCGAAGGCGATTACGCCTACGGCTTTCTCAAAGGCGAGTCCGGCGTTCACCGCTTGGTGAGGATTTCGCCCTTTGACGCAAATGCGCGGCGGCACACGTCGTTTGCATCCTGCTACGTGTTTCCGGTACTTGACGACTCCATTGCGGTGGATGTCCGCCCCGAAGACTTGCGCGTGGATACGTACCGTTCTGGCGGCGCGGGCGGACAGCATGTCAACAAAACGGACAGCGCGGTGCGCTTCACCCACCTGCCAACGGGCATTGTGGTGGCGTGTCAGAGCGAGCGTAGCCAGACTATGAACCGCGCGACCGCCATGAGTATGCTCAAGGCGCGGCTTTACGAGTATTATAAGGCGGAAAAGGAAAAGGACAACGAGCGTTTCGCCCAAGAAAAAAAAGACATTTCTTTTGGCAGCCAGATACGCTCGTACGTGTTCCAGCCCTACACCATGGTGAAAGACACCCGCACCAAAGCTGAGATGGGCAATATTCAAGCCGTAATGGACGGAGACATAGACCTTTTTATTGAGGAGTATCTGCGTTTTGCATGGAATGAGAAAAAATGAACTGATATATTATGATACGATGGGAGCATGGAAGCGGCGTGATAAAACTGCCTGTTTATCGCGGCTTTTGCGCGCAGTGAAGGCGGCGTTCCTCCGTTGTCACGCCGTTTTTCTTTTTCTCCTTCTTTTTTGCCCCGCCTCATCGCTGTACGCAAAAGCTGGCGTGGAAACCGCGCCTGCGCCGCTCAATCCCCAATGGGGCTTTGCGGTGACGGCGTTTGACATATCGGCGCTTCCGCCGGAACATCAGGGCATCGGGGAGCTTGTCCAGCGGGAATTTGTTTTAATGCTGAACTCCATAAAAAAACGGCGGCGCGGCGCCGAAGAATACGCATACTATGAAGTTGCGGCGTGGGAAAAAAACAAAGCTACTGCGGCGAAAGCCATAGCTGATAAATGGAATCAGCGCGACAATCTCCTGTTCCTTGGCGATCCTGCATGGAAATATAAAAAACACCTCAAAACCATAAACAGCGACATAGAGAAATTGCGGGAGGCTTTTGAGAAAGCGTCAGAGGAGGCGCCGCTTATTACGCAAGAGCCGGTTTTCATCTTAATTGAAGACAACAGGAAGGGAACGTATCCCAAACCGCCTGAGACCGGCAAGGAATACGCCTTTTGTGTTCAGCAAAAAGTAGACGGTTTTTTAACGGGCGCTGTCGCGCTCTTTCAAGGACGCATATACCTTACGCTGAAAGTGTATACGCTGTACAGCAATTCTTATTCATATAAAGACAGCATCCTATTTTCATCCGATCACATGAGCAACGCCGTCAAGGAGCTTTCTGGCGATCTTACCGCAACGCTTTCCGGCGTCGCTCCCGCGACGCTGACGCTTCACACGGACGCCCCTGACGCCGTTTTTTTTCTCAATGAGACCTTCGCCGGAACCGGCGAAATTTCCGGCTTTGAATATCCGCATGGAGAAGTGACCGTTACGGCGTCCGCAAGCAAACGGGAAACCGCTTCCGTTTCCTTTGAGCTTAACGAAGGCGAACAAACTGACGTGTCCTTCACCTTGCCCCTCATCACGTTTGTTCCGGTTTCCCTTACCGCATTGACGCCTCAAGCAAAGTCAAGATGGGCGGCGTTCGCCCCCACCGTATTTGCGGAACAGGGGGCTGCGGTTTACCAAGGCGCATTGTATGTGGGGCGGACGCCGCTGACGCTTGATGGGGTATCCGGCGCGTTCACCTATTATCGGGTAGAAAGCGATCAAACCGGGCTGGACGGAACCGTTAAGAAGACCGCCGGAACCGTTGTCATTGACTCAAGAACGGACATGGCGACGATAAAAACGCGAGTGTTGCCGGATCCTGAAAAAAAGCCTGTTGAAAAAGCTATGGACAGGATGTACCTGTCTTACGGTTTGTTCTGGCTGACCTTGCCCATCGCCTTGACAGCCGGAATGGACGCTCTCTGGGGAGGCAATGGCGGCATGCTCGGCGCCGCCATTCAAGGACGTTCCTTGCAGGATGCGACAACATGGCTTCCCATCTCGATAGGCGCGGCCATTGCGGCGGGTACAGCTTTGGGTTTTACGATTTTCAACGCGGTTGTGTATTTTTCTACGGCAAACAAGAATTCGCCGGTGGTAGTGAAGTGAACCGCCAAAGGCGCCGCCGCGAGGCGCGGCTACTCATCCTTAGTTTTTAACACCGCCAGAAACGCGCTCTGGGGCAACTCCACATCGCCGACCATGCGCATACGCTTCTTGCCTTCCTTCTGTTTCTCAAGCAGTTTCCGCTTGCGGGTGATATCGCCGCCGTAACACTTGGCGAGCACGTCTTTGCGCAATGCATTTACGGTCTCGCGGGCGATGATCTGTCCGCCGACAGCGCCCTGAATGGGAATTTTAAACTGCTGACGCGGTATTTCGTCTCTCAGCCGCTCGCATACGATACGGGCGCGGTTATAGGCGTTGGGGCGGAAGACCAGTTGGGACAGCGCGTCCACCGCCTTGCCGTTGAGGAGAATGTCGAGTTTGGCAAGATCCGTGGGCTTATAGTCTGTAACATCGTAGTCAAAGGACGCGTACCCCCGGCTTATGCTCTTCAACCTGTCGTAGAAATCAAAAAGCGCTTCGGCAAGAGGCATGTCGTAGAGCAACTCCACTCGTTTTTCATCAAGGTACGTCATATTGGTTTGAACGCCGCGTTTCTCAATGCAGAGCGTCATAATATTGCCTAGAAAGTCCGTGGGCGTGATGATGGACGCCCTGATATACGGCTCCCCGGCGCTTTCAACGCGCTCTTCATCAGGGTATTCAGTGGGGTTGTCGACAAGCATTTCGTCCCCGCCATGCAGTTTCACACGGTACTTCACCGAAGGCGCGGTAAAAATCACCGATTGATTGAACTCGCGTTCAAGCCGCTCCTCTATCACCTCAAGGTGCAGAAGCCCCAGAAAGCCGCATCGAAAGCCGAACCCAAGGGCGGCTGACGAATCCTTCTCGTAAACAAGCGAAGCGTCGTTTAACTTGAGTTTTTCAAGACTGATTTTAAGCTCCTCATAGTCATTGCTGTCAACCGGGTATATTGACGAGAATACCACGGGCTTCACCTCGCGGAACCCCGGAAGCGGCTGTTCGCATGGATTCTCCGCGCTTGTAACCGTATCGCCCACCCGTACATCGCTTACGGTCTTGATGCCGGCGAGAAAATAGCCCACATTGCCCGCGCTCAACTCATCCTGCCTGAAAAGCGCCAATTTGAACACGCCAAGCTCTTCTATGTCATACTCGGAGTTGTTGTTCATAAACCGTATCTTCATGCCGCGCCGAAGGGTTCCGTCAAAAACGCGGAGATGCGCCACAACGCCCCGGTAGGGATCGTAGTGGCAGTCGAAGATGAGGGCGCGCAATGGCGCGGCGGGATCGCCTTCCGGCGGCGGAATCTGGCGGACAATGGCTTCAAAAAGCTCGTCAACGCCCGTGCCCTGCCGCGCAGACACGAGCAGGGCGTTTTCGCCGTCAAGCCCCAAATCGCGGGTGATCTGCTGTTTCGTCCCGGGAATATCCGCAGCCGGCATGTCTATTTTGTTGATGACCGGCGTTATTTCAAGGTTATGCTCAAGCGCCAGATACATGTTGGAGAGCGTTTGCGCCTGTACGCCCTGGGTGGCGTCAATCAGCAGCAACGCGCCTTCGCACGAACTGATGGCGCGGCTCACCTCGTAGGTGAAGTCAACGTGTCCGGGCGTGTCGATAAGGTTCAAGGTATACATCGCGCCGTCTTTCGCGGCGTAGGGAATGGCGACAGCTTGGCTTTTGATGGTGATGCCTCGTTCCCGTTCAATGTCCATGTTGTCGAGTATCTGATCCTGAAAGTTGCGATCTTCCACCAGTTCGCCCTTTTGGATAAGTCTGTCCGCCAGCGTTGACTTTCCATGGTCTATATGGGCGATGATGCAAAAATTACGGATAAGGTCTATTTTCATTTCCCCTACAATAGCGGAAAAGGCGCCGGAAGTCAATACGGCGGCTCATCTGGCTTGGGATGTTTCGCCGCCCTCTTTCTTCTCCCATATCGTCTTACATTCCATACGCGCGGATACGAAAGGCATGAGAAGCTGTTTCTCATTTTTAAATCTCTTGGGGTTTAATTCGCCGCTTCAGGGCGGTTGAATTTTCATCAAAGTAAGACAGAGAGGAGGGATGAGTGAATTTATACGCAAATCGCACAATGTCTCAGTGTTGTTGTATCGCATAGCATGTCCCGCGAAGTACAGAAGGGTGGCAGTCAATGAAAAGATAGATAAAACGATAAGCGGCGATAAAGGGGATTGTGTCAAGGGAAGCGTGAGGAACATTCAGAAGTGAAGAAGCGGTTATGGAGGGAGAGTTTTGGAGTGGCGGGCAAGCATGGGGATGAGGAGGCGATGTCAAATTAGGTGAAATCACAAGGCGCGGAAAGAGAATGCAAACAAATTCAGAGAAAGCGATTGGAATTATTCT
>JAIROG010000078.1 GCA_031257675.1 Treponema sp. | reverse complement strand
TCCCTCTCTCAACCTACTTCTATCCCCTTCTTTCCCCCCCCCCCCCCCCCCCCGCCCCCCCCCCCCCGGGCCGCCCCCCCCCCTACCTGTTTGTACTATACTTATCTCATCCAGCTTCTTTAGCCTCTGCGCTTCTCTGCAAGTCATCCGGTTCCTCCTTGTAAGAATTTGTTGGAAAGCCGCGCCGTCCGTTTCTGAAAATGGGGCGGCTTCTTTCACAACGATATTATGGATAGTACTATACCCTATGTTTTTTGAAAAGTCAAGGCTTTTCTAAAAAAATAATTGAGATAGAATGCGAACTAAAATCAGCCCACAGGCGGCGCACGCTATGTATAGTACATACGCCGCCTGTTTCAAACCCCGCCGACGGACCCGCCTCGCCCTATTCCGCCTCATGTTCCAACACGCTCGCCCATGATGGATACACCGGCACCGCGAGCGCTCCGTTTGAAACATGGAATTCGCGGCGATTCAGTACATCTTTCCAGCGCGCGCAGCTTGATCGCAGGTCTCCGGCGCTAATGGAAACAACGCGCTCCTTGTCCGAAGCGTTAGCCACGACAAGCGCCTGCTCCCCGTCCTTTTCCCGCATAAAGGCGAATTGTTCGGAAGAAACGTACAGTTCACGGTACGAGCCTTCCCGTAAAGCCAGGCTGTTTTTTCGTATGCGGGCGAAGTCCGCAATCGCTTTGAGCAGCGCGTCTCTGTCAACCGCCGTTTTCGCCGTCCGTATGGCGTCCCACGAAGGACGCAGAGCGCGGTCACTGTCATGTCCGCGTTCCCCCAAAACGCCGAATTCGCTGCCGTAATAAAGGGATGGAACGCCCGGAACCGTGAAAAGCAGGGCGTAGAGCGGAAAGAGATGCGCTTTGTTTTTCACGGAACTGGCGACGCGGTTCACATCATGGTTGTCGGCGAAATTGTAGAGAACGCTATCACGGTACATGCCGATGTCCCCGAACTGCCGCCTCAGCGTCCATGCGATTTCAAAAAAATTTTTCTCATTGAAACTTGACCATAATCCCTTGTAAAGCTCATAATTGGTGACGCTCTGAAATCTACGCGGAGCGTCTGTCGCCCTACCGGTAGGTATATTTTGGGACCGAAAAAGCCACTTCCGGTAATCCCCCGCGACCACTTCCCCCATGAGCCAGAAATCTTCTTTCAACGCCAGGCAACGATCAGAAAGCTCGTCCATAAATTCAGGCGAAAGCTGATCCGCCGCGTCAAGCCGCAGTCCGTCAATTTCGAACTCTTCGATCCAGAATTTCACCGCGGCGAAAAGGTGTTCCCGCGCGTCGCGGTTCCGGCTGTTGAATTTTACAAGATTGTAATGTCCGTTCCACCCGTCATAGGTGAAATTGTCTCCGCAGGGGCTTGTCTCGTTAAACCGCACATTGCTGAACCAGTCGCGGTACGCGGACCGTTCTCCATGCGCATGGAGGTCTTTGAACGCGAAAAAATGCCGTCCCGCATGGTTCAAAACCGCGTCAAGCGCAACGATTATGCCGTTGTCATGGAAGGTCTGCGCCAGCCGTTTAAAATGTTCGTTATTGCCGAGCCTGCGATCAACATGAAAATAATCAAGCGTATCGTAGCCGTGCGCGGCGGATTCAAACACGGGTCCAATATACACGGCGTTGACCCCCATAGCCAGAAGGCGCGGAATGTGCGCCTCAATGCCGCGCAACCCGTGTCCTGCGGGACAGGAAAAATCGTTCTTTTCGGGGCATCCGCAGAACCCCAGTGGGTAAATATGGTAAAAAAACCTGTCCGTCATTTTTCCATTTTTTTTCATAGCGTTCATAAAAACCTCCTAAAATTTTTAAGAAAATACGCCGTGCATGTAGTTGTGGACAATCCGGCGCCGCAGTTGGCCATTGAGTTCGACTTCTCCGTTTATCAGGAGGATCGCCCATGTGTCCAGAAGCCCGAAGAACGTCTCGGCGTATACCCATTCCCGCTCCTTCATGTTCCCATGATCGGCTGACGCTTGGGTAAAAAGAGCTTTCAGTATGGAAACAAGCTCCCTTCGGAGCGGACTGCCCGCCGCATAGCTCGCGGTCTCCGGCGCGGAAGAAAAAAGGCTGTGCGCGAGCCGGTAAAAAGCCCTTTCCCGATAAGCGAAGTCCATCGTTTCATTAAATAGCGACGTTAAATTCATCACAAGGTCATGCCGGTATTCCGCCGTTTTTTTGACGACCGCGCATAATTCCGCGCTGCGTTCAACAACAATGGCTTCCAAAAGCCCCCGTTTGCTCGTAAAATAATAGTACAAACCCGGTTTGGCAAGCTCCGCCTTGTCCGCTATTTCCTGTACGCCAACTGTCTCAAACCCTCGTTTTGAAAACAACTCCAGCGCCGTATTCAAAATAATCCCTCGCGTATCCTGTTCCATACGGATAATATACCGAATGGTAGGTAAAATATCAAGCGCAAAAATCCGGCGGATAGAGGCGGCTGGTCGCACGCAACGCGTATGGATCCCGGAACCTCTTGCATTTACTTTCATAATATGATAAATTCTTACAACAAATATACCGATACATACTAAACATGCCGATAAAATTTAATGAGGACTATATGACTAATTTTGAAAAAACCTTAGACATCGTTCACCGCGCCATGGACGTGAGCGTCATCAGGCGGAATGTGATTGCAAACAACATAGCGAATGCGGAAGTTCCCAACTTCAAGCGGTCGGAGGTAAATTTCGAGAGCCAACTGAAACGCGCCCTTGATTCCGAACAGCAAAAACCGGTTTTGGATCTTGTCATAACCGATCCCAAACATATTTCCAATCACATGGAGAAGGATTACCGCGACGTGGCGCCCCGCCGCGTTCTAGATTATGTGAGCCAATCCAAGAACAACGGAAACAATGTTGACGCCGAAGAGGAAATGACGCTCGCTTTGCAGAATCAGATGCTCTATATGATGCTTGCGGGAGCGGCTTCTTTTGAATTTAGTCAGGTGAACATGGTGTTGCGGGGCTGACGCCGCAGCATTTAACCGCGCGGCATAGAAGAATGGCATTTGGAGGAAAGCGATGGGAATATTCAGTTCAATAAACATAGCGGCGACAGGACTGAGCGCGGAACGGCTTCGTTCTGATGTCATAGCCGACAATATAGCGAACGCGTCGACAACCCGCACCACAGAAGGCGGACCCTTCCGCAGAAGCAGGGTTGTTATGAGGCCGAAAACGGAAGGTCCGTATTGGCGTTCGCCTTTCTTGCCGGACGGCATGGACAATGGCCCGGGCACAGGCGTACGGGTTGTTGAGGTGCAGAAGGACATGTCCACCAAAAACCGGCTGGTCTACGATCCTACGCATCCCGATGCCATTAAAGAAGGTCCGCAAGCCGGTTACGTTGAGATGCCCAACGTAGACATCGTTACGGAAATGGTTGACCTTATAGCGGCCTCCCGCGCCTATGAAGCTAACGCTTCCATAATAGATGGCGCCAAGTCAATGTTTCAGAAAGCGCTTGAGATAGGAGGAAGGTAATACATGACGCTTACACCGCCGGTTCTTACGCGCGTTGACAGTCTCCAACTTGCCATAACCAATCCTAAACATATACTGCCGGTGAGCGGAAATCCATTTCCATCCGGGCGGCAAATTGTTACGCTGGGGGAGCAAATCGGCGCGGAAGTTGCAACCCGCTCCGGTCAATTTGATGACATGATGCTCCGCGCCCTGGATCAGGTGAGCGCGGATGAGCGGCACTCCAACGCTTTGATTCAGAAGGCTATAGTTGATCCCGAGTCGGTGGATGCCCATGACATTACAATCGCGCAGGCGAAGGCGTCAATGTCATTGAACATCACGCGGACGGTTCTCAGTCGTTTAGTGCAAGGTTGGAGAGATCTCATCAACCTGCGATAGCAGCATAGAGAAAAATTGTAAAAAGAGAGTTGCTCGGGAGGGTGCATGGGCGAATGGTTAAAAAGGTTAGTTGAGAATATCAAGAAACTCTGGGGTACATGGTCGTTAGCGCAGAAATTTGTCTTGGGCGCCATTGTAGCGGTTGTCGTTATAGGACTTGTTCTTTTGTTTTCGATATCCGCAAGTCCAACAATGACTCCGGTGATTGACGCGCCCATACGGGATCTGGATGCGCAGGATCGCATAGTTACACGGCTCAATGCCGAGGGCGTCAAGACATCCATTTCCGGAACCGGCGTCATTATGGTGCCGGATGAAGCTACGGCGCGGCGTATGCGCGCTCTTCTTATCCGCGAAGATCTTATTCCGCAGGGCACGGATCCGTGGGCTATCTTTGACCGCGAACGGTGGACAATTACGGACTTTGAACGCAATGTCAACCTTCAACGATCCATCCGCCAAATGGTGACGGATCATATCAAGTCACTGGAGGAAGTTGATGACGCGAACGTTACGCTTGTCATATCCAGACGGGAGCTTTTTGCCGCGGATCAAAACCCCGTGTCGGCGAGCGTCATCATCACGCCCAAGCCCGGCAGCGACATCACCGAAAACCGGAAAAAACTCGAAGGCATACAAAAAATCTTAAAATTCGCGGTTGAAGGACTGAAAGACGAAAACATCGTTATTACGGATCAGCGTGGCATTGTGTTGAATGACTTTACCGGCATGGCCGACATGGACAGGCTCACTGTCATTGAGAAGGGCGCCAAAATGATCCGCAATCTGGAAGCCCAGTACCGCGCGGCGCTCCTTTCATCCTTGCAAAGCATCTTCGGATCGGACAGGGTGCGCGATCTGAATATTAAAATAGAGATGGACCTCTCGCAACAAAGCGTCAATGTTGAAGAGTTCTTTCCGATAGAGATGAAGCCGCGGACGCCCGGTCTTGCGTACGACGATTCGGAACGGGCGGCTTCCGTTACGAGGTCAAAGACCACATCCAGCACTACGTGGAAAGGCACCGGCTTTAATCCCGAAGGTCCGTCCGGCGTGGAAGGACAGACGCCCCCCGCGTTCCGCGACATGTCAAACCTGTACGGAGAAGTGACGCAGGAGACCCTTATTGACAACGAGGAAATCAATAAAAAAACTACGCGGGAGGAGAAAACGCCGACCATTGACCGGGTGACCGTTTCCGCCAATATAGACGGGGTGTGGTCAATAAAGAAAGACGAGCAGGGAAAAGAGATTGTAACAAATGGTTCGCTTGAACGTGAATACACGCCGGTTTCCACCGATGATCTGAGGGCGGCGACGGCGCTGATTCAGAACGCTATTGGATACAACGCAAGCCGTGGAGACTCCGTGACTGTGCAAAGCATACCGATAGATAGAAGCAGTCAATTCGCGGAAGAAGACGCCAAATTGCTGAAAGAAAAGCGGATGCAACTTGTGTTGTTGTTTGCCGCTATCGGACTTATAGCGCTTCTATTCGGTTTCCTCATCTTCCGTATGGTGGCCCGTGAGATAGAGCGGCGCCGCAGGGCTGAGGAAGAAGAGCGCGCCCGCCGCGAGCAGGAGTTGCGGGAAAACGCTCTTATGCAGGCGGAAGAAGAAGAAGCGCAAGTTGTGATGTCCGTAGAAGAGCGCACTCGTCTGGAACTGCAAGAGAATGTTGCGAATATGGCAAGGCAACACCCTGAGGATGTCGCTTCGCTTATCAGAACATGGTTGTTAGAGGAATGACGCGAACCGGGTCCATTGCCGAAGGCATGCGCGATCTGGGTGGCGTTATGCGGGTTGATTATTGGGCTTGGGCGGATTGCAATGCATGGATGTAGAAACTAGGAGGAGGAATACGTGGCAAAAACAATTGATGCAGGAAGTGAGTACGGCGGCAAGAAAAAAAGCGATAAAAACTATAATGGAAGGCAGAAAGCCGCTATTTTCTTGGTCACCGTAGGATCGGAAATTTCCGCCGAAATATTCAAATACCTCAGAGAAGATGAAATTGAGACGCTTACGTTTGAAATCGCCCGTCTTGAGACCATAGAGCCGGATCAGAAAGATGCCATCTTGCAGGAATTTCAGGAACTGATGATGGCGAATCAGTTCATTTCTACTGGCGGCATTGACTATGCGAGGGAACTCCTCGAAAAAGCTTTGGGAGGTCAGAAAGCCGTTGACATCATCAACCGGTTGACGTCAAGTTTGCAGGTGCGCCCCTTCGATTTCATCCGGCGTACGGATCCGGCGCACCTTCTGAACTTCATTCAACAGGAACATCCACAGACTATCGCCCTTATCCTTGCGTACCTTGAACCGAATAAAGCGTCCGTCATTCTACAGAATCTGCCGCACGAGGTGCAAAGCGATGTGGCGCGGCGCATCGCAACTATGGATCGCACCAGCCCGGAAGTGTTGCGTGAGGTTGAGCGGGTGCTTGAGAAGAAGCTCTCCACCCTGTCGAGCGAAGATTACACCGCGGCGGGCGGCGTACCGAGCATTGTTGAAATCCTCAACCTCGTTGACCGCGCATCTGAGAAGCAGATAATCGAATCTCTTGAAGATGAGGATCCGGAGCTTGCCGAAGAAATCAAGAAGCGTATGTTTGTGTTCGAAGATATTGTCATGCTTGATGATAAAGCCATTCAGAAGGTTATGCGTGAAGTTGACGGGCAGGAACTGGCGAAGGCGCTCAAGTCCGTTGACCAAGAAGTTCAGGACAAGATATTTAGAAACATGAGCAAGCGCGCGGCCGGTATGCTCAAGGAAGATATGGAATTCATGGGGCCTGTACGTTTGAAAGACGTTGAAGAAGCCCAGCAGAAGATCGTGTCCATCATCAGAAAACTTGAGGATTCCGGTGAAATCGTGGTCGCCCGCGCCGGTGAAGATGAACTGGTCGTGTAAATGGTCTTGAAAAAATGAAAGGCGGAGAAACCACCCTTCGCGGACGGAGAGCGAAGGTCTTCTCCGCCCTTAATTTAACGTAAAAAGAGGTATGTCTTGACAAAAGCAGTTTTTAGGCAGAATGAGCTTATTGCGAATCAAGAAACGGTCGTGCTTGAGCCTCCCCATGCGTTCCCTGAATTGGCGCATCTTGTCGCCGCCAAAGAAGCGGAAGAGGACGAAGGCGAGAAAGATGATATCTACGATGGTCCAACTGTGGAAGATCTGCGAAGAGAAGCCGAGGAGTTTAAGGTTCATTGGGAGGCTGAAAAAGAAGCCATCATTACTTCCGCCAAAATTGATGCCGCCACTATCGTGAAAGAAGCGGAAGAAATCGCCTTTCAGGAAGTAAAACGGAAAACCGAAGAAGCTCAAGTCTTAAAACGGCAAGCGGAAGACGAAGCCGAGCGTATTATTGCGGAAGCGAAAGAAAAAGCGACTCATATAGAAGAGGAAGCGCGTTTGGCGTACGAGAATCAAAAAAAAGAGGCGAACGACACCGGTTTTCAGGCCGGCAAGGAAGAAGGATACAATTCCGGCAAAGCGGAAGTCGAGCGCCTGATCCAGCGGATGCAAACCGCGCTTAAACGCGCTCAAGACAAGCGCGGCGAGATTCTCGCGGAAAGCGAACAGCAGATCGTGGATTTGGTGTTGCTTATCGCTCGCAAGGTGATAAAGGTTATTTCCGAATCCCAGAAAACCGTGGTTGTCTCCAATGTGGTGCAGGCGTTGCGCAAGCTCAAGACACGAGGGACGGTCATCATCCGCGTCAATATGGCTGATGTGAAGCTCACCACCGAGCATACCAAGGATTTTATCCGCCTGGCCGAAAGCGCCGCTTCCATACAGGTGCAGGAAGATTCGACCGTTGACGCAGGCGGTTGCATCATCGAAACAGACTTTGGCGAAGTTGACGCCCGCATTTCAAGCCAGCTTGCCGAATTGGAAAGTAAAATCCTGGAAATGTCTCCGATAAAATCCACGCCGAAACCGCCGCCGTCAGCAAGCGCGGCAACCGCGCAGAAATGAGGTAAGCAAGGCTCCTTCGCATGGAAACCATTATTGACAAATACCTAAAAACAGCGGAGACCATCGATCCCATTAAATGTGTGGGTCATGTCTCCAGAGTACAGGGGCTTTTGATTGAAAGCGTGGGTCCTTCCGCTATTATCGGGGAGATGTGCCGCATAGAAATCGGCAAAGAAACCTGCCTGCAAGCCGAAGTGGTGGGACTCCACAGCGGAACCGTACAGCTTATGGCGTACGCTGAGACGGGTGGCATACGACTTGGCGACCGTGTGGTCGCGTCCGGATCCAGCCTTGACATCGCGGTCTCGGACAAGTTGCTTGGACGGGTGTTGGATGCCCGGGGAAAAGCCGCCGATGGCAAGGGTGAAATTGAGAGCGGCGTCCGTTACCCGGTCATGGCAAGCCCGCCTGATCCGTTGAAGCGGGCGCGAGTTACGAAACGCATCGCCACTGGCGTACGGGCTATAGACAGCATGCTTGCGGTGGGGCGCGGACAGCGGATCGGCATATTCGCGGGATCGGGCGTTGGGAAGTCCACATTGCTCGGCATGATAGCCCGCAATACCAACGCGGATGTAAATGTGGTGGCTCTCATCGGGGAGCGCGGACGCGAGGTGAACGATTTTATTGAAAAAGACTTGGGCGAAGAAGGGCTTAAAAAAAGTGTGCTTGTGGTGACGCCCTCCAACTCCCCTCCCCTTTCGCGTCTGCGCGGCGCATATACGGCGACCGCAGTCGCCGAGTATTTTCGGGACAAGGGCAAAGATGTCATGCTCCTCTTTGATTCGATCACCCGCTTTGCGCGCGCCATGAGGGAAATTGGGCTTGCAACCGGCGAGCCTCCCGCCACACGCGGCTATCCGCCGAGCATGTTTGACCAGATGCCGAAACTGCTTGAGCGCTCTGGAGCGGCGGAAAAGGGCAGCATCACGAGTTTTTACACCATTTTGGTTGACGGCGATGATATGGACGAGCCGGTCGCTGACACGGTGCGCGGCATACTGGACGGTCATATCGTGCTTTCCAGAAAACTCGCCCAGCATTACCATTATCCGGCTATTGATGCGCTTCGAAGCGTTTCCCGCTTGGAAAAGGATGTGTCGGGACCCGCAACCCAACAAGCGGTCGGCGTCATCAGACGTCTTATGGCAATCTACGATGAGAATGAGAAACTCATCAATGTAGGCGCCTACCATGCAGGCACAAACGCCGTCATAGACAGCGCCATTGCCAAACACGAGGGCATAGAAAACTTTCTTATGCAAGGCATTGGCGAAAAAGCCGCCATTCGGGACACGCTTGTAAAGCTTGGCGAACTTGCGGGCGTACCCATACCGGAAGAAGAATTGCCCGCAGAACCATCTGGCGCGGATGACGGAGAATGATGGTGGAAACCGCCTAAAAGGATAGCCCCCACCCATATTTGTTCCATAAATGGAGAAGCTTTTATGAAAAAACGGAAGGAGCGATAGAAATGGAGCAAGAGCAGAAAGAGTTAATCAATCTCATCAAGGCCAATACGAAGATTATTCAAATAATCAGTTACGAGACCTTGCTGATACACGCCTACCTGATTGAGGTCGCAACGGAACTTGGACGCGAGCTGTATCTCTGGAACCGCGTTGAAGGCATCAAGAAATGGGATGCTGATGCTGAAAAAGGCAGGTGGACCCTGATTGACGGTGATGCGCGACAACCGGAAAAGCCTTTTGAGTTCTTTAGCGAAAATAAAAATAAAGATAAAGATATAATCATGTTGCTGGAAGATTTTCACCCTGACATGAGCGAAAACCAGCCGCAAAATATCAAGCGTTTGCGGAATGTTGCTATGGGCGGTAACGATCAAAATAGAACGCTCGCGCTTTCTCAGCCTTTTCGTTTTCTGCCGCGGGAACTGGAAAAAGAAGTCCACATTATGGAGCTACCATGGACATCGTATGAGGACTTGGAAGTCATTTTCAAGAACGTCTGCGAAGCCTATAAGATTCCCGTCCCGGATGAACCGGATCACGATCTGATTGAAGCGGCTTTGGGACTTACTACCATGGAGGCGGAGAAGGCGTTTTCCCTTGCTTACATCGAAAGTGGTAAACTTACCGGCGCGGAGGTGCCGCTCGTTATCCGTGAAAAAGAAAACGTCATCAAGAAGAGCGGATACCTCG
>JAIROG010000033.1 GCA_031257675.1 Treponema sp. | reverse complement strand
AGAATAATTCCAATCGCTTTCTCTGAATTTGTTTGCATTCTCTTTCCGCGCCTTGTGATTTCACCTAATTTGACATCGCCTCCTCATCCCCATGCTTGCCCGCCACTCCAAAACTCTCCTCCCATAACCGCTTCTTCACTTTCAGATGTTCCTCAAACGCTTTCCTTGACACAGCCCCCGTTATCGCCGCTTATCGTTTGTCTATCTTTTCATTGATTGCCACCCTTCTGTTCGCGGGACGTGCTATGCGATACAACAACACTGAGACATTGTGCGATTTGCGTATAAATTCACTCATCCCCCCTCTCTGTCTTACTTTGATGAAAATTCAACCGCCCTAAAGGGCGGCGAATTAAACCCCAAGAGATTAAACTGGCGGGTTTTGACCTTAGAACAGGAGCGAAAGACGGCGAGAACAACAGGGAAATTCCAAAATTCTGGCAGGTGTATATGACCAAAGAAAGATTGGAAAAATTGCATGGCGAATTTTTTCTTACAAGCCATGCGGAATACGGAATTTGTTTTTCTGAAAATTCCGAAAATGGTGAAATGGTATATGTCATAAGAAAAAAATATAAGTGCGCCGACATTTCTAAACGGTCCAGTTTGCGTTTCGCTAGCAGGCGGATCGGGATTCCGTCCGACCAGGCTGGCGCGCTTCCCGCGCCGGACTTCGCCCGCATTTTTCGCCATCCCTAATCGCGTTTCCTTGTAACAATATAAGGCTCCCTTGTCTAACGCCCTTTTTTCCTATATACTATCCGCCGTTATGCATAACAATATGTTGGGAAACATTCACAAAGTCTTGATCTTGGGGTCCGGCGGCTTGAAAATAGGGCAAGCAGGCGAATTCGACTATTCGGGTTCACAGGCGCTCAAGGCGTTGCGGGAAGAAGGCGTCAAAACCGTTCTTATCAATCCGAACATCGCCACCATACAAACCAGCGAAGGCATGGCGGACGCCACCTATTTTCTGCCCGTCACTCCAGAGTACGCGCGCCGGGTTATTGAGAAAGAAAAACCTGATGGACTGCTCCTTTCATTCGGCGGACAAACCGCGCTGAACTGTGGCGTTGCGTTGAACCGCGAAGGAATCCTCTACAAATACGGGGTGAAAACGCTTGGCACCCAAGTGAAAACCATCGAAGACACTGAAGACCGCGAGCGCTTTGTGAAACGGCTTGATGAAATCGGCGCAAAGACGCCCCGCAGCGTCGCGGTTACCGATACGGAAGCGGCGGTTGAAGCCGCAAACGGGATAGGCTTTCCTGTTATGGTGCGGGTCGCCTATGCGCTCGGCGGCGCCGGCTCAGGCATCTGTAAGAACGAAGCCGACATCCGCAAACGCTGCGACAAGGCGTTCTCCTACGCGCCGCAAGCGCTTGTGGAAGAATGGCTTGGCGGCTGGAAAGAAGTCGAATACGAAGTGGTGCGGGACAGGTTCGACAACTGCATCACGGTGTGCAACATGGAAAACCTCGATCCTCTGGGCATACACACCGGCGAAAGCATCGTAGTGGCCCCGTCCCAGACCCTCACGGACAGCGAATACCACAAACTGCGCCGCATCGCCATCGACGTGATCCGGCATTTAGGCGTTATTGGCGAATGCAACATCCAATACGCCCTGGATCCCGCTTCCGAAGATTACCGCATCATAGAAGTGAACGCGCGGCTCTCCCGCTCGTCAGCTCTGGCGTCCAAAGCCACAGGCTACCCGCTCGCTTTTGTCGCCGCGAAACTCGCGCTCGGCTACTCCCTCGTTGACATTGAAAACCGCATAACCCGCGTCACCAAATCTTGTTTTGAGCCGAGTTTGGATTACTGCGTGGTAAAAGTCCCGCGTTGGGACCTCGCCAAGTTCAAAAATGTGGAGAACCGCATCGGATCGGAGATGAAGAGCGTAGGCGAAGTCATGTCCATAGGGCGTACGTTTGAAGAAGCCCTCCAAAAGGCGCTCCGCATGACCGGCGCCGCCGCGACCGGGCTTTCCGGAGATGACAACCTATGCGGCGCCGGCTTCACAGCGGCGAAAATCAGGGATATTCTCGCGCACCCCACGGATCGCCGCATCTTCGTCATTTACCGCGCTCTTCAGGAAGGCTGGACCATTGATAAAATCCACCGCCTCACCCGTATAGACAAGTGGTTTCTGTATAAAATACAGAACGTGTTTGAGTGTGAGCGGGAATTAAAAAGCGGCGCCTGCGGAACCGTAAAAACGGATTCCTCCGCAGACTGCCCTCCCGCGATCCTCCTCCGCGCAAAACAACTCGGTTTCTCGGATGCCCGCATCGGCCAGATCATAGGCGCGTCTGAGTCTGGCGTCCGCAAACTCAGAGAAGCGTACGGCGTACGTCCGGCAGTCAAGCAGATCGATACGCTTGCCGCCGAATACCCGGCAAAGACCAACTACCTCTACCTCACCTATGCGGGCGGCGGCGCCGTTGACGACGTACAGCCGTCCGGACGGGGCGTGATGGCGCTCGGTTCCGGCGCGTACCGCATCGGGAGCAGCGTTGAATTTGACTGGTGCTGCGTAAACGCGGTTGGCACGGCGAGGAAACTGGGGCGGTATTCCATCATGGTCAACTGCAACCCGGAAACCGTGTCCACAGACTACGATGTATGCGACCGGCTCTACTTCGAGGAACTCACCCTTGAGCGGGTGCTGGACATCTACGAACGCGAACGCCCGGACGGGGTAATCCTTTCCATGGGCGGGCAGATACCCAACAACTTGGCTATCGATCTCTACAACGCGGGTGTGGTGATATACGGCACTACACCCCAATCCATAGACAAAGCCGAAGACCGCAACAAATTTTCCGCGTTGCTCGACACGCTCGGCATTGAGCAGCCCGAATGGAAGGAGCTGACGGACCTGGCCGCCGCCAAGCGATTCGCGGCGGAAGTCAGCTATCCGGTGCTGATCCGTCCCAGTTACGTGCTGTCAGGCGCGGCGATGAATGTGGCGTGGGACGATGCCAGTCTCGAAAAATTCCTCGGCATGGCGGCGGATGTGTCTGCGGAGCATCCGGTGGTCATCTCGAAATTCGTGGAAAACTCCAAGGAAATTGAAATAGACGCGGTTGCCAAACACGGCGAGATTCTCTTTCATGCCATAACCGAACATATTGAGAACGCGGGCGTTCATTCAGGCGACGCCACTGTGGTGTTGCCCGCCCAGCGGCTTTATATCGAAACGATTCGCAAGATACGGAAAATCAGTTCCCAGATCGCCCGCAAACTGAACATCACCGGACCCTTCAACATTCAGTTCCTCGCCCAGCGCAACCGCGTACGGGTCATCGAATGCAACCTTCGGGCAAGCCGGAGCTTTCCGTTCTGCTCCAAGGTCTGCCGCGTGAACATGATAGAGCTGGCGGTGTGCGCCATGTTGGATGAACCCATAACCCAAGCTCTCCCTTCCTCACTTGACCTTGAATGGGTTGGCGTAAAAGCGGCCCAGTTCAGTTTCTCCCGCCTGCACGGAGCGGATCCCGTTTCCGGCGTGGAAATGGCAAGCACCGGCGAAGTCGGCTGCATAGGCGAAGACCTGCACGACGCTTTCCTCAAGGCGTTGCTTTCCGTGGGCTACCGACTTCCCAAGAAGCGGATACTCCTTTCAACGGGACCTATGGAAGCCAAGTTGGACTTCCTTGACTCCGCAAAAAAACTTGTTGAGATGGGCTATGAACTCTACGCCTCACGAGGCACCGCGAAATTTCTCAACAGCAACGGCACTCCCGCCGAAAGCCTTCACTGGCCCCTTGAAGCCAGGGACCCGAACATCGCGGACTATATCCGCCGCCGTGAAATCGACCTGATCATCAACATTCCCAAAAACAATCAGGAAACCGAATTGAAAAACGATTATATCATCAGGCGCATGGCTGTTGATTTCGACATACCGCTTTTTACCAACATCAAGGCGGCGCGGGAATTCATAGACGCGCTTGCGTACAAAAAGGCGCGGGGTCTTGAGATAAAGGCGTGGGAAGAGTATGTGTAGGCAGTTCAGCGCGAATGTTCGTCCGCGCCTGCCTTGCAAGGACTAGACGCTGTACCGAAGATTGTCCGTCCGGCATGAGAAATCGGACATAAACTTTTTAGGGTTTATCTTTATGGCGTTCCTTATCTTTTTCTAACAGAGTCTAGCGGGAAACGGGTCTGACTCTCCCCATGATACCCATATGCGTTTACTTAGTTTTTTTAACCGCAAAGTCGAGGAAGGATGGGGGAAAACGCTGTATTTTTCGTGTCTTCCGTGGTGAATATCTTGGAAACTCTCGAAGTATGCGGAAAAATACACGGAGGAAAACCGGATTGGCAACAAAAAACTTTTTCGAATTCTTCGACTTTGCGGTGAAATTTCTTAAATAAACGCATATGCTCATGACACCTTCTCTTGACAGGCGGCTAAGAAGGGGTTGTCATTAAGAATAAATCGTATTTTGGAGGTAGTTATGTTTGGTAAGATGAAGTATGGGCTGATGGGTATATTTGTCGCCTTATGTTTATCCATGTTTATTGGGTGTGATACATCCCTAAATGACCCTGTCGAGAATAGCGATATAGTTATAACCTCGAGAGCTATTGGAGACACGCTCACTACCGTTGTGCAAGATGGGGTAACTTTTGTTGTTATTCAAACTGCTGGTAACACAATAACACTTAACATGGTTAACAGCCAAGGAATCGCAACCGAATTATACAGTTAGGGCTTATACAGTCCTTGGTGGACTTCACAATGTAGTTACAAGGACAAATACCTTATATCAAGGGGTTTATCAAAAAGAGGATTTCTATTTTCCAACTTTGGGGTCTATGACTATTACAATAAACTCTATTAATCGATGAATAACTTGCCGCCCTGAGTCGGGTAAGGTATATAGCCCGGTCTTTGTTGAAAAACAAAGACCGGGGACAAGAACCATACATAATGGAGAAAGAGATGGGATGTTATGCGCACATAATTAATAGTTTTCAGCCTTTAACGGCAAAACCATCAGAAAGTCAGATTAATATTGACAAAATTGATATGTTTTTTACAAAAATGGCGGATATATACGTTTCTATACTTGAGAATGGCTATGAATCTGTTGAATATGGAAGCGTAGAATTTGAAAACAACTATACAAAAGAATTTTTCATTGCCGGCATGACTGGACTTAAACAAGCGGTTATACCCATGACACTGGAAATTATTCTTGAATTTTTATCGGCGCAAGCAAGCCGGGAGCAATCCGTTTCCGCGTCAGACCTATTTGAAATTTGCCTGCTTAAAAAAATAATGCCAATCTTGCGCATGGAAGGTGATTGCATAAGGAAATTTATAGACTTCCTCATTGAATTCTGTTCCGGCGAAACACAACACTTTCAAATAGCTAAATTCATTAAATTTATAGAGATGTACAAAGTTACGGAGTGTTACTATATACTTGCTGAACAAACCGAATGCTCAAACAATTCCTAATTCACCGGATGCGCATCCGTAAGCGCCGAGGTGGAATACAGTTGATCTTCCGCCCACAACGCCGTTGATTTGACCTTTGCGTTGAATTTCAGGTCAGCTATGACTCCTTGCAGGGCGGTCGCCTGTACGGTTTGAACGTAATTGCCCTGCTCATCGTAACAGAGAAAATAGTTCGCCGGATATTTTGAATCAATGGCGTAGTTTCCGTCCGCGATGACCAGCGAAGGAAACGGAAAGCGCGGTTGCAACGGGGGATCGAAGGCGATGTTGCGCGCGGACTCTTCGCCGGCTTTGTTTGCCAACACGGCGCGGTACAGTCCGCGAGGCAGCGGCTCTTCGTCAATCATGGCAATGCTCCTGCTTCCCAACCACGTGTCGCCTTCCTGTTGAAGCGCTATCCAATCCCGTTCCGAAAGATGCCAGCGCAACCCTTCCCGATCATGGTACAAGTAGAGATCGTCAAGATTTTCTATTCCGTCTTCATCGGTTGCAAGAATAAAAAAAGAAAAACGTTCTTTTACAACGCCATTTTCCTGCACATACACGAGCCGCATAACGGCGTACGAAATCTCCGGCTCGGTGCGGTTGCAAGCGGCGAGAGACAACAGCAGAAACGTTGCATAAAGAAGAAACCTGTTTTTCATAGATTCGGTATAGTATAAAGGCTCGCCCGCTCTTTTGCAAGTGCGATCTTTGCCCTGCGGACGGGAATCAGCGATTCGCCCTCTCTTGTCTTTTATATACAGGTATGCTAGTATAACGCATTGAAAAAAGGAGAATTTCTTATGGAAAAAAAGATTGTGTACGCGGTGGATGAAAAGCCGCCGTTTATTCAAAGCTCTTTCTATGGCTTGCAACATCTTCTGGCGTGTTTCGGCGCCACAGTGCTTGTGCCTATTTTGGTGGGGATCAACCCGCTCTACGCTATTTTCAGCGCGGGCGTGGGAACCCTTGTGTATCTGGCTATCACCAAGTTCAAGGTGCCGAACTTTGTGGGCAGTTCGTTTGCCTTCATCGCTCCGGGCGTTCTGATGCTTGGGCAATACGGACCCGGTTATCTGGCGGGCGGCGCCATCGTGTCAGGCGTGTTTTACTGCCTCATAGCGGCGCTGATCTACGCGGTCGGTCCCGGGTGGATTGCAAAGGTGTTGCCGCCCGTGGTGATAGGGCCGGTGGTTGCGATTATCGGGCTGGCGCTGGCGGGAACGGCCATTGACATGGCTTCTACGGGCGTTGACGGCAATTACAGCATCCACGCGCTCGTCATTGCAACCATCACCCTCCTCATCACAATTCTTGCAAATTATTCAAAAAACCAGTTTGTTTCAAGCGTTTCAATCATTATAGGGCTTGCCGGCGGGTACATCGTTACGTTCATTCTGGGATTGATAAGCCCGCAGTTCAAATTCATTTCTTTTGATGTAATCAAGAGCGCACCGGCAATCAATTTGCCGGTGTTCGTCATCCCTCACTTTAACGTCGCGGTTGTCGTCACTTTTGCCATTGTTTCTTTCGCCACCATCTGCGAGCATATCGGACACACCATCGTAACCGGCGACATTGTTGGCAGGGATTACGTGAAGGATCCGGGCTTGCACCGGACAATAACCGGAGACGGCGTTGCGACTGCGGTTGCGGGCGTTTTCGGCTCCGTGTGCAACACAACGTACGGCGAATCGCTGGGAGTGCTTTCGACCACACGGGTGTATTCGGTGTTTGTGTTTATTTTCGCCGGCATCATCGCCATATTGCTGTCCCTGTTCGGCAAATTCGGGGCGTTTTTGCAGGCGTTGCCGACGCCGGCGCTGGGCGGCGTGTGCATACTGCTCTACGGCAGCATCGCCGTGAACGGACTGAAACAGCTTGTCATCAACAAAGTGAATTTTGACGACAAACGCAATCTGATCATCGCTTCGATCATCTTTATTCTGGGTGTGGGCGGCAGCAAAATTTCGTTCCCCATAGGCGGCGACTTTACGTTTGAACTGGGCGCCATTGCGGTCGCCGCGCTGGTGGGCATCATTCTGAATCTCATCATTCCGCAAACGGACAAGGCGGATAAAAGCGCGTCCAACGCGGATTTAACGGGAGGAAAAGAATGAAAACCATAAAGTTGGGAAAATCCGGTCTTGAGGCGCCGGCAATCGCTGTCGGGTGCATGAGGATCAACGGGCTTGAGAAGACAAACGCCCGGCGCTTCATTCAAACATGCATCGATCTGGGGGCGAATTTCTTCGATCACGCTGACATTTACGGCGGCGGCGCGTGTGAAACCATGTTCGCGGAAGCCATAGGCATGAATTCCCTTGTCCGCGAGAACGTCATTCTGCAATCGAAATGCGGCATACGTCCCGGAGTCGCCTTTGATTTCTCAAAAGAACACATCCTCGCGTCGGTTGACGGCATCTTAAAACGGCTGGAAACCGATTGGCTTGATGTGTTGCTCCTCCACCGTCCGGATGCCCTCGTGGAACCGGAGGAAGTGGCGGATGCTTTTGACACGCTCCATAACGCCGGAAAAGTTCGCAATTTCGGCGTTTCAAACCAGAACCCCGCGCAGATAAAGCTTTTGCAAAAGTACGTGAAAACGCCCCTTGTCGTCAACCAACTCCAGTTGAGCGTCGCCAATGCGAATATGATTTCTCAAGGGCTTCACGTCAACATGCTTGACGACGCGGCGGTGAGCCGCGACGGCAGCGTCCTGGATTTCTGCCGGCTCAACGACATCACCATTCAGGCGTGGTCGCCCTTCCAGTACGGTTTTTTTGAAGGGGTGTTTCTCGGCGACAAAAAATTTCCGAAACTGAACGCGAAAATTGACGAAATTGCGAAGCGCTACGGCGTGTCAAATACGACCATAGCGATTGCGTGGATTCTGCGGCATCCGGCGCACATTCAGCCCGTTATTGGCAGCATGAATGAGACGCGGATTAAGGACTGCGTTAAAGCGGCTGAAATCACCCTGACCAGGGACGAATGGTACGCCATATACATGGCCGCTGGAAACGTACTGCCGTGAACGGCGGCGCCGCGCGGTGAATCCGGCATGTTAGGACCACTCGTAAACTCACTTTCCATTGCGGTATGCTCTTTGATCGGCTGTTTTATTGTCCGGGGCATACCGGAACGCTTTGAGGAAATCATCAAAAAAGCGGCGGGGCTTGCCGTTGTGTATATCGGGCTTAAAGGAACCTTCGAGAGCCGGCATACCCTGTTGCTTATTATGAGTCTGGTCATAGGCGCGGTCATAGGCGAATGCATCAACATTGATTCGCTTATGAACCGGTTCGGCGGCTGGGCTGAAAAGAAGCTTGGCATGAGCAACGGAATGTTCTCAAAAGGTTTTGTATCCGCAAGCATCCTTTTCTGCACCGGCTCAATGACATTTGTAGGGTCCATTCAGAGCGGTCTTCAGGGCAACCACGAGATGCTCTTCGCAAAATCCATTCTGGACGGGTCCATGTCGATTGTGTTCGGCGCATCTATGGGAATAGGCGTACTTTTTTCCGCGTTTCCCACGCTTATTTACCAGGGAGGCATCGCGCTTGCGTCAATGGCGATCAGCGGACTGCTTACGGCGGAAATCATCACGGAAATGTCCGCCGCGGGAAGCCTCGTCGTTACGGCAATCGGGTTTAACTTTCTGGGCGTCAAAGAAATAAAGGCGGCGAACCTCATACCCGGCATGTTCATACCGTGGATATGGCTGGGCGCAATGGGAATGTAGCGGCGCAGGCGCGGTTTTTCCGCGACCCTGCCGCCCGCCTCATCCAACATAATGTTCTCCCAGCAATGTTCTGAAATAGGCGTCCAGCGCCGTGGCGCCGTCATTGCGACTTTTTTTGACCTCAACACTGGAATGTAGGTTCGGGTGTTTTTGAATGGTTTTATTCACAAACACGTCTTTTAATTCGCTGAATATTTCATTATTTATCATTATATCGCTGTTTCCGAAATAATATGGTATATGCGGTATATATTCTTTAAATACGTCTACATAACAATAATAGGGAAAATTGAACTTTGTCACCCGAATTGTATTGCGGTTTTCTTTTGACGTGAAGGTCGCCGCCCGTTTTAATGCGTTAATATCGCGCATTGTATAAAAGTGGGCGACAGTTTCATCGCCGCCCACTTTCTTATGATTGGGGTATTTTGTGATATAACGCGTGATGGTGTCGTATTGTTCCAGCGTGAACGCTTTGCCTTCATGCGTTTTGAATTTATAACTGGCAATATAATTATAATCCATTCCGCAAAGAAGGCGCTCGTAAAACCCTATAATTATAGGAAAACACGTTGTTTTCGAGGCGCCGGGAAACGCGCCTGAGCTAATCACCGCAGAATCGGTGAGTTTGTAATTCTTTCTAAACGCCCCGAGACTTTCAAAGTTGGATTTTTTAATCAGATAGGACAATGGATGCAGAACGCATACATAATCAGCCCGCAACTTGTTATATGACAACAAAAAGGAGACTCCTATGTCCCGTGAGGAGACATCTTCATCCCTTTCAAACCGCGTCTGTTTGATCTTGTTGCGTATCATTGACGTTGTGTCATTATAGGGAGGGTTTCCAACAATTATTATTTTGGCGTTGTCATCCAATTGGTATTGGGAGCGTGAAATATGCGACAGGCTGTTTTGTCTAAAACAGACGTGGCGCGGCGACAGGTTTTTCGCCGTCCTGATGGCGGTTTCGTCAATATCGGCGCCGGCGGATTTTTCTCCCCGTAAAAAACCGCCGTAACCGCATGATGTGTCAAGAATGTAATAGTCCGAAAGACGCGGTATCTTCTGTTCCAAAAAAGAATACACCATGTCAACCAGCCATTCGGGAGTGTAATAACTGCCATAATTCACCATATCTTTATGGTTTAGATGCCGTTGATCCATAGCGATCTCATATTATAAAAAGGCGGCGGTTTATGTCAAGGCAAAAGAATGCGGCGGTTTTCTCTACATATTTTTAAGCGAGCTGATGTCCTGAATGACCGCCTCTCCAGACGCCAGCAACGCTATGGAGGTGTCCTTGATCTTCCCAATCAAGGCGTTTATTTCATTCAGCGTTTCCAGCACATGGCTTCCTCCCGCGTCATGGGTGGACATGGCGTCTTGTATGGACAATTCCTCATTCTTCACCGTGTCAATGAGAGACGCCATCTGGTTGAACTGCTCCTGCGCATACATGGAAGATTCCTTGGACGTGTCAATAAGCGTTTTGATGCTGCGCA
>JAIROG010000118.1 GCA_031257675.1 Treponema sp. | reverse complement strand
ATACCGCGCCTTGTCCGCAAGGGCGGGCTGAAAGCGAAAAAAGACATAAACGGACAGCGGGCGATAAAGCGGACGGACACGCTCAATTATCGCTCTTCCCACTCTAATCTATAACACGCTTTTACCGCCTGTTTATTGGTTCTTTCACATGGATTTAAGGGGGCTCGCAAACCCGCGCAAAAATGTGGCCGCGGGTGTGGCGGCGCCCCCTAAAAAACGCCGTTTTTCAGCCAAAAACAGCCTAAAAACGGCAAATGCGGCGGTTTTCCATGCGCATGGGAATCCGGGGATGTGGTTGTACTAATTATTTATATTATATGTAATTACACTTAAATCTACGCCGATTGCCGGATTCCCATTCTATGTGCAACTTTACAATTCCCTTGCTGGGACTTGGATCCCATATTTCCACTGTACGTTTTGCAATCTTTTTGATCACAACAAAGTGATCGGAGAAAAAAGAACCGGCTGGAATTTTTAAATGGGCGATAAATGGAAAAATCAGTTTCGCGCTCAACGTTTCATCCGATACGTTTCCTTTAAGCGGATTTGCCTTGAAACCCGGTCTTTTCGCCGCAACAACCAATCCCATCAGATTGGCGCCGGTTGTGTCAGCGCCGCAGATCTGCCGGATTGCGGCGAGACTTTTGTACATCTTATAATGCGAGGCTATCATAACCATGCAGGCCGGCCCGCAATCGGCTTCGTCAAACTGCTGGCGCTACTTCATAGAGCGCCGCCAAGCGCCGGCGCCTGCATAGTCCGCTCCACGCCGTCTTCAATTATGGCGTAGTCCCGAATAGTCCGGTAGTATCCGTTTCCAAACAGTTCGCCTCCGGCGAACCATTCCTCCATGGGCAACAGCGGGAATTGCATGCCGTTCACTCTCCACAACACGCTTCCCGGCCGCAAGCCAAAATCTCTATACGCCACGCTGTCTTTCAACAGGTCCCGAATACGGATGCCGTAATAACCATTGCCTTTATATGTGGCATATGTTACGCCGCCCAGCGCTCCAAACTCGGGAGTGTCCCGCGACAAGTTGAACGCGCCGTACTCCCTGTCCTCCGGCGGCGTGTTTGGCTCGTAATACAAGCCGGCGGTCTTCCCTTTGCGCAATTCCCTGCAATCCAGCAGCCAATCGTAGTATTGCAAAAAGTCAAGTCCCATCAATCCTATGCCATCGGCGTCCCTGATGTCAGACCCAGCCCGCCTCCTTCTCTCCGCGATATATGAGTTCGTCGGTATGTACCGGTCTGTATAGGTTTCGTCTAAAATGCGCGTCTCACGCGTTTTTACCCAATGGTACCGCTCCACTTCGCCAATCGAAACGACTTCGCGGCTTTCATCGGGACGCTTGTTCCGGGCGGCGCCCTCTGGAAAAAGTATTCCATAAGGCAATCCGGTGTCCACCTCTAGATAGATGTCCGCGCCGTCTACGGCGGCGGGAATGAGAAAATCATAATCCACCGTTTTTATTTTCCTTACGGGGGAATGGCTGGTGAAATAATCCGGCTTTTCCCGGCGCAGAATGATTTTGCTTTTTGAGAATGAAATCTCGCACCAGTACCCTTCAAACACGCCGATTCCCAGACATCCGTCATAACCAGACGTTTTTTTTAGATCGACTGCAATTGACGAGGGGGTTATAACTTCTGAGCGGGTGCGCAACTTCACATCGCCGAAACTGATTGTATTTAAGGCGCGCGTCCAGTCGAATTTCCGTTTGCCGTTGTCGACAAGCCGGACAAACCGCGCCGGCACAAGCCCTTTGGGGTCTACATCAAGATACGAGGCGGTGGCGCCGGTGTCAAAAACATACAGCCCGCTCCTGCCGTACACCGTGGCGTACAATAACATCCGGCCGCCTTTTATGACAAACGGTATTTCCGCCGCGCCGGGAGACGCTTCTTCCGCGCAGGAAAACAACGGCAACGCGAATATAAAAAGCGACACTTTCAGGACGGTTCGCTTCATCTTTCCTCCACAAGTAAAAAATAGCCTGAAACGCCGGTTGAGAATCAACGCTCAACCGGCGCCAAAGATCACTGTTTTTTATTACGCCTGTTCAAATGGCGGCATAAACCAGCTTCACCGCAACGCTATTGATCTCCGGAATAGACAGGCTGTTATTTATGCGGATTTCCACCCTGCGAGTAGTCGTAATATCCCTGATCGTTATATGCTTTAACTTTTTGAGCGGCTGCCTTTGCATCGTTAATCTCTTGCTCCACAGCCCTCACAATATCTCCGTCTCCGAATGCATCGCACCCACCCAGAGCAATGTAAATGCCGCTCCCGCCATTCACGAAGAACATCTCATCGGCCGTGAGAACCGAAAAACCGTTCGCCCGTTCAAAAAAATCCATTAGCATGTTCATAAAAATCTCCTTTTGCCAGATTATAATGCGTCTAGAATATTATAACCTGACCCTCGTCAAATTCCGTTCCGTACAAAGCGGTTTATAAAACAGATCATGATTCTGCTTTTATTCCCGAAAACAATTGCTGCATGAGGCGTTCATTTTCCGCGGTTAATTCACGGATATATTCCTCATGCGGCGCGGGAGGAGCCGCGACAGGTTTCTCCGGCAGCAATTTTCCCCCCAACTCCCGGCTGGCGATGTTATAAGCTAGAAAACCCGCGTTGCTGCTGAACACCGGGACCCTAAACGCCGCTCCAAAAGACTGCGGAGTTGTGGAACGGACGGCTTCGGGAGAGGCTGTTATCCTCAATGGGGCGCCGGCGTTTGGGATTCCCTTGCTCGTTCCGTCTTTCCGAATGGGAAAAAAGCGCAACTTCGCACAAGCAGGCGGCGGCTTTCGCAACGGCTCGCCGCCCTCCCCCGCCCTCCTTCACGTAAACAAGTTGTCAAACGCCGTACGCGCCGCGGTTGAAGCCGAAGCCGCGCTCGCCGAGCGGAATTTCGGATCAAGCGCGAACCAATCGCAGAAATTCGCCCGTTCCTTGGCAGAGGCGTTTTCGGCGCCGCTTTCAGCGCACACGCCGCGTCTGAGCGAGCGTCCGATAGGGTCAGCTTCCACAACAGGCGATCCGCAGCGCCAACACATACTCTCTCCTATTTAAATAAAGACGGCAAGAACGTTGAAACCCACGGCGCATAGGTGACAAGAAGAACCACCGCAAAGCTGATGCTCAAAAAGGGCAGCACATACCGGCAGATCGACGTGAACGGTTTTTCGAAGCGGTAGGAAGCGATGAAAAGATTCATGCCCACAGGCGGCGTGAGGAAGCCGACTTCAAGGTTTATGATAAAAATGACGCCCAAATGCACCGGATCTATGCCGAAAACCGCGCCCAGCGGGACAATCAGCGGCAGTACGATGAGTATGGCGGAAAATATATCCATGAGGCAGCCGACTACAAGCAGGGCTAGGTTCAGCAACAGCAGGAACACATATTTGGAATGAATCGTCTGTTGCAGCCAGCGGGCGAAGTTTTCAGGCGCTTGAGTGTCCACGATGTAGTAAGACAACGCCTGGGCGATAGCCAGAATGGATAATATCCCGCCGATAATGGGGAGCGCCTTCCTGAATATATTTAGGCAATCTTTCAGCGCAATGTCGCGGTGAACAATCGCTTCCACGATGAACACGTAGACCACCGCCACCGAACTGATCTCCAACAAAGACAACGCACCTGAAAAATAACCGATGATCAAGATAAAAGGAAGCGCAATTTCAAAGCTCGCGTCTTTAATCGACGCGGCGGCTTTCTTCAGGTTGAATTTTTCAACCGGTATCTTGGTTTTAATGGAAGCGATGACGCCGAAAATAATCATGGCGACAACAAGAATAACGCCCGGAAAGATGCCGCCGAGGAATACATGAATAATGTTGGTCTGAATCGTGGTTCCAACGAGGATTATCGGGATGCTGGGCGGAAAGAGCAGTCCGATGCTGCCCGCGGATGTCAACAGACCGATGGAAAATTTTTCGTCATAATGCACATCCTTTAATATAGACAGAAGAATCCCGCCCAACGCCAGAATCGTAACGCCTGTGGCGCCGGTAAAAGTGGCGAAAAACGCGCAGATGACCACCGTCGCTACGATCATGCCGCCCGGAAGCCAACTGAAAAGATTTTTGAATGTAGCGACCAATCTGGTTCCGGCTTTGCTTTCGGAAAGAAAGAATCCGGTGAGGGTAAAAAGCGGTATGGCGATAAAATTGTCATTGGTAAGCGTCGCGTATATCTGATTGGCGACCAAATCCAATTCGCCGCCAGACGTTTCTATGAGAATAAGAGACAAGCCGCCGATGATGACAAAAAGCGGGGCGCCGATAAAAGCCGAAACAAGCAGGAGGATGACAACCGGAACCTTCAATGCAACGGCAATGGCGTAACACCCGTCGATTAGGGCGTACACACGGTCCGGCGTGTCAAACCCCCACCAAAACTTTGCGACAACCGGAAAAGCGGCGAGCATTCCGAGCAGAAAAGCCGCTATGGGGAACAGTCTTCCCCAGCCCTTGACCGGCGTTTGCAACGCAAAGCGCGCGGCCATAACCGTATATCCCAAGGGGATGACCGAGGCGAACACCGTATCCGGTATAAAACCGATCAGGGTTCCGTCAAGCCATATCTTGATAAAAGCAAGCGAACTCAACGCGATCACCGTCAGAATCATAATCGACAGGCAATTGTTGAAGACCGCCAAGCGCCGCTTGACCGTTTCGCTTGAGAAATTCTGTACAATGGAGATTGCCAGATGGGACCGGTCTGTGGTCGTCAGCATACCCGCAAAAAGCCCGGTTACCAGAAGCAAATGAGTGAGAACATCCGCTCCGCTCACGCTTAAAAACAACTCGAAGAACCGGTTGATCGCCGCAGGCCCATTGGAAACGCGGGCAAAATACATGCCCGCGCCAATGCCAAGCATGGGAAACACTCCCAGACATATCACCGCCGTATAACAAATCGCCCGCTCAAGAGCGCCCAGCGCGTTGCATAGCGCGCCGTTTCTCCCCTGTAAAGCGTTTCCTTTAGACATGGGCGCGCCTCACTTGCGGTAATCTTGCAACAAGGAGCTTATTTTGTTGTAAAGGGAGCGGTTGAATATCTTGTCGTTTGCCAACGCGGGGATTTTGCTTCCTATTTCATTGTACCACGTCTGTTCCTGCGCCGGGGTAAGGGGTATGACATTCAAGCCGTTCTTGCTCATAACCTGTATGGCTTCACTTTCAAGTTTGGAAACCGCGCCGTCAAATTCCCGTTCAATTTCTTTTACAATCGCAAGAAGTCTCGGCTTGTAGGCGTCATTGATCCGTTTCCATGTTTGCTGGTTGATGACGACGCCGCCCATGATGGGGGCGATGTTTAGGTCCATCATGTTCTTTGCAATGCCGAAAATCTGAGCCGGCGCCGCGTAAGCCGGGGTTTGGTACACTGCGTCTATCTTTCCGCTGTTAAGCGATATTATTATACTATTAAAGTCGGCCATCTGTATTTGAAAGCCCATGGACTTAAACGCGGCGTTCATTACGGGAATTTCATTAAGGCTCCCGATAATCTGGGGTTTTAGATCCGCGGGAACGCGCACAGGATTCCTTGAAAATATTTTCAGCCAGCCGGATTTCGCCCATGCAAGCATGAAATAATCTTTGTTGATTTTATTTTCAAGATCATCTTTAACGGCGTTAAGCACATAGTTCAATTCGTTGTCATTGCGGATAAAAAACGGCGCGCTAAGCGTAAGCGTTTCCGGCGCGATGAGGCTCAACCCGGCGGAGGTAAACACTGCGGCTTGAATCGTATTTCCTTTGAGTTTACGCAATATGTCTTTTTCAGCGGACCCAAGCTGCCCCCCGTGATATACGGAAACCACGACCTGCCCGTTACTCGCGTTGTACCATTCCTTAGCCAGACGATCTAACGCCCTGCTCCAGTCTGTGTTGTCGGGAATGATGGACGCCAGCTTTACTTCAACAACAGAGTCTCTTCTCTGGGCGAAGAGAGGCGCCGCCGCCGCCATGTACGCCACAAGCGCCGTAAAAAACGCGCCCATACCACGCCTAAACCAATCTTTTTTTACTAACGTTATCAATTTCGCCAATTCTTTCTCCTTAATGTATATGATAATGATATAAATATGGAGCCTTTCCCAAAACGCGCGGAGCGACAGTTTTTGGGAAAGGCTCTATAAAGTGAATAAAAACGAATTTACTCAAATTCTATTTCTTCATCGTAGAGCCACTCGTCATCTTCATCGATCCACTCGTCGTCGCCATACCCAATGAAGTAATTCTCTATATTGTCAAGCAGGTATTGCGCTTTGCGCTGGTTGATAGTGTTCACCAGCCTGTTGTCCCTGTCCTTGTTCGGATCAATGGCAAGCGCCTTCTCAAGATTCAGCTTGAAGCCTTCGTAATCCTGCTTCGGCTTGGCGACGGACTGAGCGTAGGAAACATAGGGGCCCGCGAGAAGTCCGCCGGATTTTTCCACCGCAAGCCTGAAATGCTCGTCTATCATTGATTTATCGCCCACAAGCCCTTCGGGGAGCGAAGCGTAAAACAGGACGTAGAAATCGTCAATCGCTCCGTTGTTAAAGTCAGGATCGAGTTCGTACGCCCTGTCTATCATAACCTCAAGGGTTTTTATTTTCATCCCCAAGTCGAAATTCATCGGATCCAGCGAGTAGGCGCACAAGGATCCTGCGGCGCTCCAATACAGGTACGCGGCGTCTTCCTTTACGGCGCGCTCCACCACAGAGCGCATGTCCTCAACATCGCCCGAATCATAGGCTTCGGCGAACCCCGGATATTTTTTTTCAAGCCCCGCGTTGAGAATCTCAACGCCCCGCAGGTAATAGGCTCGCGCCCTGCCCTTTTCGGCTTCTTTCCTGTCGAACTCGTATGAAGGAAGCGTTTCCGCAGGACCCTGTACAAAGGCGTTGGCGTACATCACGTACAGCGAGCCTGTTTCCAGAATCAGCGCCTGATCATCGGGGGACTTTTCCAGTTTGCGCTCGTTTTTATCCAGAATGCCCGGCAACTGTTTGCCTATGAATTCGGGATTCGACGACCGCATCGCCATTGTGGTAAGCGAGCATGAAGACATGATCACCCAGACGCCCACCGCGGCGCTGACGGCGCATACAAGACATGTATCTTTCATACCAGTAGTATATAGCATTTTGGAAATTATGCAAGGGCTTTCAGCCGGCGGCTAAAAGCCGTTTGTAAAACCGCTTTTTTATTTTAACAACGATGTGCTATAATGGCCGGAAAAGATTTTGCGCAATTTTTCAAATGACAAGATAAAGGAAGGAATGATATGCGGCGCTATCAACTGGTTTTAATGGTTTTGACCCTGTTTGTTTTGAGCGTGACTCCCCTGCGTGCGGGCGGGCGCAAAGACGGCGGAGCCGCGGCGTCAGCCGAAGCGGAGATCTCCGCGCGGGCGGCAATCGGGCGGCTCGAAGGCGCGGCGCCCTTCTTTGAGGGGGACGGCGGCAAGGACATCCGCCTCGCCACGCTGGAACCGGAAGCGCAGGGTTTGAGCGCGGAAGA
>JAIROG010000010.1 GCA_031257675.1 Treponema sp. | reverse complement strand
TTCGGCGAAAGCCATGAACTTTGCTACCATAACCGCGCCATGCGGGATTTTTTGGAACGCCATCATCTGAATCCTCAAGACAAGACGCTTTTGGCGTATATTCTTTCTTCGGGCAAGGATCGCGAGACGCTGCCGGCGGAAGCGGAGCGGCTGTTCTCGCCGCTCTTTTCGGCGGACTCGCCGTTCTACGCCGCGGACATAACGCTCCCGGCTGAAGGGGCGTCCGGGGATACGACCCGCAATTATTCCCTCAAACTGGTGGATACCCGCTATGCGGAGGACGGAAAAATGGACGCGGCGGGCTGTGTTATGATGGTTATGAATGACGTAACCGGCATTATGACGGCGAAGCTTGAAGCCGAGCGGAACGCGAAAACGAAGAGTCTTTTTCTGGCGAACACGAGCCATGAGATACGTACGCCGATGAACGCGATTCTGGGCATGGTGGAGTTGATTCTGCGGAAGGATGTCAGCCATGACGTGTATGAAGACGCCATCGCCATAAAGCAATCCAGCGAGAATCTGCTTGCCATAATCAACGACATACTTGATTTCTCCAAGATGGAGTCTGGCAAATTTGAAGTTGTCCCCACGGAGTATCCGTTTGCGTCTCTTATCCATGATGTGATCAATATAATCAGAGTGAGGCTCGCGGACAAGCCGATTCTGTTTATCGTGAATGTCGACAACAGGCTGCCGAAAGCCCTGTTCGGGGACATTACAAGGGTGAGGCAAGTGTTGTTGAACCTGCTCTCAAACGCCATAAAATTTACAGTGGAAGGATACATCTCCCTGTTTGTAAGCGGAGAGCGGGAGGGAGGAGGCGGCATTCTGTTGGAATTTAAGGTTTCAGACACAGGCATCGGGATAAAGAAAGAGAATATGGCGAAACTGTTTGGAGATTTTGTCCAACTGAGCGACAGGCCGACCAATGTGGAAGGGACGGGGCTGGGTCTCGCGATCTCCCGGAGTCTGTGCAGGCTTATGGGCGGGGACATTACCGTTGATTCCGAGTATGGGGCCGGCAGCACCTTCGTCGCCAGCGTTGTTCAGGAGATAAGGGACGGCGCGGAGTTCGCGGTCGTTGACGATCCGTCCCATAAAGACGTGCTGGTGTACGACAACCGCAATGTATACGCGGAATCCATCAGCCGCACGGTGAACGATCTGGGGGTGAGATGCGACATTGCGCTGAATGAGGCGGAGTTCGCTACGGCGGTGAGAAGGAAGGGGTACAAATTCGTGTTCATCAACGCCAATTTCTACGCGGCCGCCCGCGCGATGACGGCTCAGTTCGCCCAGAACGCGACCGTTGGCATTCTGACCGATCAGAATGAGGCGTCGTCGATGCCGCCGGACTGCGTGACCATCACAACGCCGGCGTACGCCATCTCAGTGGCGAATGTCCTGAATGGGAACGCTGAGAAAGAAGTTGATTTCGCCGAGCATGCGCTGCAGAAGATTCATTTCAGCGCGCCGACGGCGCGGGCGCTGATAGTCGACGACGTGCCGACCAATCTTAGGGTCGCCACAGGGCTGATGCTGCCGTATAGGTTGAAGATCGACACGGCGATGTCTGGAATGGAAGCGCTCAAACTGATCGATGAGAACGAATATGACATTGTTTTTATGGATCATATGATGCCTGTGATGGACGGCATAGAGACTCTGCGCAAGATCAGGGAAAAAGGCGAAAAATATCAGACCCTGCCGGTTGTCGTGCTCACAGCAAACGCCGTTGTCGGGATGAGGGAAATGTTCATGTCCGAAGGGTTTGACGATTACCTTTCAAAACCGATAGATACGTCGAAGCTGGACGCCGTCCTGCTCAAATGGATACCTAAATCCAAGCGTCAGAAGCCGCAGGCCTTCCATATGCATAAAAAGATGAAAAGCGTTGTGGATTTCGCAATCGAAGGCGTTGACATTGAGGAGGGGCTGAAGATGGCGAACGGCTCTGTGGAAAGCTACCTTGACATCCTCTCTGTGTATGTCAAAGACAGCAAGGAGCGGTACGGCACGCTCTGCTCCTTTCTACAGACCATTCATATGAGTTCCCCCGATCCGCACATACTTTCGATTTTCACCACGCAGGTGCACGCCTTGAAGAGCGCGTCCGCGAGCGTAGGCGCGAAGAGCCTTTCCGAAGAGGCGATGAGGCTGGAAATGGCCGGAAGGTCCGCGTCCGTTGAATTCATCAAACAGAATCTCGGTTTGCTTTGCAACAGTCTCGCGGTTATTATTGAACGCATAGAGCGGGTCTTGCCCAAGGGGGAGGATTCTGAGGGCGGGGCGGAAAATCAGGAGGTTGGAGCCGAAGACAGGCGCGATTTTCTGAGCCTGAAGACGGCGCTTGAAAATGAAGATATACACACTATTGACTCATTGTTTGAGACGCTCAACGAAAAACAATTTAGCGTCAAGGTAAAAGAAAAACTCGGCGAAATAAGCGACTTCATTCTGGTGTCGGACTTCAAAGAGGCTCTCAAGGCGCTGGAGGGGCTGTTGTTGTGAAATGCGATTGCGGGGAGGAGGCGCGACCCATTGATTCCTTGAGGCGCGGCTGGGGGATGTTGACGCCGCCCTGAATGAGTTGGAGGAGGATCACAATAGATGCTACCGGATTGTGAGGAAAACATACGAGCGCCTTGAGAGGATAGGGCTGAGAGATTTCAACAAATTCTCCAAATACAAGTGGAGTTTTGAGCGCGGCGGCCGGAGGGCGGACTATGTGCGCGCGCGAAATGGGGCAGCCTGTTGAAAAGAAGTCTGGTGAAACGAAGCGGCGTTCTTGAGGAGGCGGAGCCGCTCCGGTGGCTGGACGGCAAAGACCTTGCGTGCGAGGCTCTTGACGAAGCGTACAAATACATTGACGAAAAAATAGGCGCGCTCAAACTCAAAATGAACGAATTGAAGGAGCGCATGCAGGGGTACGAAGTCAGGGGCGAAGACGTTGATCTTTCCGTTGAAGCGGACGATTTCCCGGCTATCCCCAAGAAAGTTGAAGACGCCGTTGTCTCAAAGGGCGGATCCGGCAAATTCGACGCATGGGCTTTCTCATACGGCTTCCGGCAAGCGCCGGGATCGGCGAATATGCGAAGCGCATCCTTGACGGAACGGCTTCCCCCACCAACTCCGCCGGCATGTACGCGGCGTTTGGCGAATTCACCGGCGGCGCAAAGTGGAACGGCGGCTTCTATGTGGACGCCAACACCGGCGTACGCGCAAGAAACCAGATTCTTATTTACATGGACGCTATGTTTTCGGTACGGGGCGTCTCCCCGCCACCGGCCCCAGAAAGCGCCTGAAAAGTATTACTCTTGTAAGTTCAACAAACAATAAGCGATGCGCCCCTCTCCTTAGAGCGGGGCGCCGCTCGCCTCACACAGCCATTCGGTGGAGGCTCATCTCTCTATTTTTTTTATGCCGCTTGCTTCCACCTCAACTCGCGTGAAATTTTTATCGATCTCTCCGGTAATCTCAACCAGATCATTTTCACCAACCGAGAAACCCCTCCATAGCCTGTTGTCAATTTCAACCCTGATGGTTCCGGTGTCGTCTGAAAACAAATATTTTTCATCGCCCAAAAATCGCGTGATTTTCCCCTGCAAAACCACAGGGTCATCATCCCGAAGGTTTTTCGCTTCCTCAACGGTTACCGGACTCAGACCGGGTCCCGTGAAGCCTTCCTGCGCCTCGACGCTTAATCCCATTGCCAGCAACAGGCTTATCATAAGCGCCACATTTCGTTTCATGTACAATTCCCTCCCCCTTAAAAAGCATTTTTTTTCAAGGAAACGCTGGTTAAGCTCATCATTAAGCCAGCCTGTTTTCCCAAAAGTTACGTCCGTTATGGAATCAGCTTGGTATTAAAAGTATCTATTTTTTCTTATTTTGTCAAGCATTTTGTGAATATTCTCCCGTATTTGTTACGAATACGCCTGTTCCCAACCATGATGGTTTGAAAAGCCGCTTGCAGGCTCTTTATTACATGAGGTATAATGAGTCTCCCTTTTACGACTAGAACAGGTTTCAAAAGACTTTTATGGCGCTGGACGCAAAGTCCGGGCAGATCGGGCTTGTATTTGCGGTTGACTGGAACATCGTCGGCGCGCCGGGGCTTATTTTCGCAAGCCTATCGCGGTTCCCATAGCGTCTCTCCTGGGCTGGCCGGCGAGATCCTCAACAAGGCGCGAGGGCGAGAAATGGCAACGGGCTATATCTTGGTGTTTTTCATGGACGGCTTTTACCAGTTTGTGGTTCTTTACCTCATGGGAGCCGTCGTTCCGGTTCATTCCCTCAACATTACGTTGAGACGGGGCTACGGCGTCAGAAACACGCTGACTCTGGATTCAGCGCGCCAATCGCCGGATCACCTGCTGCAACCGCGTATCGGCATGATCTCATTGCCCATAGCCAATTTCCTGATTATCGGTCTCTTGCGCCTTTTCATCATCTGGTTCAGGCGCGCCAAACTTGGGCAGGATGTGCGAGCTGTTGGGCAAGACCAAGCCGTGGCTCACGCCGCCGGCATTCCGGTTGACCGGACGCGCATCATAGCGATTGTGATTTCAACCATTCTGGCAAGACTTGGACAGATCATCTTGATTCGGCCATGATAGGCGAATACTTCCGCGACGCGTTCAGTTACGGGGTTATCGCGCTCGCCCTTGTTCTTCACGCGTGGCGCAAGCGGGCCAACGCCGAATTGTCCCGGCAAGACCTCAGAGGAGGGATGAAGGCAAGAAAAGCGCGCAAGGAACGGCGAAAAAAACCACGATACGCATTGTTTTGGCCGCCATATACATAGCTCTGGGAGCGTTCCTTTTTGTGTCCTTTCGCGGGCATACTCTGCTCGTAGACAACCACGATACGGAATCCTTGACCGCGCCGGATATGATCATGGTGTCCGTTGACAAGGAGTACCCTCTCGCTTTTTTCAGCGGGGACAGGGACCGCTTTGCCGTAAGCGGCAGTCATCACAGGATCGCATTGAGTTCAGCGGCGGGAAGCCGGCGTTTGAAGGGACGGTCAGTCTACCCTTCAAGGACGGCATGCGCCTCTTGTCCATACCAAAACTGTTGAAAAACGAACCATGTTTGGAGCCGTTCAAAACTGTGAATGAACCTCACCGCGCTAAACGACCGTTTTTTAAATATGCTTGACGCTTTGTTAAAAATTATCTTGAGGGAGATTGTGGACATCTCATCATCGAACAAAAACATATCTTGCAAGCGGCTTATCCATGCTTTTCTCCCTATGTGGCGCCGGGCGCCGCCCGCTTGACAATACAGTCGGCTATTTCTTCCGGCGTTAGAGACGTAACGTCAATGACAAGATCGGCAAACGCATAATCGTCATTGTCTATGCCGTAAAGCCGCAGGTACCGTTCCCGATCTTGCCGGTCCCGTTCCGCCGTAAACGCGGCGGTCTCCTCAAAAACGCCGCCTTCCCGCATGACAATGCGTTGCGTCCTGGTCTCAAGTCCGGCGTAGAGGTACACCTTCAAATCGGCTTCCGGCAACATCCAGATGGCGAGACGCGAACCGATTACGCAGCCGCCCTCCTCGCGGGCGAGGTTCACTTGGCGGCGATCCACTTCTTTGTCCCACCAGTCGTCTTTCGAGGCAAGGGCAAGCGCTTCGTGCAACCCAAGATTTTTTTCCTGCGCAAGGGAACGGAAGGTGAAGTTAATAAACCTCAACCCCAGCTTCTCTGCCACCATGCGGCTTACCGTGGTATTCCCGCACCCGCTTTTTCCTGAAACCGCTATGCGGAGGGCTTCATGCGTCATACGTCCTCCTTTTATATCGTTAATAAAGGCGCATTCCGGAACAGCCAACGTTCCAGATCGTCTCTATTATAATGCCAATCCGTTTTGTTTTCAACGTTTCTTTACTGGAGTTGTTCAATAACTTCAGTTATTGAACAAGTTCCGCTAAAAAAAACGGCGGATTTGACGAATTTCCGCAAGAAATTCGTCAAATCCGCTATTCTTTCTATAAAATAGAGTCTGTCCATAATGAAGGCGCATTATGGACAGACCGCCTTAAAAACCGCATTTTTGCAGCCTAAAGGCTGCAAAAATGCGTCGGACTAAAGTTCGCGTAATGCATAGCCCGGCGAAGAGGGTGTGAAAACGCCATTATGTAACGCCGAATTTCTTTTTTATCGCATACAGTATGCTGTCCACCGTTCCTTTGGGAATGCAAAGTATCTCCGCCACCTGACGGTTGCTTGCATCAACCCGCAATCCCGCCAGCCGTTTTTTCATATTTGCGAGGCGCTTCCTCCCGCGTTCCAGCAGAGCCTTCGTTTTTTCGTAATTGGGAGAGTCATCGTCCAGCAGCCGCAGGCGTTCTTCAAACGTGACGCACCGGTAGTACTGGCTATGTATCCTTATTTTCAACATGCGTATGCCCTCATCGTGCCGCTCCCGTTTCTTCTTGAGATCTTCGATCATCATCATCAGTTTCTCCGCCTTTACACCCGCAATAGGCGCTATGCGTTCCAAAAAATCTTCCGATACAAAAAAGTATGATTTCAGCAATAAAACCATAATTTCATTCGCCTTGAGTTTCTTTCCGGTTTTATTGCTGAATGGACGCGCTTTTTCCGCCAAATACTCTGGCTCCTCCTCACAGACAATTTCTCCAGCCCGCGCCTCCCAGCAAGCTCGCTCGGTAACGGCATGTTCCCTTTCACTGGAAAAAAATTCATGCGCTGACCAGAAAAGCAACGACGCGAGGTACGCTTCAAAAGAAGAGCCGGTGTCCTTGTAAGCGTCAATCGCCGCGCTTAACCTGGGATACAGCCAGCACAAATAATCAACGCAACGCTCTTTCCCCAGTCCCGCCAGGTAAAAGCGGTGAGGATTTTTAAGTACAAATTGAAAAACAATCGCTTCCAGATCTTTCTTTGCCAACGTTCCCTGCCTGTAAAGGCGCATGTAAAAGCTCAACTCTTCCATGAAACCAGACCCCTTGTAATAATCTATATGATAAAAAGGGTTCGGACGCTGTTTTGATTCATGTGTGATAATTTTATATTACGTCTGTCATAGGCGATCCGTTACACGCGGAAGCGGAGAAAGACTGGTTGTCGAAAGTTATTTTTTTACATTTCTATTGACAAAAGCGTTATTGAGGGCGTATAGTTACAATATGGCTATTCATACAAATGGCGGCAGTGATCGGGAGGGCGGGGCTTTTCATAATTCTCCGGTTCAGCGCCGAAGGATTGCGCCAGCCAGTTTTGAAAAAGGCTCAAGTGATTTTTATAATTCACTGTGTTACATCAGAGCCTTTTTAAATGCCAGATGGAAAACGTCCTAACACCCGTTTTCCCAAAATCCGTTTCAGAGCGGAAAGGGGCATACCATGAGCAAAAAAATTATTTTCACCATTTTTTCTTTTATTGTGGTCGCGTCCACATGGGCGGGTGGCAAGACGGAAAAACAATCCATTTCCGATCCGGCTGGTTTTAAAGAAACGGTTGACATCAACAGCAAGAAGCCGGGAAAGTACAACTTTTATGTGGAAGCCGATGATAAAGGCGCAAACGTACAAATGGCCGGACCCAGCAACATTTTTATAGACCCTGAGTCTGATCTTCCGGTTGTTATGATCACCAATCCCAGCGCGGATATGCGAGTGCCGGGCAACCTTAATGTCGTGGGAACCTGCGTTGACGACGATGCGGTCGATTATGTGGAATTGACGTTCAGCAACGATCCCTCAACCGTTGTCAAAGCCGAAGGGAAAGAATTCTGGTCGTATTATCTGGATACAAAGGAGATGGAGGACGGTCTTTATTCCATTACGGCGACAGGCGTTGATATAAACGGGTTGCGCGGACGCTCCAGGAAGATTTCATGGAATCTTGACCGCAGATCTCCGGTTATAACGGTTGATAATATCGCGTCTGGCGGGTTGATTCATGGAAAAGTGACGCTCAAAGGCACTGTATGGGATGGAAACGGCGCCGCATCCCTTTCTTTCAGCGCGGAAGACGCCGCGTCGTTCATCAATGCGCCTATAAAAACGGACAAAAAAACACAAGCGGCGACCTACAACGTCGCGCTGGACACCAAGTCGTTTGCCGACGGTCCGCTTAAGATCAGATTCAAAGCGGTTGACAAGCAGGGAACGGCGGGAATATACACGCACCTCGTTTTTGTGGACAATACGCCGCCTGTTGTTGAGGTTGTGTATCCCGATAAAACCGTAAACGGCGTTTTTACCGCCGCGGGCTATGTTCAGGATGTCATCGGACTGGAATCGCTCTCATGGAAGATCGGGAAGGGCGCGAGCGATCTTGAAGGCGCCATTTCTGGAAACTTTGAACTTACAGCCGGCAATATATGGTGGACAAAAGAATTCAAAATTCTAGATAATACGGCGAAATTTGTTGAGCTTGAAATAACCGCGAAAGACCTTTCCGGCAATGTCGTCTCGAAAAAGCGGCGGATTGCGGTAAACGCGAGCGACGATCTGCCGGTTGTAAGCCTCGCCTCTCCAACCGTAAATCAACTTGTTGACGGAAGCGGATTTGTAATAAGAGGGACGGCCGCCGATGACGACGGAGTTGGCGGCATTTTCTATGCGATAGACGGAACCATCCCAGTTGAAATACGGGAAGCGGGCATAAAAACAACGGTTGGCGAATTTCATATTGCGGTACCTGCACTTGCGCCTGGAATCCACACGTTGGATGTGTGGGCGAAGGACATATTCGGCGTTGAAGGAATCAAACAGCGGGTGACCGGCATTGTCATCGCGGGCGAGAAGCCTTCCATCAAGATCGTTCAAACGCAGAGCGGCGGCGTTAAGAATGCCGTAACCAAACCTTTTTATTCCGGCTTTGAGGTCCAGAGTGAAACGGAAATGTATTTTATTGTGGAAGTCTCAGGCGGTTCGCCGATCCAATCGGTCTCTTACCAGTTTGGCGGGCTCGCGCCCAAACTGGCGAAGTTGACCCTGCCGAAAAACGCCGGAGGTCCCGCCATAGCGGAAATTCCCCTGCCCGCCGATGTTGATTTTGGGCTGGTTCCCTTTTTAATAACGGCTGTAGATATAGCGCAAAGCGTGGATAAGAACGCGGCGAAAAACGGCGTTTCGCCGGTTCAGCGTGAAACGGCGCTGCTTGATTACATTATCGTAACGGATATATCCGCCGTTCATCTCCCATCTATAAAAGATGCGCCCCGTTTTGTCATCAACGACACACATGTCCAGAAAGAGGCGCCTGGCGCGCAGGCTGTTAAAGCGCCGGCGGAGGAGCAGGATGTCGGCGAAGAGGCTGCCGTTGGCGGAGAAACGGGCGCAGATGAACCTGTTGAATCAGCGGCGCCGGCTGCAACAAACCGCTTCACTTTTGTGGGAGATTATCCGCTCGCCGGCTATTTCGCGGGATCTGACGTCAAAGACATTGCGCTTGAACCGGCGACCGACGCCGCCGTTTTGGAGCGGGACGGCGCCCGATTCATAATTCGGCGGGGAAGCGTCAAGGAATCGGCTGCGGTAAAAATCGTTGTTACAACAACGCATGACATCAGGTATGAGTCTGAGGAATATGTCCTAGACAACAGCTATAACAACGAATTTGATAGATTGGACGCGAGGATCGAGTTGATTGACACGCCTGAAGTGAAAGGCATGACGTGGGTTTCGGGAATACCGGTGTCTATGAACGCGCCGCAGAAAACCGCGCTAAAGGGATGCCAGATTCAAGGCAGTGTGGTGGAGCCGGATCCCAAAAATAATCCGGTGGTTTCGGTTGATTTCAGTTTCACGGCGACTGGCGGCGGGTATGCTAAAACGGTCAAAGGCGTCTTGCAACGAAATGAAAACGGCGCGCGGCGCGTTACGGTGGACATGCCGCCTGATTTGCCGCCCACGCAGATAACCGTCGTCATGACGGCGATCTACAAGAACAAGACGCAGGCGCAGGATTCCGGCGACATCGTGATAGTCCGCCCGCTTGGAACGAGAAGCGCCAACCATGAGGAAAATTTTAGATGGCTGTCGCCGAAAACGCTTTCAGACGGCGCGACCCTGCTCCTTGACGGTGAAACGCCGTTGTTTGGTCTTTACAGCGGGAAACCCATTCGGGACGCGGCGATAAACGGGGATACGCCCGGTCTCGACGTTTCGGTTGATGAGAATGGGATTGTCGCGCTGAAAGCCAACAAAGACGGCGTGTACAACGAGGTCGTCTTTATGATCACCGATACGGAAGGATGGACGTACAACACGGACGCCTATTCCTTCATCGCGGACTCAGAGGCTCCGGCTATCGCCTTGCGTGACGAAACGGGCGATATCTGGGTTCAGAACGATGTCCACGTACAATTTGAGGTTGACGACAGCAATGGGATACAGGAAATATCTTATTCTCTGAATGTAAGCGGCGAGTGGCTGCCGCTTGACTCAACGGACGTGACGCTGAACCTGAGCGGCGCTCCGGACGGTCTTGTCACCGTGAGCGTCAAAGCAAAAGACAAGGCGGACAAAACCAGCGAGGTGAGTTTCGTTGTTTACAAAGATACGGCGGCGCCAACAGCGCGGCTTATTGTTCCCTGCATGATCGGCGGAGAACCGGTCAAGGTGAACGGCAAGATACTCATCGGCATTGAGGTGATCGAAAAGGGGCGGCTCGCGTCCGCAGTCTACGAAAAGCCCGCCGGCGCGGAGGAAGCGGCTGGCGCGGCTGGCGCTGGGGCGTTTACAACGCCCATAGATCAACCTTCTTATTTCATCAGCATGTTTGTCGGCGTAGAAGAGTATCCGTTGCTTGACAATATGCAATTCCATTTCACCGACGTTTCAGAAAATGTTGGTACGCTGGATTCATGGACGGAATTCGAGATAGACCAGACAACGGACATTCCGTCTCTGGAAATCAATCTGCCGGAAGAGAACGAGATCATCATCGCTAATTTTGCGGTGAGCGGCGTGGTGTACGATGATGACGCGGTTGCGAAAATATGGTACTCCATTGACGACGGGCAGGAAACCGAGCTGGAAGTCAAAAACGCATACCACATTCCGTTTGAGCTTTTACAATTTACCGATAACGAACACCATATCACCATTTCAGCGGAGGACGTGTACGGCATACGCGGAGAATCTGTGACGCGCAATTTCAGGATATCCCTTGAGGAGCCGAAAGCCGTTATGTCAAGCCCCTCCTTTGATGTAGTGAACGCCGGAATTTTGGAGATACAGGGAACAGCGTCCGATAAAAACGATATAGCTCTAGTGCAGGTGTCTTTTGACAACGGACTGTCGTATGACAACACCAATGGAACTACGGACTGGACGTATCGCTTCGACACTAAAATTCTGGAAGACGGCACCCATGTCGTGTTCATCAAGGTTTGGGACAAGTACAATATCATCGGCTTGTATTCAAGCCTCATCAACATTGACAACACGCCGCCGGTCTTGATGATTGAAAGACCGGTTGACGGCATCAGTACGGTTGGGCAAGTGAACATATCCGGGCAGGCGACCGATGGCATAAGCCTGCAAAATGTTGTCATCAGCGTCCGCAGTACGGAAGGAAAGCCGATTCCCGATCATCTGACCGGTCTTGTACGGGAGCCTGATTCCATATTGATTGAAACGCTTGACATTTCCGCTTTGCCCGACGGACTCTACAGCCTTGACATACAGGCGACCGACAAGGCGGGCAATATCTCCCGCGCTTCCCGGTACATTGAGTTGGCGAAAGACAAGAATCCTAACTTTATTGAGATTCTGTACCCCATGAACGGAGAGACTGTACAAGGGCAGTTCAACCTGTACGGGTATGTTGGAGGAGTGGATAAAACGGACTACGTTTCGCTTGAGATAAATGGAGTTGTGGTTGAGACCGCTTCCGTAACAAACGCCGGTTATTTCCGGTTTGCCCTTGACGAAAACATGGGGCTTGTTCCAGACGCCAATACAATAGTGGTAAAGAGCGACTTTGGCGGACGCGGGGAAACGGCTTCCTATCCCCGCGTGATTGAATACAAGCGGGCGGGTCCGTGGATAACCATCGACACGCTCACCATGGGAGACTACGCCTATCAGAGGCCGTATCTCAGAGGCTTGACAGGGTATGTGTTAAATGAGGACGATCTGGCTGTGCTTGCCGATAAAAAGGCGTCAAAAGCCGCAAAAGCCACGGTTGAGGCGAAGACGCCGGCTTTTGTGGAGCTGAGTTTTGACAATGGAAAGACCTTCCAGCCGGTCGCCATGAAGAAGAAAGGCGCATGGGAATACCGCATTGAAGATTGGAATATGGAACAGGGGATGTACTACCTGCTCATCAAGGCGGTGATGAAAAATGGGGAAATCGCGGTTACTAAAACATTGGTGCAAATAAACAAAACGCCGCCTGTAATAACGCTTATTTCTCCAAGAGCAGGCGGACGGTACAATCAAACGATTGATTTCACCGGCATCGTCACCGATGATGTGGAAGTGAATTCCGCTCACTTTGCATTGAGAACCGGGAGCAAGGAATCCTACGAAGTTCCCGGCTTCATGCAAGGCATGTATATTGACGGTCATTTCTGGGGCGGCAGCCTGTGGGACATAGGCGCGGGACTTTCCTTCTTTGACGACAACGTGAAGCTCCAGTTCCAGTACGGGCAATTCACCAAAGCTCAATACGCCATGTTCGGAACCCCTGCTCCCCGGTTCTACGGCAATATTTTGGGACTGAAACTGATCGCCGGCGTGTACGCCCTTAATTTCGGGTCGTTCGGCGGACCGGATTGGGCGTGGCTTGGACTGTCCGCAGCGGTGGGAGCGAATTTCTCCTATTTCACCGAGACGCAGAGCGGGTCGCCCACTATTCTGCCGGCTTTGATCCTGCAACTTGAATTCCCGAGAATATCCATTCCAAAAGTGAAAATGTTCCGCAATATCGCGCTGTACGTTGAGCCGCAGCTTTGGTTTGTCTCAACTGACACCGACACCGAAACTACCGGCGTGGAGACGCTCATGTTCCGCATCACCGGAGGCTTAAGAATCTATGTCTTCTAGCATAGAATTCGACAGAATTGATGATTTCTTTCCTCCCCATTTTACCGGGGAGGAAAGATCACGGGCAAAAACCCTGTTTTTCAAAAACGTCTCTCTTGCCTTGCATGGTTTCTACAACGGGAAGATGCAGACCATTCCCAAGTGCGCGATTGAGGGGCTGGGTTGGTTCAACGCATGGTACACGCCGGGCGTGTCGAAAATCTCCACCGTGATCCGCGATGATAATGACGCCTCCTTCGCGCTCTCAAACCGCGGCAACTTGGTTGCGGTGGTTTCCGACTCAACCCGCGTACTGGGAGACGGCGACTGTACGCCGGCCGGCGGACTCGGCGTCATGGAGGGCAAGGCGTTGCTTATGAAGTATTTGGGCGGCGTTGACGCGACGGCGCTGTGCGTTGATTCGCGGGGCAAGGATGGCAAAAACGATCCCGAAAAGCTCATTGAGTTTGTGAAGATGTGCCAACACTCCTTCGGCGCGGTGAATCTTGAGGATATAAGCCAGCCGAACTGTTTCAGGGCGCTGGACGAACTGCGCGAATCCTGCGATATTCCGGTGTGGCATGATGATGCCCAGGGAACCGCGTGTGTAATACTGGCCGGGCTTGTCAACGCCTTAAAACTCGCCGGTAAAACGCTCGGCGGCGTCCACATCGTGTTGCTCGGCGCAGGCGCGGCGAATGTTACGACGTCCCGCCTCATCATGGAGGCTGGCGGAGACCCCGGCAAGATCACCCTGTTTGACATCAACGGCGGACTTCATGCCGGCAGAAGCGACATCGAAAACGATCCCCGCGCATACAGGCAATGGGAACTCTGTCTTAAAACCAATCCCCAGAGAATTGCCTCAGTTGAAGAAGCGATGAAAAACGCCGATGTTCTCATCGCCCTGTCCGCGCCCGGACCAGACACGGTTAAGAGGGCGTGGGTGCGCTCCATGGCGGATAAAGCGATTGTGTTCGCATGCGCGAATCCAACGCCGGAAATCTGGCCCTACGCGGCGAAGGAAGAAGGCGCGTTCATCATCGCCACTGGACGCGGCGATTTCCCCAATCAGGTGAACAATTCCATCTGTTTTCCCGGCATCCTCAAAGGCGCCCTCCTCGTCCGCAGCCGCAAGATCACAGACCGCATGGTCATCCGGTGCAGCCGCAGCATAGCGGAGTTTTCAGAACAGCGCGGCATTTCACCGGACAACATCATAGCGACAATGGACGAAACGGAACTGTTCGCCCGGGAAGCCGCCGATGTCGCGGAAACCGCGATCCATGAAGGCGTCGCCCGAGTCACCCTCTCCCGTGATGAGGCGTACCGCAGGGCAAAAGCCGATATAGAAGCCGCGCATCGCGTGGCAAAACATCTCCAGGAGATGGAAGACATCGTAAAACCTCCCAAAGCGTTGGTGGAAAAAGCGCTGAAAGAGGCGATACAAGAAGCGAGCGAGAAACAAAAACTATGTTCGAGGTGATTTTTAATTTTTTAAACGCCAATAAAGACGCTTTTTTTTTAGCAGGGTACAAACTGTTTAGCGCCGTTATTATTATTATTGCGGGAATCATTATTTACACTATTTTCCGAAAACTGATCAAGCATGTGGGCGCAAGCAACGCCCAGATTGACGACGCCCTGTTGTCGCTCTTGTGGAGGGCGCTGAAATACGCGCTTATCATCGTATGTCTCATAATGATTCTGGATGTCTTTGGCATAAACGCAACCGGACTCGTCGCCTTGCTGGGAACCGCCGGCGTTGCGGTGGGGCTTGCGCTGAAAGACACGCTGGGAAACATAGCGGCAGGCATCGTACTGCTTGTGCTGAAATCGTACCGCAAGGGTGATTTTATCGAATTCGATGGTTTTATGGGCACGATCAAGGATTTCGATCTTTTCACCACAAAACTTGAAACGCCGGACGGCGTTCTGATTTCAGCTCCGAATTCCACCGTATGGAGAAACCCCATAAAGAATTACAGCCGGAATGCCAAACGGCGCATGGATTTGGTGATCGGCATATCTTATGGAGATTCCATTGACACGGCATACCGCGTCATGCGTGAAATTGTGGATGCGGAGCCGCGTTTTCTGCAAGAGCCTGCCCCTCAAATTGTGGTGCAGTCCCTAAGCGACAGTTCGGTGAATATTCTTTTGAGGGCGTGGGCGCCTGCCGATGCGTACTGGGATGTGTATTGGAAGCACATGCGCCTTATCAAGGAAAAAATAGAAGCCGCCGGGCTTTCCATCCCGTTCCCGCAGAGGACCGTCCGCCTTATAACATAAGGCGCCGCAACCATGAGGATTATCCCTGCGCCGCTCTTAACCGAAACCGTAAAACGGCTTTTCATTGAAGCGAATGCGTATCTGCCCGCCGATGTGCGTGACCGTATACGGAAATGCCGGAAACACGAAACCTACCCCATAGCGGCGGATATGCTTGACGCGATTATTGAAAACTTTGAAATCGCGGCGGAACAGTCCATGCCGATTTGCCAAGATACGGGCATGGCTTGCGTGTTTCTGGAAATAGGGCGTGACGCGCATATTGAAGGCTGCGTCTACGCCGCTGTTGACGAAGGGGTAAGGCAGGCGCAGACAGAAGGCCGTCTCCGGGCGTCTGTTGTGACGGATCCCCTTGAGCGGCGTAATTCGGGCGACAACACCCCCTCTCTTGTGTACCTTGATTTTGTCGCGGGAGACGGGGTCGCGGTTACGGTTGCGCCAAAAGGCTTTGGCAGCGAGAATATGAGCCGCATCGCCATGTTAAACCCCGGTGACGGCAGGGATGGGGTGATAAACTTTGTACTAGAAACCGTGAAAAAGGCTGGAGCAAATCCCTGTCCGCCCATCGTTGTGGGAGTCGGCGTAGGCGGCAGCTTTGACAAAGCCGCTCTGCTTGCCAAAAAAGCCCTGCTCCGTCCGCTTGGAACGCATCATTCCAACGCGGTCTATGCGGATATGGAAAAAGAGTTGCTGGAAAAGATTAATGCGCTTGGCATTGGACCCGCCGGATTCGGAGGAAAAACGACCGCGCTCTTTGTTGCAATCGAAACCATGCCCACCCACATTGCAGGGCTTCCGACGGCGGTCAACATCAACTGCCACGCAAGCAGGCACACAAGCGCGGCACTGTGAAGCGGCGAAAAGGAATGACTCTTAGGCGAAGGTGACATTTGTCTTATATAACAAAAATCCAGTGTGAGCTCAAAATGTCCAGATTTTAGAAATTGAGGCGGTTTTCAGTGGCTTTATTTTTACATAAGTGAATGAACTGCCCCGCGACGTTTAAGAAGCCGCGCTTTGGTTCGCGCTTGTCGCGCGGAGGTTCATTTTCATTCGCACATGCGCCATTGTCCCGCAAGACTGCCCTCTTGACAACGTTTCCCACGCTATAGTAGCATATATAAAAGCGTTAAAAGAAGAAGCTTTCCCAAAATGCGCAGAGCGACAGTTTTTGGGGGGAAAAGAAGTGGGCTTTAGACCACTTCTTCGGAAGTCTTTCCCAAAACTAACCCTGACGTAGTTCGCGTTTTGGGAAAAGCTCAGAAATATGGAACAAACAACCGGAGGCGCGCGGCGCCGCGCAAGCGTCTCGTCTCGCGCCGTCTTTAACGAGGGAATGGCTGTAACCATACCTATTTTGGTGAGGTTTAAGATAGTATGAAAGTGTACCATGCCGCGGCGTTTTTTTTCTTGTGCGCGGGATCTCTGAGTCTGGCTGCGTGCCTTTCTTCCAGCGCAATCGCCAGCCGTCTTGCGCCGCCAAAACCGGCGCGTGAAATCAGGCTTGCCGATATTGAGAAATCCGCCTCTGAAAATCCGGCGCAAGCCCTGCATCTCATCGGCGTGTACCGCGCCAATTACCCGCAAGATGATGAGAGCGACAGTGCGCTCGCCGAGTTATGGGATGCGGCGATAGGCAATCTGAAAGCGCGTCAGGCGCAAGCCCTTGAAGAAAAGCGCTTTGACGACGCATTGTCCATGGCGCGTTCCCTGGCGAATCTGGATGTCATGGTCGAAAGCGCCGGCTTGGAGCCGGATATTTTGCTCGCCGGCGCCAAAGACCATCTGGAAAAAGGCGACGATCTGTCAGCGTTTATAACCGCGGTTCATGCCCATGCGCTTAAACCGCTTGCGTTTGACGACGCTTTGATCTTCCTGAACCGCGCGGTGACCGTGAAACAGCGGCGGACAGCCTCCTATTTTCTCGTCGCCGCGGATGCCGCCGCCGCTAATGCGGATAAACGCGCCGCAATCTCGTCCGATGTACGGGCGTATGCGGAGGGGAATGACCAGCCGCGGGATATGATCAAGGGCGTTGCGACTGTGCTTGTCGATCAAGGGACGCATATTGAAAAAGGGCGGGCGTATCCGGCAATGACGCTGGGTTCCGCGTTTTTTGTGGATGCTTCCGGTCTGCTCGTCACCAACTATCATGTGGTTCAGAGCGAGGTTGATCCCGCGTATGAAGGATATTCCCGTATGTATATCCGCATGGGGGACGCGACAAGCCCCCGTACGCCCGCCAAAGTGGTTGGGTATGACAGGGCAATGGATCTTGCGCTTATCAAAACCTCGGTTAAGCCTGAATACGTTTTTTCTATTGCGGATTGGGCGGCTCCGGCTGTGGGCGATTCCATTATTGCGATAGGGTCGCCTGTTGGTCTTGAAAGAACGGTTACTCAGGGCATAGTGTCCGCCACAGGAAGGCGGTTGTTGCAAATGGGCGGCGTAGTCCAGATAGACGCGGCTGTGAATCAAGGCAATTCGGGAGGTCCCGTTCTTGACAAGAACGGCAGGCTTGTCGGCGTTGTTTTCGCGGGCGCGAATCAGTATCAGGGCTTGAATTTCGCTATTCCGGCGGAACGGCTTGTCGCCGCGTTGCCCGCGCTTATCAAGGGCGGGCAAGCCGAGCGCCCTTGGCTGGGGCTTGTCCTTGCGGAAACCGCCGAGGGCGCGGAAATCATCTATGTCGCGCCTTTCACCCCTGCCGCGGAACTGAATGTCAAGGAAGGAGGCGTCATAGCGCATATAAATGGAGAGAATGTGGGCGCCCATCAGGGCGGGCTTATACCCGCGTTGCAGGACGAGCTTTTTTCCACCCGCCCGGGCGAGCTGGTGTCATTGGAAACAACGGACGGGGCGCGGCATCTCCTTATGTCTCAGGCGCGTCCCGCGCTTCCCCTGTCCGAAGCCGCGAAAAAAGACAGCAGGGAGCGTATGACGGGACCGTTGTTCGGGTTTATTTTGACGCCATCCTTGGGAAAAACGTCTAGCTACACGGTCAAAAAAGTGCTGCGCGGTTCCATCGCCGATGACGCGGGACTGACCAAAGACGATCCCATAACCATACGCGGCTTCTCGGTGATGGAAAAAGAAGGGTACGTATTTATGGATATTGACGTAAAAAAGCGTCGTTTGGGATATATGGAGACATCTATGCGGCTGCCCGCGTATCTTGATACGCCGGACACCTTGTAGCGGGGTGAATATGAAAAGGAAATTCAAAAGCGTCATTTTTGATCTGGACGGCACCCTGGTTGACACTATCGCGGATATAGCCTTCTTTATGAATAAGGCGCTGGAGGCGCGTCACCTGCCTCTTGTTCCTGAAGAAGCGTACGCCAAACTCGTCGGGTGGGGCATGAAGCGGCTTGCCCTCAATGTATTGCCCCCTGACATACGGCAGTCTGCGGAGGCAGACGCGCTTTCCGCAGGCCTCGCCGCAGACGCCACCCGTTTTTACGGGGAGACGCCGATTGTTAAGACAAAACCGTACGCCGGCATACAGGAACTGCTTGCAGAGGTCAAACGGAGAAAGTTCAAGACTGCGGTTCTCAGCAACAAGCCGGACGCAATGGCGAACGTCGTGGCAAACGCCCTTTTTCCACAGGGATCATTTGATGTTGTGCGCGGCGAAATAGCGGGAAAACCGCGCAAGCCCTCGCCGGAGCCAGTGTGGGATATCCTTGTAGACTTTGATTCAAATCCGAGGGATACGGTGTTTTTGGGAGATTCGGAAATTGATATAGAGACTGCGCGCGCATCGGGATGTCATGCGGTAGGCGCGGCATGGGGATTTCGGGGCGCTGAAACTCTGTCAAAAGCGGGCGCGGAGCGCATCATTAATAAGCCTTCGGATCTTTTGGAGATACTATGAACATAGACGATCCTCGTGTCGCGGAAAATCTGAGTGGTCTCTCTTCGGTTCTTGCAAAAATAGACGACCCGGAACTTATCGAGTCTTTTTTGCATTGCCTTCTCACTCCCGCCGAAACTGCGGACATTGCGACTCGCTGGGCGTTGGTCAAAGCGCTGAAAGAAAAGAAAACCCAGCGTGAGATAGCGCAGGACCTGAGGCTTTCCCTCTGTAAAATTACAAGGGGATCCCGCGAACTCAAGAAGCCCGATTCGGCGTTCCAACGGGTCTTGGATATAGCGGCGGCTAACGCCTAGCCGCGCATTGCGGAAGACCGGCGAAGCGCGGCGCCATGCGGGATGCTGTTTTCATGGTATGGTTCCCCGCATGTCATAGGCGCGGCGCAAGGGCGTATACGCGGCGGCCGTTAACGTGCAGGACACCGCGTCGCCTGCGCGAGGGGCTTCGCCGCCTTCCGGCGCTTGCAACAGCACTTTGAGGTACGTTTCCGTAGCGCCGGCGACAAACCCTGCCGGCGCATTGTCAGCCGCTTCAATGACGGCTTCCGCTTTTTTGCCAATTTGCCGGTTGATATAGGAACGCCGCCCTTCATGCGCCAGCGTCAAAAGCGCGTCAATGCGGCTGGAAATTTCCCGATCAGGCGCTTTCCCTTTGAAACAGAACGCTTCGGTTCCCGGACGCGGCGAGTAGGGGAAGGCGTGTATCCATGAAAACCCGATGCGCCTGCATAAGTCGAGGGTCTTCTCAAAATCGGCCGCTGTTTCTGTGGGAAAACCGGCGATAATGTCGCAAGACAGAAAAGGGTCGTCTTTTACGGAACGGAGCAAGGCGGCGCTTTTTTCCACAACCTCCTGCGTATACGGACGCCTCATCTTCGCAAGCACCGCGTCGCTGCCCGCTTGCACCGAAAGGTGAAAGTGGGGGCAAACTCGCTCATGCGCTATGGCGGCGCAGAACGCTTCCGTAACGCCTTCCGGTTCAATAGAAGAAAGCCGCAGCCGTATTCGTTTCGCGCCTTTGAGCAGATAGTCCACAAGCCCGGCCAAATCCATGCCGGCGTTGTATTGATTGATGTTGACGCCGGTAAGCGTGGCTTCACGGTAGCCCTTCGCTTCAAAAGCGCGCAACTGGCTGAGCGCCTGATCCGGCTCAAGGCTCACGCTCCTCCCCCGCGCAAGACGGACGCGACAGTACGCGCACCGCCTGTCGCAGCCGTCCTGAATTTTGAGAAACGCCCTGGAATGAAAGGAAAACGTGTCCGGGGCATAGCGAAATTGTTCCAGCCGCGTAGTATCGGGAAGCGGCGAATGGAGCAAATGAGAGATGCTGTCCGGCAAAGAGGCGTGATGTTCCCAGACAGACTCCGGCGTTTGCGCAAGCGCCGCCGGCAGATCAAGCAGGGCGCTCTTGCGGTCTCCTGCAAGGGCGACAACCCGCCGGTCAATGGCCGCGATGGCTTGGGCGTCCATCTGAGCGTAACAGCCGCTCACGATGACGCACCCATTGCCAGCCGCCAGTTTTCTGATGATTCGCCGCGCCTTTTGTTCGGCTTTGGAGGTTACGGTGCAGGTGTTGACAATAATCACATCCGCGGGAGTGTCTTCGTTTAAGGGAATCACGGAAAATCCCGCGTCCCGAAACGCGCCCGCGATCGCTTCGCTTTCAAGCTGATTCAGTTTGCAACCGAGCGTGTAGATGGATACGGACAGCATGTTCTCTTGTCTAATTTTTGACCCAACGTTTGAATGGCACGGCGCAAGGCGATCAGTTCCGAGCGCAACAGGGAGATTTGCGCATGAACGCCTTGACGTACGCCGGACAGTTCCGCAAACATCTGACGCCTCGCGCCCTCAACGGTATACCGCCTCTCGTGAAGCAGGTGTTTCAGACGGAATAAAATGTGAATGTCCCGTTCGGAAAAGATGTGCCTGCCCGCCTTGTCCCGTTTGGGCTGGAGCATGGGAAACTCCTGTTCCCAATACCTCAAAACATGCGCCTTTACGCCGATAATTTCTTCCACTTCCCCTATGGTCAATTCTGTCATGCTTCTCCTTTTCCACGCTCACAGAGACTTTTTAGGAGCGCGTGACGATCTGATCTCTATTTCAACGGGTATTTCCTTGAATCCCAGGTCCTTTCTCATTTTGTTGCGGAGGTATGAAATGTACGAATCGGTTACGGCGTGAATGCGGGACACGAAAAAGATGAATTTTACGGGCCGGCTGGAAACCTGCACCGCGTATTTCACCTTGAAACGGGTTTGCGGACCCTGGGGCGGCGGACTCTCTTCCAGCCAGCGTTCCAAAGCCTGATTCAAGCGCCCCGTGTCGATCTGTGTGGCAAGCTGCCCATACAGCCGGATCGCCGCGTCAAGCAACTTGTCCGCGCCAAACCCGGTTTTGGCGCTTACCGGCACGATGGGCGCGTATTCCATCTTGCCGAAGAAAAAGTGGATGCGGTCGCGCATGGCTTCAAAGATGTTCTTTGTTTCAGGCATGACATCCCATTTGTTCAGCGCCATGACAACGCCGCGCCCTCTGTCAGATGCAAGCGCCGCTATCTTCTTGTCCTGATCCGACAGCCCTTCTTGCGCGTCAATCAGGAGAAACACAATGTCAGCATCGTCAATGGCTTTTATGGCGCGGTTCACGGAATAGTACTCAATATTTTCAGTAACCTTGGATTTCCGCCTGATGCCGGCGGTGTCCAAAATGACAAAATCGCGGTTCTTGTAGGTGAACGCGCCCTCGACAACATCGCGTGTAGTGCCTGGCACATCGCTTACCAGAGAGCTTTCGGACGCGACAAGCCGGTTCGACAGGGTGGACTTGCCGGTGTTCGGCTTTCCCAGAATCGCTATGCGGATAGGCTCTTTTTCGGAAGGGGAGGACTCGGCGACTCTGGAAAAATCCAGCTTGCCGATGATGGCTTCCTCCAGATCCGCGAGACCATCCCCGTGTTCAGCGGAAATAAAATGGAGGCGCTCAAAGCCGAAAGATAAAAGGTTAAACGATTCCTGCTCCCGTCTGCCGCCTTCGGTTTTATTCACCGCAACGATGAGTTTCTTCTGATAGGGGCGCAAAAGCGCGATGAACTCCTCGTCTTCAGCAGTAAAAACGCCGGCTTCAAGCAGCAACACGATCAAATCGGCTGTTTTGATGGTTTCCAGCGTTTTTTCAACCACCAGAATATCCAACGCGCCTTCCTCGTCAACACGGTTATTATCGAGCTTGAATCCGCCCGTATCAACAAGCCGGAGCGGTTTTTCCTGAATAAAGGCGTCTTTAGCCACCGGGTCCCGCGTAACGCCCGGCGTAGGGTCGGTTATAGCGCGCCGCGTCCTCAAGAGGCGGTTGAACAGCGTGGATTTTCCCACATTAGGTCTGCCCACAAGAACGACTGCCGGCGCATTGCCGTATTTTTTGCCAACATCGAATGTCACGGTTGGCCGCCCCCTTCTTTCATTATTATCTCCACATCCTTCACAGTCTTGCACGTCAGTATTTTTTTCACCAGGGCGCGGCATTTTTCGACGCTCGCTTTCCTGACGATCTGCTTCACCAGCGGAATCTGCGAGGCGTTCATGCTGAATTCATCGAGTCCCAGCCCAAGAAGGACAAGCGTCGCCCTGGGATCGCCGGCAAGCTCGCCGCACATAGCGGCTTTTATGCCCGCGCTATGCGCCTCATCAATTGTCCTCTTGATGAGCCGGATGATCGCCGGGTGAAATGGTTGAGACAGGTAGCTGACTTGCTCGTTGTTGCGGTCAACGGCAAGCGAATACTGTACCAGATCATTGGCGCCAAGGGAAAAAAAATTGGATTTTTCGGCAAGAATATCCGCAATCACCGCCGCCGCCGGTATTTCTATCATGCACCCCACTTCAATATGGCTGGAAAACGCCTGCTCTTTTTTCCGGCATTCCTTCTTCGCTTCCTCAAGCATGGACAGCGCCGCATCCAGTTCCGTAAGACCGGAAATCAGGGGGAACATGATCTTCACGACGCCGAAAACGCTCGCCCGCAGAATCGCCCGCAACTGCGCTTTGAAGAGTTCGGGATGGGCAAGAGAAAACCGTATGGCGCGCAAGCCGAGCAACGGATTTTTTTCTTCAATAACGCGGATATCCAACGGGATTTTATCCCCGCCCACATCAACCGTCCGTACGGTGACGGGCTTGCCCTTCATTGCCTTGAGAACATCCGCATACGCCCGGAACTGCTCCTCTTCTTCGGCGTATCCCGTGTTCAGAAAAAGAAATTCTGACCGGTACAGACCAATGCCTTCGGCGCCGTAGCGCAACGCCTGCTCCGTTTCTTCGGGAAATTCTATGTTGGCGTTGAGAATGACGCGGAAGCCGTCCGTTGTTTCCGCCGGAAGATCGCGCAACGCCTCCTGCGCAACTTTTTTTTCGCTTGCTTGCGCGATTATTTCACGGTATTTCTCAATCTTTTTGGCAGTCGGTTTGAGGATGACTGCGCCGGAGTCGCCGTCAACGATGAGCGTGTCGCCCTGCGAGACTTCTTCGGCAATGGCTGAAATGCCAAAAACCGCCGGAATTTCAAACGCCTTTGCCAAAATAGCGGTGTGGCTTGTCTGGGATCCCGCGCCCATGACCAACGCCTTGACATGCCGTTTATTCATGGCGACGGCTTCGGAAGGCGGAAGCTCGCGGGTTACTACGATCACGTCTTCGGTCAAATCCGCAAGGGAGCGTTTCTTAATGTTAAGCAGAATATTCAGAATCTGTTTGGTAACATCGGCAATGTCCACAGCCCGCTCCCTCAGGTACGACACCGGCGATGCCATCAGCATCTGGTAAAATTCACGCCCAACGTCCCATACGGCGCTTTCAATGTTTTCGAGACTCCGCTCAAGCCGTTTTTTTATCTGAGTGTGAAACTCCACATCTTCCAACATCAAAAGATGCGCGTTGAGTATGTCATCCCGTTCATCCGCGCCGGATTTTTGTACGCCCCGCAACGACTTGACATTCTCTTTCGCTTCGTCCACCGCAACAAGAAAACGCGCCCATTCCTCGTCAATCTGATTGTTCTCAATATGAAACCGGGGCGTCTCTGGAAAATCAGCGTCCAGAAACAAGAAAGCCTTCCCTATGGCGATTCCTTTTGATATGGGAACGCCCGTCAACTTCTTCATGATACAAGCATCTTACCACAACGGAGGAGCGCTTGTGAAGGGGCGGGAAATGAAGCGCCAAAGCGCCCACTGACGCTTACTCCGTTTTTTTCTTCCTCATTCCCCATGCTTTCAACCGCGCTTCAGCCCGCGCAAGACTGATCTTCGCCCGCGCAACCTCAAATGTAAATCCGCCACCATTATGTATGACATCTTCAGCGCATTTCTTTTCTTCAACAGCGCGATCATAGTCTATTTCTTCGGGCAATTCAGCCGCATCAACGAGCAAAACTGACTTATGCCCCTTCACCTCAAGGATTCCCTCAGCCGCAAAGGCGACGTTCCATACGCCTTTTTTATCTTTTATCTTGACAACGCCCGCTTGCGTGGGAGCGGTGAAGAACGTATGCCCCGCATACACCCCAATTTCACCATCGACAAGCCGCGCGACAATACATTCCACCATATCCGAATAAAACTTGCGGTAGGGCTTGTGAATTTCAAACAGGAATAACGCGGCCATTATTGCGCCTTTTTTAGAACGTCTTCTATGGCGCCCGCCATGAAGAACGCCTGCTCCGGCAACGCGTCGCACTCGCCGTCAAGGATCATTTTGAAGCCGCGTACGGTTTCTTTGAGCGGCACGTAGCGTCCTTGAATGCCGGTAAACTTTTCGCCCACAAAGAAGGGCTGGCTGAAAAACCGTTGCGTCTTGCGGGCGCGGGACACGATGAGTTTGTCCTCCACGGAAAGCTCGTCCATGCCCAAAATGGCGATGATGTCCTGCAATTCCTTGTATCGCTGGAGAATCTGCTGGACGCGCCGCGCCGTGTTGTAATGCTCCTCGCCCACGGTCAACGGATCCAGTATGCGGGAGGTTGAAGCAAGCGGGTCCACCGCCGGATAGATGCCCAGTTCGACGATGCTCCGTGACAGCACGGTTGTGGCGTCAAGATGGGCGAAGGTGGTTGCGGGCGCCGGGTCCGTAAGGTCGTCCGCCGGCACGTAGACCGCCTGGACGCTGGTTATGGAGCCGCGTGAAGTGCTGGCGATGCGCTCCTGCAACGCGCCCATCTCGTTTGCAAGGGTGGGTTGATAGCCCACCGCGCTCGGTATGCGCCCCAGCAAGGCGGAAACCTCCGCGCCCGCCTGAATAAAGCGGAATATATTGTCGATGAAGAGCAGCACGTCCTGCCCGCCCTGATCGCGGAAATGCTCCGCCATCGTGAGGCCAGCAAGCGCGACCCGCATACGGGCGCCGGGCGGCTCGTTCATCTGACCGAACACAAGCGCGGTTTTAGCGGCGACGCCTGACTCGTTCATATCTTTCCAGAGGTCAGCCCCTTCACGGGAACGCTCGCCCACGCCGGAAAACACCGAATACCCGGAGTGTTCGGTGGCTATGTTCCGTATCAGCTCCATGATGACAACAGTCTTGCCTACGCCCGCGCCGCCGAACAGCCCGATTTTGCCGCCTTTTGCGTAGGGCGCGATCAGGTCGATCACCTTGATGCCGGTTTCAAGCATTTCGGTCGCCGGCTTCTGTTCCTCAAAACGGGGCGCGGCGCGGTGTATCGACGCGTACTCTCTGGCTGCGAAAGCCCCTTTGTCATCAATAGGATCGCCGGTTACGCTGAACATCCGTCCAAGCACATCCTCTCCGACCGGTACGCTTATGGGGTTGCCGGTGTCTACAACCTCAAGCCCGCGGGCAAGCCCTTCAGTTGCGGACATTGCCACGCAACGCACACGGTTGTCGCCGGTGTGCTGCAACACTTCCAGCGTCATCTTCCGCCCCTCGACCGCGACTTCCAGCGCATTCAGGATCGCCGGAACTTCTCCTTGTTCAAAACGCGCGTCAACCACCGGTCCCATAACCTGTGTGATGTGTCCTTTATGTGCCATAGTGTTTCCTTTTCTTTATCACGTTAAAGCATTTGATCCGCCGGTAATTTCCGCCATTTCCTGTGTGACGGCCGCCTGCCGCGCCCTGTTGTAGAATATTTGCAGTTTGGCGAGCATGTTTTCCGCGTTTTTGGACGCCTCGTCCATAGCCGCCATACGCGCATTCTGCTCGCCCGCGTAGGATTCGACGAGCGCCCCGTACACGATTCCTTTCAAATAAATAGGAATCAACGCTTCAAACACCGCCTCTTCCGAAGGAATAAACTCAAATTGAAGCTCCACCCGTTTTTCCCCGCCGGTTTTCATAATTTCTTCCTGCATTTTTTCAGCGGAAAGGGGAAGCGCCTGCAAAATTTCAGGTTGAAGTTTCACCGCGCTGTACATGTAGGTGTACACCACGTGAACGCTGTCAAACGCGCCCCACAAATACTGCGAAATGAGATAATCCGCGAGCAACTTCGCGTCGTCAAGGGTGGGAAGCCGGGATTTAAACGAAAAGCTCTCCAAAACCGGATATTTTGAATTGCTGAAAAACCGCTGGGCAATGGTTCCAATGGTGATGAGAGCCGGGTTCTCCAGGCTGCCGCACAGCGCGTTCACCTGTTTGAATATATTGGCGTTAAACCCGCCGGCAAGCCCTTTGTCGCTTGATATAACCGCTACGGCGGCGCGGGACGACGGGTTTTTCTTTCTGCCGAAGAATTCATTGTCCGAAACATCAACGCAGGAAACTATATCGTACATGGACTTCCGGATTCGAGTGAAATACGGCTTGGTGTCCTCAAGCATACGTCTCCCCTTCCTCAGCTTTGACGTTGAGATAAGGTTCATTGCCTTGGTAACCTGCAAGGTTTGGCGAATCGCCCGCATCCGCAGGCGCACATCACGTAAATTTGCCATGAATCAGCCTTTTGTCCGGGAATTCTTGAAATCTTCTATCGCCGAACGCAAATCCTGTTCAACGCCCATGGTCAGGGCGCCGGTTTCCGCGATGATCTCAAGCAGGGCGGCGTTGCGCTCCCTGATGTACGCCACGCATTCTTTTATGAAGGAGGCGGCTTTGTCAACCGGCGCGTCCAGAAGATAGCCGTTGACTGAAAGGTAGAGCGCGGCGACCTGATCCTCTACGCGCCACGGCGTGAACTGGGGCTGCTTCAACGCTTCCATGAGACGCGCGCCCTGGGCAAGCTTGTCCTGCGTAGCCTTGTCAAGATCGCTGCCGAACTGGGCGAAAGACGCCATCTCGCGGTACTGGGCGAGATCCAGCCTGAGGCGTCCCGACACTTTTCGGATCGCCTTGGTTTGAGCCGACCCGCCGACCCGGCTTACGGAAAGCCCCACGTCAATCGCGGGTCTGAAACCCGCGTTGAACTGCTCGGAATCAAGGAATATCTGCCCGTCCGTAATGGAAATGACATTGGTTGGAATGTAGGAGGAAATGTCGCCCGCCTGCGTCTCAACAATGGGGAGCGCGGTGATGGAGCCGCCGCCCTTTTCTTTGGAGAGCTTCGCCGCCCGCTCAAGAAGACGGGAGTGCAGGTAAAACACATCGCCCGGAAAGGCTTCGCGCCCAGGCGGACGACGGAGCAACAAAGATATGGTACGGTAGGCGACCGCGTGTTTGGAAAGATCGTCATAGACCACGAGCATGTCTTTACCCTGCCGCATGAAGTGTTCGGCCATTGCGACGGCGGAATAGGGCGCGAGGTACTGCAACGCCGCCGAATCCGAAGCCGAGGCAAAGACAACGAAGGTGTAATCAAGCGCGCCGAATTTTTCAAGGTTTTTTATGATCGCGGCGACCGAAGAGGATTTCTGCCCGATGGCGCAGTACACGCAATATACGCCCTTGCCTTTCTGGTTGATGATGGCATCAATGGCAATCGCGGTTTTTCCGGTCTGCCGGTCTCCAATGATAAGCTCGCGTTGCCCTCTCCCGATGGGAATCATGGAGTCGATGGAGAGTATGCCGGTCTGGAGCGGCGTGTCAACAGGGCCCCGGTCAATGACTGGCGGCGCGGGCGATTCAACGGTCAGCCATTCTTCCGCGGCAAGGGATCCCTTGCCGTCAAGCGGCTCGCCGAGCGGGTTGACCACCCTGCCCATGAGGGAAAGCCCCGCAGGAACGGATGCCACCTTGCCGGTGCCGCGCACTTCTTCGCCGTCTTTCACAAGGTTTTCCCCGGAAAGCATCACCACGCCGACCCCGTTTTCAATGAGATTCAGCACAATGCCTGTCGCGCCGGACGCAAATTCCACCAACTCTCCGTAGATCGCGTTGTCAAGCCCGTAAATGGTTGCGACCGAATCGCCGGTCTCAGCCACAAAGCCCACGGAGCTTGAAAAGGCTTTGCCTTCCCAATGCTGAATCTGTTCTTCCAGAACCTTTGCCAAGTCTGCAAAGTTTGTCATATATCCCTCTCAACATGGCCGCCGTCATTATTATCCATATATGATTGCAACCGTTAGTGTATCGTATTCTATAGCGTAAATTGTTTCGTCATGTTTTGCAAAAACGAGCTGACGCTCGCGTCAATGACCCGCGTCCCGATACGGAGCTTGTAACCGCCCAACAGTTCCGGCGCAATCCTTTCAGTCAGCCTGATTTCGCGGGCTTTCGCCGTTTCCTTGATCGATTGCTCAAGATTTTTTCTGAAAGACGCGGGAAATGGCGCGGCCGTTTCAAGAGTTGCGATCAGAACGCCGTTTTTACGATCCAGCGCTTTCCCGATTTCCTCAATGAGCGTGTGACTGCGCTGAAAGAGTCCGCGCCGTATCAATAGCGCGAGCGTCCTGCACGCGATTTCCACGCCCATGGAATCCACGCCGGCTTTTTTCATCGCGGACCTCGCTATTTTTTCCGCTTGACAGGCGTCATCCGTTCCCTCTATTCGTTTTAAGGCGTTGAACGCTTGCGCCATTGCCTTGAGTCCCTCAAAGGCGGCGTCAGCGTCATCACCACAGGAGGCGATGAACGCCTCAGCCCACCGCTCTGCGCTGAATGCGCCAAACCCGGCCGCCATACTCAGCCTTTATCAGCCGCGCCGGCCGCGTTAGCCGCCAGCTCTTGCAACAGAAGCTTCACAAAGCGCGATGAGTCGTCCTGATTCAGGTCGCGTTGCAAAAGACGGCTTGAAGCCGCGATGACAAGTCCGGCCGCTTCGGCTTTAAACAGGGCGAACGCCGCCTTATATTCAGCCTCTATCTGCCGGTTGGCGTTGGCGATGACAACCTCCACCTTTTTCTTGCCTTCCGCGACGATTTTGTCAGCCTGCGCCGCCGCCTGTTTCCGCGCGTCTCTAATAATGGTTTCGGCTTCGGCTTGCGCATCTTTGAGCTTCATTTCGTACCGCTCAAGAATCTGTCTCGCCTGCTCTTTGTCTTTCGCCGCGCTGTCAATATCGTTCTGTATTTTGGCGGCTCGCGCTTCCATGAATTTGGACACGGGCTTGAAAAGAATCGCTTTTAATATGAAAAAAAGGATGACGAAATTGAGGATGGTAATGCCAAAGGTTACGGTAAAATCAAGCATGATCCGCGATCTACACTTTCAGATAAAGCAATATAGCGATGACCAAACCGTAAATCGCCGTTGACTCCGCAAGCGCCGCGCCGACAAAGAACCACGGTATCATCTTATTGGACGCCTCCGGCTGCCGCGCTATGGCTTGAATCAACCCTGATGTCGCAATGCCGATGCCAATGCCCGCGCCAATGCCGGTGAAAACCGCGATGCCCGCGCCGATTGCTATTAATGTGCCTGTCATAAGTCGCTCCTTATAATAGTTAATATGGTGGGCTTTCCCAAATTTTGAAAAAGCCTCATTTGTCCGTAAAAACAGCCGTTTTGCGTTCTTACGCTCTCTTTTCTATGAAAGCCGGCCGCTCACTCTTTTTGCAACGCTTCTGAAATATATAACACAGACAGGAACGTGAAGATCGCCGCCTGAATAAATCCGTCAAAAAAGTCAAAATAGAGGCTCAGCGCCATAGGCGCAGCCACCGGAACAAGCCCTTCGATCAAATGCATGAGAATAAGCCCGCCCAGTATATTGCCAAAAAGACGGAGCGCAAGCGACAAGACCCGCGTTCCATATTCAAGAATATTAAACGGCGCCATGAACGGTATGGGGTGCAAAAAATGTTTAAGCCAGCCGAAAAGCCCCTTTGCCTTGATGTTGCAGACGATCACCAGCAAAATGGTGAGACACGCCAATGACGCGGTGACATTGATGTCCCGCGTAGGCGGCTTCACTTCAAACAACGGCTTAAAGCCAAACGCTTCAATGGGTGTCAGGACGCCCATGATATTGGCGAGCAGCAGAAAAAGAAAAAGCGTCCCCACATACGGAGCGAACACGGTCGAAAATTTCCCAAATTGATTTTTTGAGAAGTTGTTGAGAAATTCAACGCCGGTTTCAAGCAACGCCTGCGCCCCTTTGGGGATTCGCTTCAAATTGCGGGTTAATATGAAAGAAAGTCCGATGAGCATCCCCATGACAACCCACGAGACGATCACCGTTTCGGTGATGGCGATGCCGTTTGGAAACAGACTCCGCAAAAACGAGGGCGTTCCATCCGGCAACTGAATAGTGAAAGCAGTTTTTATGTCAAGAAATTCATCCATAGCCAGCGGCGCCTTAATTCTGCTTAAAGAAGAAATCGTCTTTAAAGTATTTTTTCAAGATATCTTCCGAAACCGCGTCTCTGCCGTTCATTTCGGTGTAGGTCGCCTCCAGAAATCCTTTGGTAATATAGAAACATCCCAGGAAGAAAAAATCCGCCACCCTGTTTATCGTGTCCATTGTCTGATATATCATCAATGGATTGTCGAAGAGGAAGTCGTTCATAATATACTCAATGACGGTCTGCTGGGCAAGCCCCACCGCATACACGATTTCCGACACCGGATACCCCTCTTTCCTGCGCTCCTTTGCAAGCCCCACAAAGTAACCGCCAACATACGAGCGGTCAAGCCCTCTGTCCAGCGTATGGGCGAGAACTGGATAAATGCCCGAATGATCGTTCAATTGTTCGCCGGTAAGCTTGTTGTAGTGTTTCAACTGGGGGGCTTTCTGCAATTTATATTTCCAACGTTGCACAAACTCATGCGCTTTAAGATCAAGCGTATCAATAAGGATTCGATCAACCATGTGTGGAGTATATCACAACAAAGAAATCTGCACAAGCGTTTTATTTGCAAAAAAGTCTGTTTCATCGAAAGACTTGGTTCCCGCGCTGACCTCGAACCGGAGATTCGCGTCTTAAAGCGCCTGTTTTTGCGTTATCCATGGACACGCTATGATTGGGGTCAGGAGGTGAAGATTGTTGTAGTACGTCCTTATTTTAATGAGGCGAAGGGCGGTTGGAAGGACGCGGAGATGAGGGTGGCCGTGAAACGTTGCGTGGAACATGACATTCTGAAGGCGTTTTGGGCGGCTAACGCGGCTAACGCGGCTAACGCTTGGGAGGTGACAAACATATTGTTGGCCGAATGGAACCGGAACGACGCCAAGATTGCGTGGCGTGAGGAATGTCTGGAAGAAGGTCGCGGTTTTGCGGGCGTGATGCGCAAAGCGGCGCAGAGCGGACGAATCCCGCAATCACGTCGATCACGCATCCGCTTGTCCGTTGGGCTTCACTCGTTGAGAACGCGCCGCGCGCATACATAGCGGGCAAGGAAATATTCGTTTCGCCAGTCGCCGTCCCCTCGCTTTCCCATTTCGCTAATCACTACACCCGCGCTGTTGGGATTCCCTTTGATGGTTGAGGTTTTTGTTGGAATGGAAACGGCGTGGATTAACCATGAGCCGCGCAACGCGCCGGTCTGGCTTTTCCGGTAGAGTATGGCGACATGGTTTATTGCGGTTCCGCCCGGATGGGACGCAAAAACAAGCAGATCGCCTGGTTTTGCGTCCTTAAAATCAATTTCCCTGCCAATGGTTCTGTATGCGGGACTTGCCGCGGGCAAAGGCATAGCCACCGCTTTTGAGAACACGTGCTTGACAAAGCCGGAGCAGTCAAAGTTCCTGGGCGCGGACGGCGGGCTTTTATACGGGGCGCCAAGATGGTTTTCCGCCTCAACCAAAACGTTTTGGCGCAACGCGGATGGCGAAGTTTTGAGCTGGGCGCCGGCAGTCGCGCAACTGTCCAAAGTGAACGCGATGACAATGGCGGCAAACGCTGCGGCGGCCGCCGGAATATATTTGTTCATACAAAACTTTGTCATGCGCCGCCGGCGCCCATTGCTATACATTGCGTTCTCCAAAAATCGCGCTTCCAATGCGAACCAGCGTAGCGCCTTCTTCTATGGCGATTTCAAAATCATTGGACATTCCCATAGAAAGGCAATGCCAATGCCCGGGAAACCGCGCTTCCAGCGCATTCCGCGCCGCGACAAGAGTCTTGAATGCCCTGCGTATGGCGTTCTCATCGTCTGTGAAAGGCGCCATAGTCATAAGTCCCGAAAGAACAAGACACGGATGCGCGAGCGCCTTTTCCGCGGCGCGGCACAGGGCGTCCGCATCAAGAAAACCGGACTTGGAAACTTCGGCTGTGCGCATTTCAAGCAGTATTGTTCGCTCTACGCCGGATGCCAGCGTCAGTTTGCCCAATTCGTCAATCAAGGACTCTCTATCGACAGACTGGATGCAGTCGAACAAGCCAAGCGCGGCTTTCGCCTTATTGCGCTGAAGTCCGCCTATCAGATGAACCTGTATATCGGGGCGCGTTTTCTTTAGTTCGGCGAATTTGCCGGACGCCTCTTGCACCCTGTTTTCTCCAAAAAGCCGCTGTCCCGCGTCATAGGCTTCCTCTACGGCGGGCGCGCCGTGAAACTTTGAAACCGCGCAGAGCCGAATTTCTTCGCCGCTCCTTCCGGAACGGGCGCAGGCGTTTTCTATGCGCTCCCGCACTCGCAGCATCGCTTCTGTAATTGACATAGTGGAGATATAATAGCATACACGAACAGCGCGGACAAGGCATGGCGCAACGTGATTTTGAGATTGTTCTCCGGCGAGGCGGCGGACTTGTCTTTTTATCTAAACCGGGGTAAACTGAAGTCAAAGAACGCATAGCATGGGAACTAAAATCAAGCCAGCCGGCTGTTATCAAAGACAAAGCCATTATTGAGCGGATTATCAAAGAAATTCGCCGCCCCCACTGAGGAGCAGCTTGCCAAAATGAAAAAGCAAGCCGGGCGGCTTATGAAGATGTTCAAACGATGGGCAAGCGCGTGATCGCCAGCGCCGCCAACGGCGGACGTTATTTTGATTTTGAACCGCTTGCGTCTTTCGGTCAATCGTTTTGATTGTTCCATTGGCGAATACAACGGCTATTTGACGCAAGAAGCCCTGCGTTCCCGAAACGACCATATAGCCCTTGCATGGCTGATGCGGAACAAAGTAAGGCATTGCGGGGTATATGCCGCTTATTGCCGATGCTATAAAACTTTCTGTCAGTGAAAAAGAACCGCATAACATAACATAATGAACTATCCTTTCAAAACCGTTCAGGCGATGAAAATTGCAAAGCTTGCCGTCTCCTCGTCATATAGCGTCAAAAACCTGCAAAAGGTGTGTATATAAAAAAGTGTGCGAGCTGTTTGGCGATGCCCCCCCCCCCCCCCATACTTTCTTGAGCTACGTCTTTATATTGTAAAGAGCTATAATTTTTATATACGCGAAGCAAAGCCGGCGCGTTTTTTCCCTCCCATAACAGGCGCGGCAATGCCGCCCGAAGTCCCGGCGTTGCCGCCGGATGTCTTGAAAATCCCTTTGAAATCATGCGATGCAAACCAACGCCCTATAAAAATAACCGGCTGGTTATCAGGGCGGACGCTCCCTTATGGGAGCCGCTCCCGCTTTAACACAGAAAACCGCCCATACGGCGGTTATATAAAAAAGAGGTCTCAAAGCCGGCGTTATTCTTGGCGGAAAGCCGCCTTTAGGTTGCGCTAAACGCGCTTGCCAGTTTACGCCGTTTCAAGCGGAATTGCAAGAGGATTGGTCCTCTTTTATTCCCTTGTGGTTAATGCCCGCCGCAAAACGGCGGGGCATTCTTTATTATTGGCATGGAGTAACAGAAAGAAGCGTGAATAGGCTGACGGAATTCAATAGAGAAGGGGGTTTTGTTGTTGTAACTCATGTTACGCATAGTTGACATAAGGGGTGGAAAGAATACTATAAGAGTATGGGTGGGGACATACTTGATTTATACAGTGATTAGTTGTTGGCAAGCGCCAGGAAAGCGACG